>NZ_VCCF02000001.1:1303969-1611126 GCF_005938045.2 Pseudomonas sp. KBS0710 | reverse complement strand
GCTGCTCGCCGGTTTGCTGTTTTGGCCGTTTGCGCCGCGCGACCTGAGCATCGGCAATCGCCTGCTCACCTCGCAAGTATTGCCGGCCTGGCGCGATGGTGACCTGATCGTACTGGTGCGTCACGAAGAGCGCTGCGACCGCTCGGCCAATCCCTGTTTCGGCGCACCTGAAGGCCTGACGACCGTCGGCACCCAACGCGCCGAAGAAGTCGGCAAGGCCTTTAAACTACTGGGCCTGGAAACCAGCGACATCGTTGCCAGCCCTGCTTTGCGCACGGTACAGACCTCGCACTTCATGTTCGGTAGAGCCGAACTGACCCCTGGCGAGAAGACCATCTGCGGCGAAGACATCGATGAAGAGCTGCTCAGCCGCAAACGGCCTGGTCGCAACCTCGTTTTTGTCACGCACAGTGGCTGTATTGCCGACTTTGAAAGCGCCCTGGGCTACCCTCGCGCGCCATTTTCCGAGTACGGCAGTGCCCTGTTTGTGCGCGTACTGGCCAACGGCAAATTTGAGACGCTTGGCATCATGAACGGCCCCGCCTGGTCCGCCGTACTTAAAAAGCTATAGACACTTTTTTACCTATAACTTTCTTCATGTTCAGCAAAACGACAGCCCTCTTCTGGCATGTTCAACTGCGCCCGCAACTATTGGACGTCATGATTTTTTTCATCGACTTAGTGAACTTTGTGATTCTTCCTACAAACTTTTACATATCTGCTTACTTCGCCATTAAACGTCAAGGAGTGACGTTTTCATGACACGTCTGCTTAAACCTTTGCCTCTATTGCTATTGGCCTTCGCGGTGTTTTATCTACTGCCCATGGGCCTGCACGGTTTATGGATCCCGGATGAAACCCGCTACGCCCAGATCAGCCAGGAAATGCTGCAGAGCGGCAATTGGGTGGCACCGCACTTCATGGGTGTGCGCTATTTCGAAAAACCCGCCGCCGGCTATTGGCTGATCGCCCTCGGTCAGGCGATGTTCGGTGAAAACCTGTTTGGCGTGCGTGTGGCTTCAGCCTTGACCACCGGCCTGAGTGTGTTGCTGGCCTACCTTATCGCTCGCCGCCTGTGGAACGACCCGCGCAAAAGCTTCGCCTGCGCCCTGCTCTACATGAGCTTCGGGCTGGTGGCCGGGCAAGCGGGGTATTCCAACCTCGATCCGCAATTCACCTTCTGGGTCAACCTCAGCCTGGTAGCGCTGTGGTTTGCCCTCGACAGCCGCACCTCGCGTGCTCGTCTGGGTGCCTGGGCAGTGCTGGGCGTGGCCTGCGGCATGGGCTTTATGACCAAAGGCTTTCTGGCCTGGCTGTTGCCCGTGCTGATCGCCGTGCCGTACATCCTCTGGCAACGCCGGCTGGGTGAACTGTTGCGCTACGGCCCGTTGGCCATTGTGGTCGCCGCTATCGTCTGCGTACCGTGGGCCTTGGCCATTCACTTGCAGGAGCCCGACTACTGGCGCTTCTTCTTCTGGCACGAGCATATCCGTCGCTTCTCTTCCGACAATGCCCAGCATGCGCGCGCCTGGTGGTTCTTCCTGCCGATCATGGTGGCCGCCTGCCTGCCCTGGGCGGCGTTGCTGCCGGCCACACTGATCAAGACCTGGAAAGACAAAGCCCAGCCGGCCATCATGTTCCTGGCCCTGTGGCTGCTGTTGCCCCTGGCCTTCTTCAGCATGAGCCGCGGCAAATTGCCGACCTACATCATGCCGTGCCTGCTGCCACTGGCCTTGTTGATGGGCCACGCGCTGATCGACCTGATCCGGCAAGGCAAGGCCCGCGCGATCCTGATCAACGGGCTGGTAAACGCCGTGATTGGTCTGGCGGCGATGGTGGCGTTGATCTACCTGCAAATCTGCAACCCGATGTACGGCAACAGCCACGCGGAGATGTTCAGCCTGTCCCTGGCGTTTATCGTATTGCTGGCCTGGATCCTCGCCAACCTGCTGCAAGCGCTGCGCCCGCTGACCTTGTGGGCGATGCCGGCGCTGGGCATCGGCTTGCTGGTGGCGTTACTGCCGGCGGGCATGCCGGCGATGATCACCGACACCGAAATGCCCGACCAGTTTGTGCTTGAGCATCTGGATGAACTGCAACAAACCCATGCTTTGATCAGCAACGAGCTGGGCTCGGCGTCGGCCTTGTCCTGGCGCCTGGGTCGCCCGGAGGTGGCGTTTTACGACACCGAAGGCGAGCTGCGTTATGGCCTCAAGTACGCCGACTCGGTGCACCGCAAGGTCGACCTGGACAGCGTGCAGACCTGGCTTGCGCAGGCGCGCCAGCAAGGTTCGGTCGGCGTGCTGATGCGCGTGCGCAGCACCAGCGAACACCGCGAAGAAGGGCAACTGCCACCGGGCGGCAAACGCTATCGCAAAGGCGCCCTGCTTTTGATTATTTATCCGCAGCTTCCTTAACGTTACGCCTGCCTTGAGAGCCGCCCATGAGTTTGTTCAAAACCGAACGCGGCGCCCTGGTGCTGCTGCTGGGCGTCTCGGCGCTGCTTCTGCTGCTGGGCCTGGGCAGTCGTGACCTGTGGGGGCCGGAAACCCGCTGGGCCAACATCGCATTGCAGATGCTGCAAAGCGGTGATTACTTCGATCCCTACCTCAAGGGCGCGCCCTACTACGACAAACCCCTGCCTTCCTACTGGCTGATCACCGGCTTCGCCAACCTGATGGGCGGGCTTGGCCCCTGGTCGCTGCGTTTGTCGTCGGTGATTGCAGCGTGGCTGAGCATCTGGCTGGTGTACCTGATCGGCGAACGCCTGTTCCGCAAAGGCACCGGGCTGATTGCCGGCTGGATGCTCGCCACCACCTTCTACTTTCTGTTCTGGGCGCGCGTGGCCACGGCCGACATCCTCACCGTGTGCGGCGTACTGGCGGCGGTGTGGTGGTATTGGCGCGGGCCGGACGACACGCGGCTGGGGCGCTACACCGTGTTTTTCCTGCTGCTGGCGGCCACCTCGCTGTTCAAAGGCTTGATCGGTTTTGTGCTGCCGGGCCTGGTGCTGCTGCCGCACCTGCTCAGCGAACACCGCTACAAGCGCCACCTCAACCTGCGCCTGCTGCTGGCCATGCTGATTGCAGCGGCGTTTTATGCGATTCCCTTCGTGCTGTCCCACCTCTACGGCGCGCCGACTTACGGCGAGAGTGGCCTTGAACTGGTGTTCAAGGAAAACGTCGTGCGCTTCTTCGACCCGTTCGACCACATGGGGCCGATCTACACCTACCTGATCTACCTGCCGGCCTACACCTTGCCCTGGGCACCGTGCTGGTTGCTGGGCCTGTGGCTGGCACTGCGCAACTGGCGCCAAACGCTACCCAACGTGCGCTGGCTGGTGTGGGGCCTGGGCCTGCTGTTTGTGTTTTTCACCGCCAGTGGCAGCCGGCGCAGCTACTACGTGCTGCCGCTGGTGCCCTTTGCCCAACTCTTGGCCGCCTGGTGGTTGAGTGAGCGCCTGGAGAAAAAACCCATCAGTTGGCCGCGTTGGCAAAAAGGCTTTGGCTTCACCGCAGGCTTGCTGTTGCTGGTGCTTGGGGTGGTCTATCCGTGGGTCAACGGCAATGGCGGCGTGACCCGCTTCGCCGACGATGTACAAGCCGAAGCGACCAAAAGCGCACCGTGGAATCAATGGCAGATGGTGATGGTAGAAGTCGACAACAAAGTGCCGATGTACCTGCAAAATGGCGGCAAGCCGTTCTACTACGTCAGCGAAACCCAGGACTTCCCGCGCCAGGGCGACAGCGCGGCCTTAATGGCCTGGCTGGAAAAAACCAGCGGCCAGGCCTTTGACCCGCAGCACACCATCATCGTCGCGCAGTATTCCAAGGAAGACCCGACACCGCTGGCCTACCTGGGTTCGGATCACACGGTGATTACCACGCAGCCGGACAATGGTGAGCGGTTGTTCCAAAAGCGCTCGGGTGGCAGTGTGGCGTTTGTTCCAACGCCACGCTGACGGCATTATCGGCGTCACCCTGCCTGGAATGCCGCTAGCGCTTCTCAAACACGGCATAACCGAAATAAGTAAAATCCGACAGCCGCCGCGCTTCAGAACCGGGGTACGTGAAATGCTCACGCGTCAGGTAAGGCGCAGGAAGATCAGGAACGTCCTCCACTCTTCCGTCTATTTCGCCGTTACTGGCGGTGGAATGGGCGCCGCCTTGCTGGTCAATGAATTCAAGGACGTGTTCAGCATTCGCGGCACTGGCTGCGCGAACATCGGCGGGTAAGCGGGGGTCGTTCCAGTCACCGCCTACGAGCACTTTGAAGGCGAGCCGTTCGTTCGCGTCAAGCACGGTATCTAGTGCCTTGAACAAGGGATTCACCGTGATTGCCTGCACCGAGCGTCGGTCACCTGCTGCACGGCCTTGGGGGGCAGGCTTTGGCCAGATGACCCCGCGACCGCCCTGCCCCAGTACGCGGTAGCCTTGCTCGGCGAATTGAGTCAGGCGGTCGACCTCGGACGCAAAGCCCTTTATACCCTGCACGTCCAGGCGCCCATCACCTGGGTAACTGCCTTTGACCCGGCGCAGGCTGGGGTCGTTGTCGATGTGGTGGATCAGCCGCGCCAGGCGGTACATGGCGTTGGCACGTGACACGGGGTCTGGGTTGGCGGCGGTAAAGTCGCCGACCTGTCGCTTCAAGTGGGTGATCAATCGGGTTTGGCGCTCACGCCTTTGTGGGTTCCAGCCAAAGGCGCGTGACATGATGCCCGTGCCCAGCATGGGGTTGTCCTTGTAGATCTGCGTGGCTGAGCGCAGATCGTCCGCCGGCCGAGTTTGCGCGCGTGTCGGCAGGCTGGAGGTGTCGGCCTCCGTGCGAGGGGCAGGCAGCGTCGGCCTGTGCGCCTGTCTGAATGGCTGAAGGTGTCCAAGCGTTTGGGTCATGAGCCACGTTGTCCATCAAAATCCAACAGCGTCGAAAGGCTGACGCCGACGTTTCAGGCGAAACTGCACAGTGTGTTGGTGGTGATGGCGCAAAAGGTTCCATCGGAGGCTGCGGTTGATGGCGTTTGGTCATGGTTTGTAAAAGGCCAGCAAGGCGTGTCCCTTTTAATTGCAGGACGTTTCCTAGACAATCCCTGCCGCCTTGTGCCTGTTGGAATCGATGGCTAGTCTGCGATCCGTCACTGCTTATCAGTGATCGGGTTTAGTCGCCCGACCTTCCAACGCGTGCATGGTCCTCCATGAGGTTTTATGGTGGCTGTGCGCAGGGCACCTTCGGGTGCGCCGGAATTTTCGCGTTGGAGCCGGTCGACTAACCTGCGTACAGCCGCCACCCTCGTTTAGTCGCGAAGGGTGTCCGTCCCTTATCTAACGCGAAGGTACACCATGAAAAAAGTCGTCCCAGACCCACCCCGCAACGCCGACAAAGACCGCGCCGCCTTCAATCGCGCCATCGACCACTACCTGCCCTCCAAGGCCGTTCAAATCGAAGACCTGAGCTTCGAAGACGCCCTGCTCTACACCGCCAGCTTGCTCGACAGCGCTTCAGCGACCGCGCTCAATTGCGGTGATCTGCTGGCCAGTCCCCAGCGGGCGAAGATTCTGGCGGTGTGGCATTTGCTGGAAGTGGCCAAGACCACGGTGGACCGCTCTATCGAGTGCCTGAATCCCGCCAAAACATCGCGCTGAATAAACTCGATTAACCCTGTGGGAGCGGCGGTGCGACGATTCGACTTGCTCGCGAATGCGGTGCATCAGTTACGGATAAGTTGTCTGACCCACCGCATTCGCGAGCAAGCCCGCTCCCACAGTTTTGACCGAGTAAGGTCTCAACAGCCTCCCGCATTTGGCCTTTTGAGATCGGTCCCACGCGTGGGCACGATCAGATCCGGCGGCGGCGGTTGAGTTGGGGGATGGCGGTTTGCGGCACTTCCACGCGCTGTACCTGGGCAGTGGTGCAGGCGGCCAATTGCGCCAACGTCGGCTGGCTGAACAGGGTGCGCGCATCCACCTCCAACCCTGCCTTGCGCATCCGCGCCACCAGGGTCACTGCCAGTAACGAATGCCCGCCCAGTTCGAAGAAGTGGTCGTGCCGCCCTACCCGCTCAAGTTTCAACACCTCGGCCCAGATGCCCGCCATCAGGGTTTCCACCTCACCCAGCGGCGCCTCATAGGCGCGACTCACCACCGCCTCCAACCCAGGCGCCGGCAGGGCCTTGCGGTCGAGCTTGCCAGCCGGGTTAAGCGGCAGTTCATCAAGCTGCACAAAGGCCGCCGGCACCATGTACTCAGGCAACTGTTCGAGCACGTACGCACGCAAGGCTTCCAGGCCTGGCGCTTGCCCACGCAGGGTAAAGTACGCCACCAAGCGCTCATCACGAATCAGCACCGCCACGTCCCGCAGCGCCGGGTGCGCGGCCAGGCGCGATTCGATTTCGCCCAGCTCCAGGCGCACGCCCCGTAGCTTGACCTGGAAGTCATTGCGCCCCAGGAACTCAAGGTTGCCATCGGGCAAGTAACGCACCAGATCGCCGGTGCGGTACAGCCGATCTCCCGCCACAAACGGGCTGTCGATAAAGCGCTCGGCGGTCATCTGCTCCAGCCCCAGGTAACCCCGCGCAACGCCGACGCCGCCGATATGCAGCTGGCCGCTGACGCCCATGGGCACCAGCGTGTCATGTTCATCCAGCACATACAGGCGGGTGTTGTGGATCGCCCGACCAATCGGCAGTTGCACGGCCGGCACAGCGGCGCCGGGCTCCAGGGTCCAGGCGCTGCTGTCCACCGTGGCTTCGGTGGGGCCGTAGACGTTATGCAAGCGCACGTTGGGCAAGCGCGCCTGCACGCCTCGGGCCAGGGCTTCAGTGAGTTCACCGCCGCCACACAGCACGTCGGTGAGGCTGGTACACAGCGCGGATTCTTCCAGTTCCAGAAACTGCTGCAACATCGCCGGCACGAACTTGATCACGCTGATCTGTTGCTCGCGGATCACCTGGGCCAGGTACGCCGGTTCACGGTGCCCATCGGGCCGTGCGAGCACCAGGCGCATGCCATTGGTCAGCGGCCAGAACAGTTCCCACACCGAGCCATCGAAGCTGAACGGCGCACGTTGCAACAAGGCGCCGCCTTCGGCATTCGGGCACAGTTTGGAGCCCCAGTGCATCAGGTTGCTTAAGCCCCGATGCTCGATCATCACGCCTTTGGGCGTGCCGGTGGAGCCGGAGGTGTACATCACGTAGGCCAGGTTGGTGACGCTCAAACCAGGCACCAACGGGTTACCGACAGGCGCCTGGCCCCAGGCGCAGCGGTCGAAGTCGATCACTGGCACCGACACCTCACCGGGCAAGTCACGGGTGGCCGCATGCACCAATAACGCCACGGGCTGGCTGTCGTTGAGCATGTAGGCCAGGCGTTCGCGCGGGTAGCCAGGGTCCAGCGGCACATAGGCGCCACCCGCCTTGAGGATCGCCAACAACCCCACCACCAGCTCCAGCCCGCGCTCGACGCACAGCGCCACACGCGAATCCGGCCGGACGCCACGCTCACGCAGGTAAAAGGCCAACTGGTTGGCACGCTCGTTGAGTTCGCGGTAGCTCAACTGCCGATCGCCAGCCTGCACCGCAATGGCGTTGGGGATCTGCCGCGCGTGGGCTTCGAACAGAGCTTGGACGGTAAGAGTTTCGGGGTAGTCGGTGTGGGTCGCATTGAACTCCAGCAACAGCGTTTTCAGTTCACTGGCCGGCAGCACCTGTACCTCGCGCAGCGGTGTGGTCGGTGCCTGTTCAAGGGCATCCGCCAGGCCATTGAGCACCGTCTCCAAGTAACCCAGCAACCGCTCGGCACCGACCTTGCGCGGCGCCTTGGCCGTAAGGCGAAAGCCGCTGGCGATGTCGTCGACCGTGAGCGTCAGCGGGTAACTGAGGATATCTTCGCTGCTGAGCAGGGCAATGCCCGGCACCAGGTTCAGGTCTCTGTCCGCCGCCGTGTGCCGGTAGTTGAGCAGGCTGTTGAACAGCGGCGAGGCACCGCTGCAACGCTGGGCCAGGGCCAGGGATGCCTGTTCATGGGCGACCAGGGCGCTCAGTTGCGCATGGGTGTCTGCCAGTGCAGCGACTACGCTTTGCCCAGCCAGGCGCACGCGCAGCGGCAAGGTGTTGATGAACATGCCCAAGGCACGGTCGGCGCCCTCACCGGCTTGCAAACGGCCAAGCAACACGGTGCCGAACACCACATCATCGCGGCCCGCGACCCGGCTGAGTACCTGGGCCCAGGCCAGGTGGAACAGGCTGGCGGCACTGACCCCAAGCGCTCGAGCTTGAGCGCGCAAGCGCAGGTTGAGGGCGTCTGCCAGGGGCCGTTCGGCCGCTTCGATTTCCGCACGATTGGCTTGGCGTTCCTGCAATCCGTACGCCAGGGTCGGCTCGTCGACGTCCGCCAGGCGTTCACGGAAGAACACTTCATGGGCTGCCTGGCGCGCCGCCGAACGGGCCTGCGCGACCACGTTGCGGTAAGGCACCGGCGCCGGTAATTGCGCCTGCTGGCCCAGCAAGTGGGAGCGAATTTCATCCACCAGCACGGTGGTCGAGGTGGCGTCGTTGACCAGGTGATGGAAGCGCAACTTGGCGACCCAGCGCTGGTTGTGCGGCTCCTCGGCGTAATCCAGTGCCATCAACGGCGCCTGGCGCAGATCCAGCGGTGCGTGCTGATCGTGCAGCGGCGCGACGCGCAACTGCGCGTGGCGCCACACCACTTGCATCGGCTGTTCCAGCGCATCCCAAACCAGGCTGGTGCGCAGGATATCGTGACGTTTGATCACCTGCTGCAACGCTTGGGCAAACGCCTCCAACTGCTCGCGACGGGCAAAACTGAACAGCGCATGTTGCTGGTAGGGGTCGCGCTCGTCCGTGAGGTGGTGGTACAGCAAGCCCTCCTGCAACGGCGCCAGCGGGTAGATTTCCTGCACATTGGTCGCGCCTCCGGGGATGCCGGCGACGATACGATCCAGGCTCGGCTGGTCGAGTTCGGCGAGTGCGAGCATGTCCGGCGTGATGTGGCTGCAACCTGGCGCAATACGATTGCCCGGCACCTGTACCTCACTGCCGCCACTGACCGCCGCCAACGCGGCGAGTGTCGGCTGGCCGAACAACACCTGCACATCGGCATGCAAGCCGGCCTGGCGCATACGCTGCACCAACTGCACCGCCAACAGCGAGTGGCCGCCCAGTTCGAAGAAATGGTCATGGCGCCCCACTTGCTGCACCTGCAACAGCTCAGCCCAGATCTGCGCCAGAAGGGTTTCCGCGCCCTCGTAAGGTGCCTCGAACTGGCGCGTAACAAAGGCTTGCTGGGTGGGCGCGGGAAGCGCCTTGCGGTCGAGCTTGCCGTTGGCGGTCAGCGGCATCACGGCCAACTGCACATAGGCCGCCGGCAGCATGTAATCGGGCAGCGAGGCTTGCAGATGGGCACGCAACGCTTGGATTTCAACGCTGTGCCGGGCGACAAACCAGGCCAACAACTGGCCCTCGCGACACTGCACCACGGCTTCCTGGACCGCCGGATGGCTGGCCAGCGCGGACTCGATTTCCCCCAGCTCGATGCGCACGCCACGGATTTTTACCTGGTCGTCATTGCGGCCCAGGTACTCAAGGTTGCCGTCGGGCAGCCAGCGCGCCAGATCGCCGGTGCGGTACATCCGGCCCGCGCTGAACGGGTCATTCACAAAGCGCTCGGCACTCAGTTCAGGCTGGTTCAGGTAACCCCGCGCCACACCCTTGCCGCCGATGTACAGCTCCCCCGCCACGCCAATCGGCACCGGGCGCTGCTGTTCATCGAGCAAGTACACCGTGGCATTGTCGATCGGCGCGCCGATGTGCAGCGCATGGCCCGCCTCGACGCGCCCGGAGGTGGCGACCACGGTGGCTTCGGTTGGGCCGTAGTTGTTGATCACGTCGTAGGTTTGTGCGCGGCTGAAGCTGCGCAGGCGATCGCCGCCGATCAGCAGGGTGCGCAAGGTCGGGTGTTGCAGGCGCTGGCTGAAGGCATACTCGGCCACCGGGGTCGGCAAAAAGCACACATCCAACGGCTGCGCACGCCACCAGTTGAGCAGCGCGTCAATGTCCTGGGCATCATCCTGTGCCGGCGGCAGGTGCAAGGTCGCGCCCACGCACAACGCCGGCCAGACTTCCCAGGCCATCGCGTCAAAACCGAAACCGGCGACGCTGGCCGTATGGCTGCCCGCGTGCAGGTTGAAGGCGCGGCAGTGCCAGTCCACCAGGTTCGAAACGGTGTGGTGCTCGACCATCACGCCTTTGGGCAACCCGGTGGAGCCTGAGGTGTAGATCACATAGGCCAGGTTCGACGGCGTGACCGCCACCGGTGGGCTGTCGCTACGGCCATGGGTCGGCAGGTCCAAACGAATTATCGGCACGTCGAGCATCGGCAGGCGCGCCAGTAAGTCGTGCTGGGTCAGCACCGCCACCGGTGAACTGTCGTGCAGCAGGTAGTTCAGGCGCTCGGCCGGGTGAGCCGGGTCCACCGGCACGTAGCTGGCGCCGGACTTGAGGATCGCCAGCAACCCGGCCACGGTGTCCAGCCCGCGCCGCGCCACAATCGCCACGCGGTCGTCCGGCTGCACGCCGTGCTCGAGCAGTTGGTGGGCCAGGGCATTGGCCTGTTGATCGAGCTGGGCGTAGGTTAATTGCCGGCCCTGATGCGCCACCGCGAGGGCGTCGGGCGTGCGCGCCGCCTGCGCCTCGATGCGCCGGTGCAAGGTTTGCGCGCTGGCAGGCGCTTGTGCGGTGGCATTCCACAGCTGCAACCGGGCCTGCTCGGCCGGCGTCACCAAGACGAATTCAGCCAGCGTTAACGCGGTATTTGCCAACCCCTGTTCCAGCAGCCAGGTAAAGCGCTGCGCCAACGCCTGCACCTCGTCCTCGCGAAACCACGCCTCGTTGTACACGCAATGCAGGCAAGCGGTGTCCTGGTAACGGTTGCTGCGCAGGTGGAGGGCAATCGGCAGCAGCTCGTGGTGGTTGGAGACCTTGATCGCACGGGCCTGGACCTGGCCGTAGCGCAGGTCGTGATCGTCCTGTTCAAAGGACACGGACAAGTCAAACAACTGGCCGCGATCGGTACGACGCAGGCCCAACTCACGGTTCATCTCGCTCAGGGGAAAACGCTGGTGGCGAAAATCCTGCTTGAGCTGGTCACGCACACCGCGCACCACGGCGCTGAACGGCAAGTGCGCATCGAACTGGAAACGCACTGCACTGACCTGGGCGAACAAGCCCACGGTGGAACGAAAACGTGCGTTGGAACGGTTGAGGATCGGCAGCCCCACCACCCATTCATCACGCTGGCTGGTGCGGGTGAAATACACGTAGAGCGCCGCCAGCAACACGTGAAACACCGAGGCCTGGTAACGGTTGGCGACTTGTTCCATGCGGTTGAGCAGCGCCACCGGGAACGGCTCCACCCAGGTGTTGCTTGGCGCCGGGGCGTTGTGGCGCGGGGTCAGCAGCGGCTCGGGCAACACCTGGTATTTGTCCAGCCAATAGGCGCGGTCGCGGGCGTAACGGGCCGATTCCTGGTAGCGCTGGTCGGTGTCGATAAAGTCGATATACGACGGTGCAAACGGCTCCGCTGGCTGGCCCTGTAAGAGGTCGGTGTACAAACGGGCCAGGGATTGCAGCAGCTGGCCAAAGCCCCAGCCATCGAGAATCAGGTGATGGGCCTGAATGCCGAGGTGGTAGTGATCGTCATCGAGCTTGACCAAAAAAAACCGGGACAGCGGTTCGCCACTCAGCGCATAGGGCCGGGCCATTTGCGCGTGCATCAGCGCCTGGCTCGCGGCCTGTGGGTCTGCCAATGCGCAGAAGTCGTGCCGTTGTACCTGCACCGTCAGCGCAGCGTCGAAGGTCTGTCGAGGCAAGCCGTCGGTGTCGGTGTGCAACTGGATACGCAAGGCATCGTGCTTGGCCACCAGCAACTCGACGGCGCGCTGGATCAGTTCCGGCACCAAGGCGCCGGCAAAATCCATATAGCCGCCAATGTTGTATAGCGGCGAGTCGCCCGCTCGCAGTTGGTCGAGCCAGATGTCCTGCTGGGCGGCAGTCAGGGGGAAGCTTGGGGAATGCTTCATAAGATCCTTCTCAATAGGTGTCAGGCACGGCCGCGCACGGGCCCATTTCGCCAAAATTGCCGGATTTGAGCATGCAGGTCCGAGGGTGTCTGACACCCGAAACCCGGACATCCAAATGGGTGGAAACGGGCTTGGCTGATGGTTGACTGCTGAAACGATTAAAGCGCTGTAGGAAATTGGCTACATCTGCCCGTAGTCAGGTTTTTTGAACATGTTCGAATAATCTATTTTTATCTTAGATATCAGATAGTTAAAAAACTCTAATGTTTAGCAATGGCTTTTCGTAGGCGGAATACCTTGTGTGAAACGTCGAATTAATGACGTGGTTTTTATGGCAGCTTGTGTCCCTCGTTTCCGCTACATACGTAGGACAAATCGCTATGGCTAAATAAAATCTCGGACGCCGATGACGTTAAAGAAGAGTCACGTTCAAGAAGTACGGGCGGCCCCACACAGACCCAGGGCACCCGTTGACGGTTTTCGACATCAAGGATGAGATGGCTATGAGTCTGACTTCTACTATTGGCGGCGCCCACAGCCCGCAGTTCTACGCCGAAATGGGTGAATTGATTTCAAACAGCGGCCAGGAAAATTTCGCCGCCAACATGCTGCATCTGGTGGACAAATGGGTGCCGATTCATTTGGTCGACCTGAGTGAATGGACCCTCGACGAACTGCGTGACAGCGCGGTCGATATCCAACTGCTGGGCAGCGCCGGGTTGAAAAAACACCTGCCGGCGCCCCAACCTGTGCATGCGCTGAATGACCACCCGCTGCTGCGCGAAATGCTGCGCATGCAAGACCCGTTGCTGATCCAGATGAAGGCCAAGGCCAACAGCGCACACCCGCGCGGCACCTCGCACCAATGCAACCTGGTGTCGCGCCAGGGCAACCGACGCTGCGTGATTTCGTTTTACCGCCCGCCGACCCAACAAGGCTTTTCCCTGGCCGAGCTGTCGTTTCTCAAGTGCTTGTCGGACACCCTGTTGCCGTTGATGGAACGGCATGCGCAGATTCTGCGCCAGGCGTCGCACAGTCAGGCTGAGCCGGCCCACAACCAGCTGGAACAGTCACACTTGCAGCGCGAGTTCTACAAGCGCTTGTCCCTCAGCGACATCACCCTGTCGGCGCGTGAGCAGGAGGTGTGCCTGGGTCTGCTGACCGGCGGCACCGTGCCGCAAATGGCGGAAAAACTCAGCGTTAAAAACAGCTCGATCGAAACCTACCTCAAGCGCGCCGCCGCGAAGCTGGGCGTGAGTGGGCGCCATGGCCTGGCCAAATGGATGGTTGGCGCCTGATGAAAAAATTCACCCTCACCACCGTTGGCATGGCCTGGCTGCTCGGCGGCTGCTCGCTGATCCCCGAGTATCAGCGGCCCGCCGCGCCAGTGCCGGCGCAGTACCCACAGGGCGGGGTCTACAGCCAGGCCCAGGCCGGCACTGTGGCGGTTGAACCGGACTGGCAGCAACTGTTCCACGACCCGGCGCTGCAACAGCTGATTGGCGCAGCCCTGGCCAATAACCGCGACCTGCGGGTAGCGGCGCTGAATGTGCAGGCGTTCCAGGCGCAGTACCGCATCCAGCGGGCGGACCTGTTCCCGGCGATATCGGCCAGCGGCGCCGGCAAACGCCAGAAAGTACCGGGCGATGTGACTGGCACCGGCAAGTCGGCGATTACCTCCAACTATTCGGCCACCCTGGGCCTGAGTGCCTATGAACTGGACCTGTTCGGGCGGGTGCGCAGCCTCAGCGAGCAGGCGATGCTCACGTATCTGGGCACCGAAGAGGCGCGACGCAGCGCGCAACTGAGCCTGGTGGCCAACGTCGCCAACGCCTACCTGACCTGGCGCGCCGACCAGGAGCTGCTGACCCTGGCGCAGCAAACCCTGACCGCCAACGACCACAGCTGGCAGCTCACCAGCCGCAGCAAAACCGCGGGCAAGGCCTCGGCCCTGGACGTGGTGCAAGCCCGCACGGCGGTAGAAAGTACCCGCGCCAGCGTGGCCCGTTATGAGCGCCAGGTCGCCCAGGACGTCAACAGCCTCGCCCTGCTGGTGGGCGGCCCGGTGGATGAAAACCTGCCATCGCGCCCACTCGCCGACGACCTGGTGGCGCGCCTGCCCGCAGGCTTGCCCTCGGACTTGCTGCAACGGCGCCCGGATATCCTCCAGGCCGAATACCAGCTGCAAGCCGCCAACGCCAATATCGGCGCGGCGCGAGCGGCGTTTTTTCCGTCGGTGACGCTCACCGCCAACGCCGGCAGTACCAGCAAGGAGCTGTCGGGGTTGTTCAAGGGCGGCGCGGGCACCTGGACCTTTCAGCCGCAAATCAACCTGCCGATCTTCAACGCCGGCAGCCTGCGTGCCAGCCTCGACTACGCCAAATTGCAGAAAGACATTACGGTGGCGCAGTACGAAAAATCGATTCAGACGGCGTTTCAGGAAGTCGCCGACGGCCTCGCCGCCCGGCAAACCTTTAACGACCAGTTGGACGCGCAACGGGATTTCGTCGCCGCCAACCAGGCCTATTACGACCTGGCCCAGCACCGCTACCGCAGCGGTGTGGACAGCAACCTCACGTTCCTCGATGCACAGCGTTCGCTATTCAGTTCGCAGCAGGCGTTGATTGTCGATCGGCTCGCGCAACTGGTGGCGGAGGTGAACCTGTACACGGCACTGGGGGGCGCCTGGAGCGTCAGCCCAGGCCCGACTGCCGCAGCCGATATTCCCCCGGTGTCACCTGCGCATAACGAAGGAAAAACCGGCTGAAATACGCCGCCGTTGTTCGGGGTTGGTCAAATCACCGCTTCCGCCTCGATCTCGATCAACCACTCAGGCAACGACAACCCGCTGACGATAATCCACGAAGACGGCGGCGGGTTGTGCGGGAAGCGCTCACGCAGCGCCTGGGCAATCGGCTCTTGCTGATCACGGGCGGACTCGACGATGTACAGACGCAACATGATCACGTCGGCCAGATTGCCGCCGACCTCGGCCAGCACCTTGTCGATATTGTCCAAGGCGGTGGCGGTCTGCTCGGCGATGCCTGGGCCGACGGTACGCTCCTCGGCGTCCACCCCCACTTGCCCGGAGAGCATGATGCGCCGGCCTTGCGGCACTTCGAGGGCCTGGCTGAAGCCGTATTGCAGGGAGTTGAACACGGTTGTGGGATTGATGACTTTGCGTTGCATGACAGGTCCTTGTTGTCGGTGGGAAAACAAGGCTAACCCATAGGTATTGCTCAATCTGGCGGTTCAACATTCGGCAACAATTGCCTACCAACTTCCCATCGCCAGGCTATGCGGCGAAAACTGCGCAAACTGCCAGCGCAACGCCAATGCCGCAGGGCGGCGTACTACCTGCTCCACGGTTACTGTCCACAGTCGTTGGGCACCTTCGAACTCAGCCACCTCAGGCCCATCAAGAATCAGCGAAGTGCGCCCGGCAACCTGCATCACATCGCCCGACTCAAAATCGATAAACAGCAAGCCCGCCACCGGGTTGAGCTGCAAATTGCCCAGGGTATTGAAGAACAGGTTGCCGGCAAAATCCGGGATGGTCAGTACGTTGCCTTCAACTCGCACAAACCCGGTATTACCGCCTCTGTGTGAAACGTCCACCGAGCGTGCGCCATCCACGTCGGCGTAGCTGGCAACAAAGAAGGTGTCGGCGTTGCGGATCAGCGTTTGGCCCGCAGCGTCCAGGCCGGTGAGGCGCTCGACCGTGGTGCCGGGTTTGCGGGCGATGCCGTCAACGGGCCGCAGCTGGATGTATTTGGGGCAGTTGCCATAGGTGTGCACCACGTCGACCGAAAAGCCGTCGTGGTCGAGGCGGCCAAGGCGGCCGTTCATGCGGTTGCGGCGCCGGGTATTCAGGTCAATGCCGAGCAAGCCCACGCTGGCGCCGGTGTGCAAGGCGCCAAGCGCCGGGTCGCTTTTGGACGGCAAGCTGTCGACCTGCAAAGTGTGTGGGTCGGGTGAATGTGCAAACCCCGGCGCACCTTCAAGCATGGTCGCCCAGGGAATGCCCTGGGCATCCACCACGCCGAGCATCAGGTAGGGCAACAGCGGGTAGAAGTCGCGATGCTGCTCCGGCAAGTGATCGCGAATCACCTTAAGCCCGACCACGGCCATACGCTCAGCCGCGCCAGCGCTTGCTTGCAGGTGCCGTTCGCCGGCGTGCCAGGGGGATTGTTCGACTGGGTTCATGGTGAGCACCTCAGGTTGGATGTACCAATGCTGCACCCTACCCGCCAACGTGAGAATGCCCACGTTTGGCAATCCACTGTTTCACCTACTGAAATGCCGGATGCTCACGCAGCGCTGCCACACAGTGGTCGACAAAACTGCGCACGCGCATCGGCGCGTTGCGGCCCTCGCGGTACACCACATGCACCGGCAACGGCGGCGGTTCAAAGTCAGGCAACACCCGGCGCAACTGGCCGTCCAGCACGTGCTGGTGAACCGGGTAACTCAGGCAACGAATCACCCCCGCTCCTTGCACCGCCGCATTGATTGCGCCTTGCACGGTGGCGCAGCTCAAGCGCGCGCGGGCCTTGAGCTGGCAGCCGTGAAAATCCCAGGCCACCGGGTCGGCACTGGCAATCAGGCGATGCTGTTTAAGCTCGTTCGGATGTCGAGGTTCGCCATGGGCGGCAAGGTAATCGGGGCTGGCACACAGAATATGCCGCACCTGCCCCACCGGCCGGGCGATCAGCGATGAGCTGGGTAATTCACCCACCAGGATCGCCACGTCCAGCCCCTCTTCGTGCAGGTTCGGGTAGTAGTCGTGGTAGCGCGCCACCAGGCGCATGTCGGGATAGCAGTCCATGTAGCTGGCCAATACCGGCGCCATCACATAACGGCTGAACAGAAACGGCAAGAACACCTGCAAGTTGCCCTGGGCCTGCACGTGCAAGCCCTTGGCCGAAGCTTCGGCGGTATCGACGGCTGCCAGCAACCGCACGCAGTCGGCCATATACGCGCTGCCCGCCGCGGTCAGGCGCACGCCGCGTGTGCTGCGCTGCAACAGCGGCACCCGCAGGCGGGCTTCCAGGCGTGCGACCGCGCGGATCAGGGTCGGGCCGGAAACCTGGGCCTGGCGCGCCGCCGACGCCAGGCTGGGCTGCTCAGCCAGCGCTGCAAACAGCTGCATGTCGCGATAGCGCTCCATCAACCGCGCTGCTTCATCGCCGGGTTCAAGGCTGCGTCTTGCCCGAGGCGATGGGTGAGGAAATCCACAAAGGTGTGGACCTTGGCCGGTACACGACCGTTTTTCTGGAACACCACCTGGATCGGCAGCGGTGCTGGTTCAAAATCCTCCAGTACCATTTCCAACTCCCCCGCCGCCACCGCTGCCGCCACTTGGTAGGACAGCACACGCGTCATGCCCCAGCCCAGGCGCGCGAGGTTGATCGCCGCATTATTTGCCGTGACGACAAGACGCGGCTCGATGGGCACCGTCAATGGCTGCCCGGCGTCGACGAACGCCCATTCACTCACCAGTTGGCTGGATGATGACGTGACGATCCTGGCTTCACACAATTGCTCAGGCCGCTGCGGCCGGCCGTGCTGGTTGAGGTAACCGGGCGATGCACACACCACGCGGCGCACTTCCCCGACCTTTATGGCCTGCTGCCC
Source organism: Pseudomonas sp. KBS0710 (assembly GCF_005938045.2). Taxonomy (GTDB): domain Bacteria; phylum Pseudomonadota; class Gammaproteobacteria; order Pseudomonadales; family Pseudomonadaceae; genus Aquipseudomonas. The sequence continues at coordinate 1,593,399 of NZ_VCCF02000001.1, read as the reverse complement.
CGGCGCCTGCAGATGGCCGATACGCACGGCCACATCGACGCCCTCGTCGGTCATGTTGACCACGCGGTCGACCAGCAAGGCGTTGATATTCACCAAGGGAAAGCGGTCCAGGTAATCCCCCAGCACCGGCGCCACATACAGCTCGCCGAACAGCACCGGCGCGGTGACTGTCAGGTGGCCGCCGGGGATGGAATAGCTGCCCGCCGCGGCTTCCTCGGCCTCATCCAGCTCGGCAAGGATGCGGCGGCAATCCTCCAGGTAACGCTGGCCGGCTTCGGTCAGGTGCAGGCTGCGGGTGGTGCGTGCCAGCAACTGCGTGCCGATACGCTGTTCCATGGCGGCAATCGCTCGGGTGACGCTGGGCGGCGAGGTTTTCAGACGCCGCGCAGCGGCTGCGAAGCCCTCCTCTTCGGCCACCGCCAGGAACACCTGCATCTCATGAAATCGATCCATCGGCACGCCTCTTGAACACTACTGTGATTGCAGACCCACGGCGCTGCGCGGCATGCCGACAAACCCTGGCAACGCCTCGATGCTGGCAAGCCAGGCACGCACATGAGGGTAGTCGGCCAGCGACACATTGCCTTCCGGCGCGTGGGCCACGTAGGTATAGAACGCTACATCGGCAATGCTCGGCTGATCGCCGGCCAAAAAGCGGCTTTGGCTCAGTTGCTCCTCCACCAGTTTGAGCAGCGCATGGGACCGGTTGATGGCCGTGACCGTATCCACTTCGGCACCAAACACCAACGCCAGCCGCGCAGCAGCAGGCCCGGCGTGCAGTTGGCCGGCAGCCGCCGACAGCCAGCGCTGTACGCGAGCCTGGCCGACAGGATCGGTCGGCAGCCACTGGCCGTGGCCATATTGGTTGGCGAGGTACACAAGAATTGCGTTGGAGTCCGCCAGCACCGTGCCGTTGTCATCAATCACCGGCACCTGGCCGAAGCGGTTGAGGTTGGCAATAAAGTCCGGCGCTTTCTGCGCGCCTTGCTTGAGGTCGATCAGGATAAATTCACTGGGCAGGCCCAGCAGCGACAACATCAGTTCGACCCGATGGGAGTGGCCGGACAAGGGGAAACCATAAAGCTTGATCGCAGGCTGGGACATGAGAGGCTCCGAAAGTGGGGGGTTGACGCCACGCATATTCCACCGCTGCCCTGATCGATGGAATCACCAGGATTTACAATCCAGCATTTCACCTAATGAAACAATCACTCGCCAAACAATTCCACAATCAGGTTGAACAAGGTGGTCTTCACCGCGCTGTCCAACTCGGTCCAGGCCAGCCCCGTGGTGGCCTGAAACCCACCCAATTGCAAAGGCCGCGACACGCAATTGACTGGCAGCGCCCGCGCCGCCTGTTGCGGCAACACGCCGATGCCCAACCCGGCGGAGACCAGCGCGAGCATGGTGGTGAACTCACCCAGTTCGCTGGCGATGTCCAAGGGCATGCCGACTGCCTGGATAAACTCATCGTAGAATCCCGGCGCGTAACGCCTGGCGAGGATGTACACCGGAACCGTGAGCAGGTCGGCAGGCTGGATGGATTCCAGGGCCGCCAATGGGTGATCGATCGGCAGCGCCACGCAAAAATGCTCACGCAATACCGCACGGGTCTGCACGCCAGGATGGGCGGCCGGCAGGCGCATCAAGCCGAAATCCAGCTGGCCATTCTTTAACGCGGCGGCTTGGTCGGGGCCGGGCATGTCCTTGAGTTCCAGTTCGATACGCGGGTAGCGCTGGTGCACGGCGCGGATCAGCTGCGGCAGCAATTGCGGCAGTACCGAGGACACAAACCCCAGGCGCACCCGGCCGATTTCACCCCGGTTGGACGCCCGCGCGGCATCCGCCGCCCGCGCCGCTTGGTGCAAGGTGGCCTGGGCCTCAGGCAAGAACGCCCGCCCTGCTTCGGTGAGTGTCACTGAGTGGCGGTTACGATCCAGCAGGCGCACGCCCAGGCCGCTTTCCAGCAACTTGATCTGCATGCTCAACGCCGGCTGCACGATCGACAGCTGCGCCGCTGCCCGGCCGAAATGCAGTTCCTGGGCGAGCACCACAAAGGCGCGCAAGTGCTTCAACTCCATCAAATTCCCTCAGCTATGAAACGGTTATCACAAAACCTGATCACCCGATCACAAATGAAAATTGGACGCTTGACTGCGGCTGCGGTGAAGTAAGCGCAAGTCGTACACGATATGACAGGGTTTGGCCTATCACAATGAGAACAAGCAGGCACCCTGCTCGGCAGGGCTAGCCCCACGTATCTGCTGCTGGTCGCACTGGTCATGATTATCGGATAGATATTGTTGATCACCCATCTCAAGGCCCATTCCTTTGTCGCCCAAGAGATCATCATGCTGCTGTGGTTGGTAGTGTGAAGCGTTAGGAGAGGTAGCCCATGCAAAGCGTTTTAGACAACTTCCGCCTCGATGGCCGGCTGGCGCTGGTCACCGGTTCCAGTGCCGGTATTGGCCTGGCGATTGCCCGCGGCCTGGCCCAGGCCGGGGCGCAGGTGGTGCTCAACGGGCGCAACCGCAGCACCTTGCGCGATGCGGCGGCGCTGTTGGCGGCCGAAGGGTTGGCGGTGCACACCCAGGCGTTTGATGTAACCGACAGCGCGGCGATCCAGGCCGCCGTGGCGGATATCGAAGCGCGCCTCGGTCCACTGGAAATCCTGGTAAACAACGCCGGCATGCAACGGCGTGGACCGCTGGAGGACTACAGCGAGCAGCACTGGCGCGAGTTGATCAGCACTAACCTGGACAGTGCCTTTCTGGTTGGCCAGGCCGTGGCGCGGGCGATGATCCCGCGCAAGCGCGGGCGCATTATCAATATCTGTTCGGTGCAAAGTGAGCTGGGCCGCCCTGGCATCGCGCCGTATGCGGCCAGCAAGGGTGCGCTGAAGATGCTCACCAAGGGCATGGCCATCGATTGGGGCCCGCATGGGTTGACGGTCAATGGCATCGGCCCCGGTTATTTCAAGACCGAACTGAACGCCAACCTGGTGGCCAACCCCGAGTTCAGCGACTGGCTGGTGCAACGCACGCCGAGTCGTCGTTGGGGCGACGTGGCCGAACTGGCCGGTGCCGCCGTGTTCCTTGCCAGCGACGCTGCCAGCTTCGTCAACGGCCATATTCTGTACGTCGACGGCGGTATCACCGCGTCGCTGTAAACCGGAGAATTGTATGCACGCTATCGTCTGTCACGCCTCCAAAGACCTGCGGGTCGACCCCCAGGACGAACCGCAGACCCTCGCCCCCGATCAACTGCGCGTGCGCATCGCCCGTGGCGGCATCTGCGGTTCGGACCTGCATTACTACCAGCACGGCGGCTTCGGCACCGTGCGCCTGCGCGAACCGATGGTGCTCGGCCATGAGGTGTCGGCGGTGATCGACGCCGTGGGTGCGGATGCCGGGTTGTTCAAGGTCGGCCAGCGCATCAGCGTATCGCCGTCGCGCCCGTGCGGTGGTTGCCGCTACTGCCATCAAGGGCTGCCGAATCATTGCCTGAACATGCGCTTCTACGGTAGTGCGATGCCTTTTCCGCATATTCAGGGCGCATTTCGCCAGAGCCTGGTGATCGAAACTCACCAGGCGCATTGGCTGGCCGACCACGTGAGCCTGGCCGAAGGTGCGCTGGCCGAGCCATTGTCGGTGGGCTTGCACGCGATTCAGCGCGCCGGCGCGGTGTTCGGCAAACGCGTGCTGGTGACCGGTTGCGGCCCCATCGGCAACCTGCTGATTGGCAGTTTGCGTGCCGCCGGGGCCGGTGAAATCGTCGCCGTGGACCTGTCTGCCAGCGCCCTCGCCTGCGCCGAAAAAATGGGCGCTACGCGCACCCACAACATTGCCGACGGCGCGGATGCACTCAAGCGCTACACCGCCGAAAAGGGCTATTTCGAGGTGATGTTCGAAGTCTCCGGTAGCGCCCAGGCTCTACGCAACGGCCTGGAATGCATCGCGCCACGGGGTGTGCTGGTGACGGTCGGACTGGGCGGCGATGTGTCGTTGCCGCTGAACCTGCTGGTGAGCCGCGAGATCGATTTGCGCGGCACTTTCCGCTTCCACAGCGAGTTTGCCCAGGCGGTGGATTTGCTCAATCGCGGGATCATCGATGTGAAACCAGTGATCTCCCACACCGTGCCATTTGAGCAGGCGGTGCAGGCGTTCGAGTTGGCGGCGGACAAGACCCAGGCGATGAAGGTGGTGCTGGATTTTGGTGTGACTGACTGAGCTGGATTCAGCGTTGTGGCGGCCTTCGGGCAGGCCGGGGCCCTACTCGGTCAAATGTGGGCTGAGCAGCGGGCGTCAGGTGAGGGACGGTCAGACCCGCACCTGAGGTTCAAGCGCGTTCCTCTAGCCGATCGCGCAAGAACCGATGGCTGTTGGAAAACAACCGACGGTAGGTGAGCAGCACCGCACCTACCGTGCCCAAGGCCGAGGACGCGGCGATCAAAAACATGATCACGATCTGGTAACGCACCGCGTCCACCGGGCTTTCACCGGCCAGCACCTGGCCGGTCATCATGCCGGGCAGGCTGACGATGCCGACCACGGTCATCTGGTTCAGCGTCGGGATCATCCCGGCGCGCACGGCCTGGCGGATTGCCTCCTGGGCGGCCTCCCAACGTGAACCGCCGAGCGCCAGGATCATCTCGATGGTGTTGCGCCCCGAGGTCAGTTCCTGGGTCATGCGCTCAATGCCCAAGGACACGCCGGTGAGGGTATTGCCGAGGATCATGCCGAGGATCGGAATCGCATACTGCGGCTCGTACCACGGGTGGATGCGGATCACCGCGAACAACCCCACTGCGGTGACCAGCCACGAACTGCCCCACACCGACAGAATGCTGTCGACCCGTTGCCCACGGTAAGTACGGCGCCCGCGCCCCGCTGCGGAGAGCCCGGCGATCAGGGTCATCGCACACATCAGCGGCAGCACCACATACCAATAGGCGAACTCGAACACCCAGCCCAGCAGGTAACCGATGGCCAGTAATTGCACCACGGTACGCACGGCCGCCCACAACAATTGGCGGCCAAGGCCCAGGCGCAGCAACAGCGACAGCGCGCCGTTGATGAGGATCAGCGAGGCGGCAATGCCCATGTCCACTGCCGTGAGGTTTTGGTAGTTCATGGCTGGGCTGCTCCGCTCAGTACACCGGCGCTCATGTGCAGGTGGATGGCGCTCATGCGCCGGGCCTGATCGAGGTCGTGGGATACCCAGATATAGGCGCGGGCGTTGTCGGCGGCATACCAGGCGCTGATCAATGCCTCCACATCACGCGAGGACGTGGGGTCGAGGGCGGCCGTCGGCTCATCGAGCAACAGCACTTCGGGGTTCAGTTGCAAGGTGCGGATCAGTGACACCACTTGGGATTCACCACCGGACAGGTCGCCGGCATTTTTAGCCAAAAAGTCTGCGTTTTTACCGGCATGCTCCAACAGCCTGGTGACGGCCTGCAGGTCGAAGCTGCGCGTGCGCAGGGTCTTGAGGCTGAACGGGAAGCGCAGGTTGTCTTCTACCGTGCCCTCAAGCAGCGCCGGGCGTTGCGACAGGTAGCTGATGTGGCTGCGGTAGTGGGGAATCTGCGCATTGGCAATCGGCTGATTGTTCCACAGGATCTGCCCCGAGGTGGGCGCATCCAGCAACGCCAGCGCGCGCAGGAACACGCTTTTACCGGAGCCGGAGGAGCCGGTGATGGACACGCGGTCGGCGCGGTTCAGGCTGAAATCCGTGGGTTGCAGCAACGCCACTTGGCGCCGCTCGTCCCTGCGCGTGAGGGCGCGGGTTTCAATCAATGCGGTGTCGGTCATCAACTCGGTACTCGGCTTAACGGCTTGCAATCCACTACTCCACTGCCTATATTTCGTGCCTGGCGCACTCCACGCCACCTTCCGCGGAAAGGGCTGCGCCCAGGAGCCTGACTGAATATCACATTTCTACGACTCCCAACCTGAAAGCGGAAAAGGTTTGTGCAAGGAGATCGTATGTCGCAACGCCTCTTATCCTCGACTACCGACGGCCGCCTCAACCTTGAGCAGCAGCGCAAGCGCGCCAAGGAACTGTTGCCGCGCCTGAAAAGCCAAGACCCGCACGCCACCCTGTCCCAAGCCCAATGGCAGGTTGCAAGACAGCTGGGTTTCAGCAGTTGGCCCAAGCTCAAGGCGCATGTCGACGCCATCGACTTCGCCGCCCGCCACCCGGACTTTGCTGCCAGCGATGAAGCCCGCACCACCCACTGGCGCTGTGGCAGTGACATTGCCCATAGCTTGCAACTGGCCGGGTTCAAAGGCCAGTTCCGCATGCTCACCGATCCGTTGTGCATGGGGCCGGTGCGCGATGTGCCCAGTGAAGATTTCCGCGCGATGCGCAGTGCCTTTATCAGCCAGGCCTTTGCCCTGGACGCTGCTGAAGTAACCCACCGCGTCGAGGATGAATATAACCACCTGCAAGCCCTGGCCAGCGCCGATCACAGCGTGCTGTGGTGCGAAGCGGACGCCTATGATCAGCTGTTTCTGGTGCGCGCGCTGGCCGGTCTTGAGCGTGCGCCGAAAAAGCTGGAGCTGATTGAGGTCGACCGTATCCCGGGTGTCGAACGCTTTATCGGCATCGGCCAACTGGCGCCCGATGTATTGGCGTGGTTGTGGCCCCAGCGCCGCTTGATCGATGACGCAGCGGTGCAACTGGCCCGACAGGCCTGGGCGGCTTACTGCGACAGTTCGCCGGTCAAGCTTGCGCAACTGGCCCACGGCAACCACCCATCCTTGCCCTTTCTCGCCCCGGCGCTACTGCGTCAGCTACAGGAATTACCGGGCGTTGAGGATGGCCTGTCACTGACTGAACGCTTGTCGCTGCGCTACATCGCCGAGGCCGGGCCGGTACCTTTCGGCCGGGTATTCGCCGAACTGATGGCCAAGCGTGAGCCGCTGCCGTTCCTGGGCGACATGATGTTCCACGCGCTGTTGCGGCCATTGATCGATGGGCCAAACCCACTATTGCTCGAAACCGAAACCGAGCGTGACTGGCCGCGCCGCGAACTGGCATTGACGCCACTGGCGCACCACGTGCTGGGCGGCGAGGCGTATTGGTTGGACCACGCCGGGCACGAGCGCTGGGTCGGCGGCGTGTGCCTCAAGCCCGGCCAGCCGCATTGGGCACTGGCCCACGACCGCCTGCCGGTCTGGCGCACCTGAGGCCGGATCAGCGCTTGGGCGATAACCCGACGGCGCACGCCATCACCGCCGGGTCGCCTTGATAAAGGCTACGCGCAGCCGTCGAGGGCGCAGTGACCCGACTGTCGACGGCGCGCAACAGCGGTCGTTCAACCGTCGGCAGGCTGTGCTGGGGGTCGACAATCTCCATGCAGCGGCGCAGGGAGTTGAAATCCGGCGACTGTGACAGCGACAGGTGCAGGGTCTGGCTCACGGATACCGACACCACCGAGCTTTGCGCGCATTGCCCGTCGTAGATCAGCGTATGGCGAATCAATGGGTTGTCATGGCAGTACTTCAACAGGTTGACCTGCCGCGAACGCACCAGCGCGGTGTTGATGATCAACAGGTCGAACGCCACGCAACCGGCGCGCGTCAACGCCTGCAGCTCGTCGAACGAGCTCAGGGGGGCGATGCGGTGGTAGCCCAGCTGGTTGAGCATTTTCTCCAGCTTGATCCGCTGCAGCAGGTCTGCATCGGCAATCAGAAGGCGTAAGGCTTTATTGGACATAGGGTAAACCTGACAGTTGGGCATCAGCGTCGATCATTCAACGTTGAACACGGTAACTGTCGGGGCTTGAACATGACTTTAAGGCGATTCTGAAACGGTCACTGTGCGCTTTTAAGAATCGCCTCAAAGCCCTCGCACTTGCACGCCCCTACCATGGCTGCGTTCCCACACGTTGCCATGGAATTTTAGTGTTCATGTTTTTACTCAGAATGATGCTGCTGGCCGGCGGGCTGCTGGTGCTCGCGCCACCGCCGGCCAGCGCGGCGCTGAAGATCGAAGGCACGCGCCTGATCTATTACGGCCAGGACAAGGCCGCCGGCATCAGCGTGGTCAACCCGGCCTCACAGCAAGTGGTGGTGCAAACCTGGATCAGCAGCGAGGACGAATCAGCCGACAGCCCCGTACCGTTTGCTGCCACCGAACCGTTGGTGCAACTGGGCGCCGGCGAGCATCACATGCTGCGCATTTTGTATGCCGGTGAAGGCTTGCCCGCCGATCGCGAATCGCTGTTCTGGCTCAATATCATGGAGATTCCGCTCAAATCCACCGACCCCAACAGCGTGCAGTTTGCGATACGCCAACGGCTCAAGCTGTTCTATCGGCCACCTGCGCTCAAGGGTGGCTCGGCCGAGGCGCTGCAGCAACTGGTGTGGAGCAGCGATGGGCACAGTGTCATCGCCCACAACCCAAGCGCATTCCACCTGTCGTTGATCAATGTGCAGACGGACACCCAGCCGCTCAGCGAATACCTGCTGCTCAAACCCCATGAGAGCAAGCGCCTGAGTACAGCGACCGCCTTGCCTACCGGGTCCACCCTTCACTTCACCGACATCAACGATATCGGTTTGCAGGCCCGCCATAGCGCGGTGCTCAAGTGATCAATCGCGGGAAACTTGCATTTATGTCTCTCACCAAACGTTTACTGCCCCTGCTGCTGTGCGGCTGCGCGGCCCTTCCTGCCACAAGCTATGCACTGTCGTGCGTCGAAGATGGCAGCGGCGCCTATGTCGATATCAACCCGCTTGGCACCTCACTGGCGGTTGCGGCTGATGCACCGGACGGCACGATCATCTGGGAGTCGGGCCCACGCTCCACGAATGTGTTGTGCAAGGACGACCGCAATCACGGCCGCGAAGAAGTGTATTTCTACGTCAACCCGGCCAACGTCAGCATCGGCCAAGGCATCCGCGTAGGCATCCGGTACAACAACGCGCCCATCACCCAAAGCACCGGCAAGGTCGGCACCGGTTTTTACTCGGACCGCGGCTGCAACTGGTCCAATTGCACAGGCTGGGACAAGGCACGCTTTACCCTGAACTTCAGTGTATTCATCGAAAAATACGGCAAGACACCGCCCAGCGGTCAAGCCAGCACCCTGGCTCAATATCGCGTGTTCCAGCTCGACGGCGTACGCGGGCTCAACACCAACCCCAACAGCAACCTCAACTACATCGTCACCGGCATGAACGACATCCGCTTCGTGCCCTGCGCCCCGGAACTGACCATTACCCCCAGTGTTGTCAACTTCCCCACGCCCTCACGCAAGGCGCAGGTCGGCGCCGTGGCCAGCACCGCGAACTTCAACCTCAGCCTGCGCAAAGTCTGTGATACGCCCTACACCGTCAATGCACGCTTCGCCACCACCCCAGGGGGCGGCAGTGTCATCAACGGCTTGCTGGTGCCGGCCAACAACAGCTCGGTGGGCATCTCATTGTCTCGCGCCGACAGCGATCAGCGCCTACCCTTCAATGACTGGTTTACGTTGCAGACACTGATGGGCTCCGGCCAGGCACGCAATGATTTTCGCGCCGACCTGAGCTGGCGCACCCTGCCGATTCCGGGGGCCTTCGACGCCGCAGTGGTGGTGGACATGTTTTACAAGTAGCCGACGACTTTAAGGATCGTCTTATGCCGCTGGCATTGATATGCCACTACTCTGCGCCGATGCGATTGAAAAGTTACCTGCTCCAGATCAACCCCGTCCTCTCCCGACCCGAAGCAGCCAGAAGGCTGCTTCGTATTTTTGCGAGCGTGCTGCTCGTGGGCATCTTGAGTGGGGTCTATACCTTTCTGCTGTCGACCTTCAACAACGACATCTCCCAGCGCCGCGGCTACATGAGCAGCGCCATCGCCGAAGCCCATACCTTTTTCACCAACCGCGAAGCGCTGCTGGAAAGCCTGAGCCTGTCGGCGGTGCGCAAACAGTCCAGGCTCTACCCCTCCTCCGAGGAAGAACAACACCTGGAACTGGGCAACACACCCGGCAACCAGTGGAGCATCTGGCTGACCGCACGCATGCGCGACTACCTCAAGACCAAGCAGCTCAACCTACTGTATGTGAACGCCGGCCCCAGCCCACAGGTAACGCGGTTGTACGACGCCACAGCGCACGTATTGCCGATTTCCAAGTGCATGCTCAACCGCCTCAAGGCCCTGCAGCACAGCGACCCGGCCACGCTCAACGAGTTGTGGCTGAGCGACAACACCGAAGGCCATTCGCACCTGTACATCTTCATCCGCCTCGACGATCGCGACCCTGAATCCGGCTGGCTGGGCCTGGAGATGGAAAGCCGTGAAGTGTCTTCAACCCTCAGCGACCAGAGTGCCGGTGAGTTCATGATGCTCAATTCCCAGGGCATGCTGGTGTTTACCAACAGCACCGACACGCAGCTCAAACAGCAACACCTGCGGCCCGGCGAGGAGAGTTTTTTTGGCTTTGTCGGCAACGGTTTGCTGCCTGACCACCTGGTGATCCGCAAGCACTTGAAGTCTTCGGAATGGCAATTGATGTATTCCATCGACCTGCGTGCGGTGGTCAACGGCCTGTGGAAACAGCTGCTCGGTTCGCTGTTGTTCTGCCTGTTCAGCCTCACGCTGATCTGGCTGGTGATGCGCCGTGTCGACCAGCGTTTCATTATTCCGTCGATTCATCGCATCCAGGCGTTGATCGAAAGCGAAGCCTTTGGCCGCGATGTGATCCAGATCGCGCCCGTGGCCCTTTGCGTGCTGCGCCGCACCGACGGCCAGGTGGTGCTGGAAAATACTCTGGCCCAGCAATGGCTCGGCAACGGGCCGGAGCGCGAGGCGCTGCAGGCCGGCTGGATCGAGCAAGCGTTCGCCCAAGGCCCGTGCGAACGCAGTGATTACTTTGAAACCATCGACGGCCGCCACCTGTACCTGAGCAGTGCGCCCACTCGCTACAAAGGCGAGGACGTGCTGTTTTGCGCATTCAGCGATATCAGTGCACGCAAGCAGGTTGAAGCGGCGCTGGAAGAAGCACGCCAGTCGGCGGACGCGGCCAACGCCGCCAAGACCTTGTTCCTGGCAACCATGAGCCATGAAATCCGCACGCCGCTGTATGGCGTGCTCGGCACCCTCGAACTGCTGGCGCGCACGCAACTGGATGCCCAGCAAAGGGACTACCTGCACGCCATCGAAGGTTCGTCGTCGACCTTGTTGCAGTTGATCTGCGATGTGCTCGATGTGTCGAAGATCGAAGCCGGGCAGCTGGCATTGGAAATGAGCGAGTTTTCACCGCTGGATCTGGTCCACGAAATCATTCAGGGCTATGCCGCAGCCGCCCAAGGCAAAGGCTTGCAGCTGTATGCCTGCTTCGACCCGAAGCTGCCCGAACGGCTGATCGGCGATGTGACGCGCATTCGCCAGATTCTGAATAACCTGCTCAATAATGCGGTGAAGTTCACCGATTACGGGCGCGTGGTGCTGCGGGTCAAGGTGCTGGGCCGTGACGGTGAACGCTCCAGCCTGTTGTGGCAGGTCTCGGACACCGGCAAGGGCATCGCCCAGGAAGACCAGGCGATGATTTTCGAGCCGTTCTACCAGAGTGAAGGCAACACCAACGTGGTGGCCGGCACCGGCCTGGGCCTGCCGATCTGTCAGCGCCTGACCGAGTTGATGAACGGCAACATCCGCATGGTCAGCGAACTGGGCCTGGGCAGCAGCTTCAGCCTGATCCTGCCGCTGGAAGAGGCGCCGACCACGCCGATGACCGCGCTGCTGGCCGAGACCATCTACGTGGCATCGCCCATCCCGGAACTGGCCAACTCCGTCAGCGGCTGGCTGCGCCGCTGGGGTGCCAGGGCCCAGGCCGGCCTGCCGACATTGCCGGACACGCATCTGCTGCTGCAAGTACACCCCGGCAGCGTCGACCCGCTGCTGGTGCCCGAATGGCCGGGGCCGGTGATTCACGTGAGCAGCAATGCCTGCACCAGCGTGGAAGCCGAAGGCGGGGCCTGGCACGTCAACCTCAACCACCTGGGTGCGATTCATCAGGCGGTGAGCCAAGCGCAAGGGCTGTGGGTGGCCCGTGCCGATGAGCACACGCGCCAGCGTGACCTGAACAAACTCAACCTGCACCTGCTGGTGGCCGAGGACAACATCATCAACCAGCTGATTTTGCGTGACCAACTCGAAGAACTCGGCTGCACCGTGGAGCTGGCGGCCGATGGACAGGAAGCGTTGCAGCTGTACACCGCCGGCAGCTTCGATGTGGTGTTGACGGACGTGAACATGCCCCACATCAACGGCTATGAACTGGCACGCGAACTGCGCCGCCAAGGCTGCCCGTTGCCGATTATCGGGGCCACCGCCAACGCCATGCGCGGCGAGGCCGACCTGTGCCTGGCCGCCGGCATGAACCATTGCCTGGTCAAACCCTTTGCGTTGCGGGCTCTATTCAACTCCCTGGCGCCTTATGCACGGATCACCCATGAAGCCCCTTAGTATTTTGATTGTTGAGGACCATCCCCTGCAGCACATCTACCTGCAGCACTTGCTCAGTGAGTTGGGGGATTTCAGGCTGGAAACCGCCGAGGACGGCAAAGAAGCGCTGGAGCGTCTGCGCCAGCGTGATTTCGACCTGATACTGACCGACCTGCTGATGCCCGGCATGGACGGCGTGCAATTTATCCAGTGCCTGGCCAACCTGCGCAGCAAGCCGGCTCTGGCGATCATGAGCGCTGCCTCGCGGCGCATGCTGATGGCCGCCAGCCTGGTGGCGAAAAACCTCGATGTGGAAGTGATCGGGCTGATCTCCAAGCCGGTGAACGCCGATGCATTACGCAATCTGGTCGATCAACTGAGGAACACGGTGCGCAAGCCCTCCCCCGAGCTGCCCGAACACATGGACATCGACCGCCATACGCTGGTGCAGGCCATGAGCAGCGGCCAGTTGCAGGCCTGGTTCCAACCGAAAAAATCCCTCGCCAACGGGCGTATCGTCGCCGCCGAAGCCCTGGTGCGCTGGATGCACCCCGAGCAAGGCGTGATGCTGCCGGCCGCGTTCCTGCCGGCAATCAAGGCCTTCGAGCTGGAAGAACGGCTGTTGTGGCTGGTGCTCAAACAGGCGATTCACGCCCAGGAGCAATGGCGCCAGCGCGGCTATGAAATCCCGGTGGCGATCAACCTGCCTACCCACCTGCTCAACAGCCATGACCTGGCAGACCGCTTGCTGGAGTTCGTGCTGCACCACGACGGCATCCCGGGAATGATCTGCTTCGAGTTGATGGAATGCTCGGTGCCGCAGGACATCAGCAACTTCTACGCCGGTGCCTGCCGCTTGCGCATCAAAGGCTTCGGCTTGTCCCAGGATGATTTCGGCAAGGGCTACAGCTCATACCTCAACCTGGTGTCTACGCCGTTTACCGAGCTGAAGATCGACCAGGCGCTGGTGCAGGGCAGCCACGACAACGAAGGCATCGCCCAGGCGCTGGCGAGCATCATCGCGCTGGGCCGCAAGCTCGGCCTCACGGTGGTCGCCGAAGGTGTTGAAACGCCTGCGCAATTGGCGCTGCTGCGCAAAATAGACTGCAATCAGGTGCAGGGCTTCCTGATCTCCCATGCGGTGTCTTCAGACCAATTTCAGCAACTACTGAACAATGATGGCCCCGCGACATCTCACTAGCTGGAGGCCCCGGATTATTTGTCCTTTTATAAGAAGCAAGCTCGATCCAGTGCCGATTTGTCCTGCGCCTGCGGAAACCCCTGATGAAGCACAACAACGCGATACTCGAAGCCTTTACCCGCAGTTCCGTACGCCTGAACAAAGGCCTGATGGTGCTGATGGGAATCGCGTTGCTGCTGCTCCTTACCAACTACTGGTCACTGCAACGCGGGATCGAAACCCGGTATGGCGCAACACGCTTTCATTTTGCGCGGCTGATGGAAAACCTCACCGAGCAGCAAACCTACCTCAAGAGCCTGGCGCACCCGGGCATCCAGGCCGAATTGCTGCGGGCCACCAACGTGCAGGTCAGCCTCAAGAGCCGTATGGTCGAGAACCGCCGCACGCTATACGTAGGTCAGAAGTACTCATTTTCGGTACCGTTCGACGTCAAATTCGATGAGCAACAGGTCGGCGTTGCTGCCCGGCCACCGATCTTTGCCCTGGGCGCGCATCTCACCAGCTACTACAGCGCCTTCTGGTCCTCGTCGCCGTATGAAGCGCCGCAAACGTTTCTAGTCAATCGCCAGACGCACTACGCCATCACCATTCCCTCCGTGGGCTACCAGCGTCGCGAAAGCGCTGAAGAAACCGGCAACCAGGTTGCACTGGTCACAGCGGTACAACAAACCCTTGCGCAGACGCCGCAGCCGCTGGAGCAGGATTGGGTGTACTGGAAAGCGGGGCCGGAACCCGAGCACTTGCTGGCCTACATGGGCCTGGCACTCGACGGCCAGGGCCAGGCGGTGATCGGCACCTTGCTCGACCTGTCGCAAGTCGACGATGTGCAACGCGCGCTGGATCACTCGGCGTTTGATCGCTTCACCCTTATCGCACCCGACGGCAACCACTTGATCGGTCCAGAGGCCAAAGCGTCACTCAGTGATGGCGTGCACCTTACTGCGAATGGCTTTGAGTTCAAGATTACCCAGGCTGGCGACCGGCCCTGGAGCGCGGTCTATGGCCTGAACTACTCGCATTTCTTCCACTCGGCGTTATGGCCATTGAGCACCCTGGCGCTGCTGCTGGTCAGCCTGGTCACCCTGGGCTGGGCCGGCAGCCGCTGGTACCGGCGACAGGTGATCAATCCGGCGCGCCTGGCCCACGAACGCATCGCCGAAAGCGTGGCGTTCAGCCGCGTGATCATCGACACCGCGCCCACTGGCTTGTGCGTGGTGCGCCGCAGCGACGGCGAGGTGCTGATCGAAAACCAGCGCGCCCAGCAATGGCCGGGCACCGCACGTCTGGTGGCGGCCATGGCCGGTCAATACAACAACGCTGAGAGCGGCGAAACCCACTTGGAGATCGAAGGCCGACACCTGCAAATCGGCTTTGTGTCGACCCGCTATCAGGCCGAGAACGTGCGCCTGTATGCCTTCAACGACATCACCCGGCACATCGAAGACGCCCAGGCGCTGGAAGAGGCACGTCACGCCGCCGATACCGCCAACGAGGCCAAGACGTTGTTCCTGGCGACCATGAGCCATGAGATCCGCACGCCGCTGTATGGCGTGCTCGGCACCCTGGAACTGCTCGGCCTGACCGACCTGGACGCGCCTCAGAAAACCTACCTGCACACCATTCAACGCTCGTCCGCCACGCTGTTCCAGCTGATCAGCGATGTGCTGGATGTGTCGAAGATCGAGTCCGGGCAAATGGCAATAGAAGCCGTGGATTTCTGCCCGCTGGACATGCTCGAAGACACCCTGCACACCTACGCCGCTTTCGCCCAGCGCAAGGGTTTACAGCTCTACAGCTGCATCGATCCGCGCTTACCGGACTGCCTGATGGGCGACCCGATGCGCATTCGCCAGATCCTCAATAACCTGGTGAGCAACGCGATCAAGTTCACCGACATCGGGCGTGTGGTGATTCGTGCGCGGGTGATGGCGCTGGACGCCGAGCATGTCGACCTGGAATGGCAGGTCACCGACTCCGGCGTCGGCATTCCCGAAGCACAGCAAGCCAAGCTGTTCGACCTGTTCTACCAGGCGCCGGACACCGCCAGCGAAGGCGGCGCCGGGCTGGGGTTGCCGATTTGCCGCTGGTTGGCGCAGATGATGGACGGCGAAATCCGCGTGGTCAGTGAGCCGGGCCTGGGCAGCAGCTTTACCCTGAAAATGCGCCTGCCGCGGTGCTGCGGCGCACTGACCAACCTGCCGCTGATCGAACCCAGCCCAACGCCGGTGTACGTGCAGGCGCCGGTGCGCGAACTGGCGCAGTCGATGAGTGACTGGCTCAATCGGCTGGGCATCGCCGCAGCCTTGGCGGCGACCACCCAGGACAAAGACAGCCGCCATGCGGTGCTGGTGGACCTGCTGCCCAGCGAGCCCGCCAAGCCGTGGGCCGGCCAACGCGTGCTGTGCCAGCCGGGCGCACACAGCCCGCCGCTGCACACGGCGCAAGGCTGGGTGGTCGACCTGCACGATGTGCGCAGCATCGCCAGCACCGTGTCCCTGGCGCAGCACGGCAAGCATGAGCAACCCGCAGCGGCCCGGCCACAAAGCGCCGGGCAGTTGGGGTTGCGCATCCTGGTGGCCGAGGACAACCCGGTCAACCAGGCGATCATCAAGGAGCAGCTCGAAGCGCTCGGCTGTTCAGTGAGCCTGGCCGCCAACGGCGAGCAGGCGCTGCAATTGTGGCAACCGCAGGCCTTTGACCTGGTGCTGACCGACGTGAATATGCCGTTGATGAATGGCTATGACCTGGCCAGGACGCTGCGCGAGCACGACCCGCACCTGCCGATTATCGGCGTGACCGCCAATGCGATGCGCGAGGAAGGCGTGCGCTGCCTGGCGGTGGGCATGAACGCCTGGATCGTCAAGCCGTTAAGCCTGCAAACCCTGCGTGGCCAATTGATCAAGTTGTGCAAGGTCAAGCCCGCGCTGGAGCCTGCCGCTGCATCTTTTGACGACAGCGTGCAACTGTCGGACAAGATGCGCCCGCTGTTCATCAGCAGCGTGCAGCAGGACTTGCAGCGTATCGGTGCCGCCCTGGCGCAACGTGATGCCCACGGCCTGGGCCAATTGCTGCATTCGGTCGCCGGCGCCCTGGGCGCAGTCCAGGCACTCAGCCTGGCTCAAGCGTGCATCGAACTGGAAAGCGCACTTAACCGCGGCAGCCTCGACACGGCACTTGAGCTCAAGGTAAAGGCGGTGATGCAGCGTCTGTCGGCCGTTCTGGAGACTCTCCAGCCCGGGCACTCTTCACTCACTTGAACTGGCACTACGGACGGCCCTTTATGAAAAAATTCAACGTGGTAATCGCGGACGATCACCCGATCGTGCTGCTTGGCGTTCGCGAGTTGGTGGAGCGCGACACACGCTTCCAGGTGGTCGGCGAGGCCGTGTGTTCGGCCGGCCTGATCGCGCTGTTGCAGCACCAGGGTGCCGACATTGTGATCACCGACTACAACATGCCAGGCGACTCGCCCTATGGCGACGGGCTCAAATTGGTCGAGTACCTGAAGCGGCATTTCCCGCAGGTGCAGATCCTGATCCTGACGATGATCTCCAACCACCTGATCCTCACCCGCCTGCAAGAGCTGGGTGTGGTCGGCATCATCCAGAAAAGCCAGTTGCACACCGAGATTGAATTGGCGCTCAAGGCGATTGCCCAGCAGAGCGCCTACCGCAGCCTGGAACCGCCAAAAACCTCGGTGATCGAGACCCTTACGGCGATTGACGAGCGCTTTACCAGTTTGTCGCCCAAAGAGTTCGAGATCTTGCGTTTATTTATTTCCGGGATGAGCGTCAGTGATATTGCGCGCAGTCAGAACCGCAGTTCCAAGACCATCAGCGCGCAAAAAATATCGGCCATGCGCAAACTTGAAGTGAGCAGTGACCAGGACCTGCTCGCTTATTGTCTGGCGCGCAACATTTTCAACTAACCCACAACTAGCAAGCCATTTAAAATAATGGCTTCGCCCTTTATTTGCTGAGTCTTCACGCGCCTTCCTGCCGTTCTAAACCGCCTGCTTCCTGACTTATAAGAATCGTCTTATTCGCTCGCCCGCCCTCGCCGCTTATTCTCCTCTCGCAGTTCAACAACAGCATTTTCCAACTAACACTAACGGACATCATCATGAAGAAGTTTTCCCTGGCTGTTATCGCCTCGGCCATTATCGCCGCTTCCGGCAGTGCATTTGCCGTCGACCCGGCACCGACGCCGACCCTGGGCGGCAGCGGTAAAATCACCTTCACTGGCGTGATCAACAACGATGCCTGCTCGGTCGATGGCGCCAACTCCGACCGCACCATCTCGGTAGACATGGGCAACGTGTCGATCAAGGACATGGGCACTGCCGAAAACCCAACCGCAGGCCGTGTCACCGCCAAAGACTTCAACCTGAACGTCAACTGCAACCAGGGCACCAAAGTCGCGATGATCTTTGACGCCAACAACGGCGGTTCGGGCCTGGTCACCGGCAAAAAAGTCCTGGCCCTGAACCCGGGTTCGGCCACTGCACAAAACGTCGGTATCGCCCTGCTCGACAGCAAAGGCAGCCTGATCGACCTCAGCTCTTCCAGCACCGCGCGCATCGAAAGCACCATGCACGGCGCCGGCACGGCTGGCGGCGACGCCACCCTGAGCTTCGCGGCCGCCTACGTCACCACCGCAGCCGCCGGTTCGTCCACCGCCGGTCGTGGTGATGCCACCCTGCCGTTCATCCTGCAATACGAATAACTCGGCGCCCCCCGGCACCGAACGCGCGAGGCCCTGCGGCCTCGCCATTGTCTTTTGATTACACCGGATAACCCTCATGCCGCCTCGTTCTATCGCCGCATGCCTCACGCTGCTGGGCATGCTTATGGCTACCCAGGCCGCCGCCAGCATTTCATTGAATGCCACCCGCATCGTGTTTGATGGCGACCACAAGGAAGCCAATATCACCGTGCGCAACGGCAACCAGGATGTGTTGATTCAATCCTGGGTCGACATGAACGACGCCAGTGCCAGCCGCGCGCCGTTTGCCGTCACGCCGCCGCTGGCGCGGGTATTCGCCAAGGAACAACAACTGCTGCGCATTCTGTACGAAGGCAAAGGCATGCCCACGGACCGTGAGTCGGTGGTGTGGCTCAACGTGCAGGAAATCCCCAAGGCCAGCGAGACCGAGAACACCTTGCAGTTGGCTATCCGCCAGCGCATCAAGATTTTTTACCGCCCTGCCGGCCTCACCGGCAGCGCGCTGCAAGCCCCTGCGCAGCTTGAGTGGACACTGGCCAAACACGCCGGCCAAACCCTGCTGCAGGTGAAGAACCCGACGCTGTACCACGTGTCCATGGCCGACATCAAAGTGCAGGCACAACTCGCCAGCGACTCCACCATGATCGCGCCCGGCGAGCAAAAACAGTTCCCGCTGAGCGCGGCAATTGCCAACGGCCCAGTGCAGCTGTCGTTTTCCAGCATCAATGACTATGGCGCGCAAAACCACTACAGCGCGCCTCTGTCGAGCGGCGCTGCGCTACCTGCGCACGCGACTGAATCGCGCGTCAAACCCTAAGTAGCTTCTCTAACCCACAGGCTCACTTCGCGTGCGTGTTTGCGTGCCCGGCTGTCCGTCAATCAGGGATGTCATAGGTCTTCGCATGTCTTTTTTTTCCAGCAACAGGCCCGCCCGTGGCGTACTGAAGTTGAAGACGCTGTCGCTCGCGATTGCCGCCAGCCTGCCGACCTGGGCCATGGCCGATGATGCAGCGCAGACGTTCAACACCACGTTCCTGCAGGGCTCGCAGTCGCAGGTCGACCTGCAGCAATTGCTCTCGGCCAACAGCGTGCTGCCGGGCAATTACCGGGTCGACCTGTACAGCAACGAAGTGCTGGTGGGCCGACGTGATATCGACTTCAAGCGCAACCCGAAAAACGGCCGGGTCGAAGCCTGCCTGACCCTCGACCTGCTCAAGCAATTGGGCGTCGACATGAGCCGCTTGCAGGCCGAAGGCAAACTCGACCCGCAGCAACCGCAAGAATGTTATGCCCTTGCGGACATGATCGAAGACGCCAGCGTGCGGTACGACAGCAGCCGCCTGCGCCTGATGGCAAGTATTCCGCAAGTGGCCATGCAGCGCGGCCTGCGCGGGTATGTCGACCCGCAGTTGTGGGACGACGGCGTACCTGCCGCGTTCATCAACTACCAGCTCAACAGCAGCCGCACCGCCGGCGACTATAAAACCCGCATCGCCAATAATCTCGGGCTGCGCAACGGCATCAACCTGGGCGCCTGGCGCCTGCGCAACGAATCGAACATGAGCAGCGGCACTGACCGCTCGAACACCTTCACCAGCAACCGCACTTATGTGCAGCACGACGTGACAGCGATCAAGGGCCAGTTCAGCGCCGGCGAGATTTTCTCTGACACCGACCTGTTCGACAGCGTGCGTTATCGCGGCCTCAAACTGGCCTCCGACGACGGCATGCGTGCCGACAGCGAACGCGGCTACGCACCGGTGATCCGTGGCGTGGCGCAGACCAACGCGACCGTAGAGATCCGCCAGAACGACTACATCCTCTACACCGCCAACGTCGCGCCAGGGCCGTTCGAGATCAACGACATCTACCCCAGCGGCTCCAACGGCGATCTGCAAATCACCGTGATCGAGGCCGACGGCAGTCGGCGGGTGTCGATGCAGGCGTTTTCCAGTTTGCCGATCATGGTGCGTGAAGGCCAGGTCAAGTACAGCCTCTCGGCGGGCACGTTCAAAAGCAATGCCGACGGCCTGGGCAGCCCGCGTTTTCTGAGCGGCACGCTGGCGTATGGCTTGACCAGCAACCTCAGCGGCATCGTCGGCCTGCAAGCCAGTGAGGACTACAGCGCGCTGTCGATCGGCGCCGGCAAGAACACCGCGTTCGGCGCCTTCTCCCTGGACACCACGCACTCGTCCAGCAAGGCGCGCGGGCAAACCAGCCAGGGCAGCAGCGTGCGAGCGTTGTACGCAAAAACCTTTGCCGGCACCGACACCAACTTCACCCTGGCCGCCTACCGTTACTCCACCGAGGGCTACCGCACCCTCACCGACCATGTGGAAGACAACAGCGAAGACGTGCGCGTGCGCACCGGCCATTCAAAAACCCGTACCGACCTGACCATCAACCAGAGCCTGGGGCGTAACAGCGAGTTCGGCAGCCTTTACGTCAACGCCAGTGACCAGCGCTATTGGAACCGTGGCGGTTCGCGCAGTTTGTCTGCCGGTTACACCGGCAACTGGGGCGACCTGAGCTACAACCTCGGCGTGACGCGCACCCAGCAAATCGTCACCTATGGCGAGCCCAGCAGCGACACCCAGGTGAACCTGTCCGTCTCATTTCCATTGGGCAGCCAGGCCCGTGCGCCACGGGCTTTTGTTACCACCAGCCATCAGCGCGGCGACACCACCACACAAGCCGGTATCAACGGCTACGTCGCCGACACCAGCGACACGTTTTATTCGGTGCAAGCGGGCCATAGCGATGCGAGTGGCGACTCCGGCTCGGTGAATATCAACAGCCGAACCTCCATGGCGGATGTCAGCCTGGGCTACAGCCAGGGCCAGGGCTACAACTCGCAGAACCTTAACCTCGCGGGTTCGGTGGTCGCTCATGCGGGCGGAATTAACCTGGGGCAGACCGTCAGCGAAACCTTCGCCCTGGCCGAAGTGCCGGGTATCTCGGGGGCTAAAATCGGCAGCTACAGCGGCGTCGAGACCGGCTACAACGGCTATGCGGTGATCCCCACGGCGCAGCCTTACCGGGTGAACTGGATCAGCCTGGACACCCGCGACCTGGGCGGCGATGTGGAAATCACCAACGCCACCCAGCAACTGGTGCCGCGCCGTGGCGCTATTGTAGTTGCGCGTTACAGCGGCACCACCGGGCGACGGGTGTTGTTCGAGCTGTTTGATGCGCAGCACAAGCCATTGTCGTTCGGGGCTTCGCTGGAAGACTCGGCAGGTAAGCAACTGGCGATTGCAGACCCGAATGGGAATGCGCTGGCATTGGTGGAGCAGGATCAGGGGACGCTGATCATCAAGTGGGGCGAGCAGCGTTGCAGTGCCAGCTATGCGCTACCGCCGCAGAACAAGGCGCTGAACTATGAGCGGCAGGCGTTGGTGTGTGGGCCTTAGGTGTGGGCGGGATGTTTGTCGGTAGACATATCCGTTGCTGCGGTAACGGCGGCTTAGGGTTCCGCCCTGACGGCGGGTCACTTTTGGCAAACGCCCGGAATGCCGGCCCAGCCAAAAGTAACCAAAAGGTCTGTGCCCCACCACTTGGCACCTCGCTCTGGCTCGGTGTGCCCTCACTCCGGCCATCGTGGTTAACGGGGCGTCTCAGATCAAGATCAAGATCTACAGCACGGCGGCCTGAAAGCCGACCTGAGTGGTTGAAGCAAAAGCCAGATCAAGTGCGAAGCAAAAGCTTATCTACCTGATGCAACACGGTTTAAGTGTGGGAGCTGGCTTGCCTGCGATGGCATCAACTCGGTGTGTCAGGTACACCGAGTTGATGCCATCGCAGGCAAGCCAGCTCCCACATTAGACCGAGTGTGGCTCTGCTGTTGCTGTTGTTCTGGCTCTTACATCCTTTTCGATGACGAAGTCAGCGGTCTTTTGATCTGCGCTTGTGATCGTGATCTTGATCTGAAATCGCCCCGTCAAACACGATGGCCGCAATCTGACAGTGATTTGGGGGGTAAACCGGCAGGGATGCCGGTTTAGCCGCCCCGCGCCATGGATGGCGCGTGGCGGCGGCCCACCAAATCGCTGTCGGATTGCGGGCATGCCGAGCCACAGCGAGGCACCGAGTGTTGGGGCGTGTACGGGACAACCACATGGGTTACACAAAAGTGCATTCACATAGGTAACACTTTGAGTGAAATATAGCCGTCCTTGTCTGCTTTTCTTGCATCCACTTGACCGAGGATCACTGGGCCGAAAATAACAGCCCACACTTCGTCGCTCAGCATCTCCATTCCAATAGTCTGGTATTTCAGTAAATGCCCCACATAAATCCGCAGACCTGACCGATAAATCATCCCGTTTGAGTCAGTCCGGTAACACTCAATATGACTTGCATAACCCATCTCCGGCAGTTTCTCAGGATAGGCTCGAGGTGAAGGTGAATAGCATGAAGCCGGTGTTTTCTGGCTCAGCGCTTCATGCCCTCGCTCGTAATTGTAGTGCTGTATGAAACGATCAAAGTGTTTCTGCTGAGACTCCCAAGCAACCGCAGGTGGATTGGGCAAAGTACTTTTCAGTGTTCGGTGCATACGCTCGTGCCGGCCATTTTGGTCTGGCCGACCGGGCTCGATACGCTCTGGAATGATCCCCAGCCGTAGCCACCAGATCGACAACTGTGACAGCCCTCCACGGCCTGTGCTGGCAAACGGCACTCCGTTGTCAGTACGGATCCGCTCAGGCAAACCATACTCGCGAAACACCCGTTCGAACGTCTCCTGGGTCTCCTTGAAATTGGTGCTGGGCATGCTCTGACAGGCAAGCAAGAAACGACTGGCATGGTCCATGATTGTTAGCGGATAACACCATACGCCCGCTCCTGTCAGGTACTGGCCTTTGTAGTCAGCACTGAAAAGCTGGTTAGGCACATCTGCCTTGCGTAACGGTTTTGGATAGACAGCAACTCTTGGCCGCAAGGGTCGAGGCGTGATCAGATCAGCTGCTTTGAGGATGTTATAAATAGTCGTTTTCGAGGGCGGATCCTGGCCCGGAAAGCGCTTTATCAGATCACTCTGGATTTTTTTCGGACCAGGGATTGTCTCGCCTATAGAACGAAGTTCGATAATCGCCTGCTTTACCGCCAAAGGCACCACATAAGTCTGGTGGTGCCGACGACGACTACGCTCATCAAGCCCACTGGGGCCTTCTGCTTTGTATCGCTCGACCCACTTGTAGCCGGTCTTTCGGCTGATTTCATAGTCTCGACATAGCTGGCTAAGGCTGTGTTTTCCAGTCAGATATTCAGCGACAAACATCACTTTGAGGTCCATAGGTTTCAGCTCTTTCCAGGGCATGGTCAGATCCTCACGAAATCGACCCTGCCAGTTAAAAACTGTTACCTATGTGCGTGAACTGATTTGTAACCCATGTGGGTGAGTCATACCGGCGAAGACTTTTTGGTTACTTTTGTGTCTTTACAAAAGTGACCCGCCGTCAGGGCGGAACCCTAAGCCGCCGTAACCGCAGCAACGGATATGTACACCAACAACCCCCCCCACATTCAGGTTGATGTATAGCCTGATTAGGCTAAGGTGCTGCCCACACGTTTCCACCGCCGAGACATCCCATGCGCAATCTGATTTTCGCCAGTGTCTGCCTGCTCACCACCGCCCTGACCGGCTGCCAGCAGACCCCGCCGGCCAACGACCAACTCGACGCTGTGCTCTGGACCCAGACCTCCATCGAACACGAGTTGATCTACCGCCAGCTGTTCGCCAACGCCACCCGCCAACTCGACGTGGCCCTGGCCGACCCGACCTGGGATGCCCTGCCCTTTCCACCTCGCAATCTGAACGGTTTACCTCCAGCGGTGGTGGTGGATATCGACGAAACCCTGCTGGATAACGTGCCGCTGAACGCTCGCGACATCATCAATAATCAAGTCTATTCCTATGACCGCTGGAACACCTGGGTCAACCAGGCGAAGGCTCAGGCATTGCCGGGTGCAGTGGCTTTCCTGCAGGCCGCTAAGCAAAGGGGCATCAAGGTTTACTACCTCACTAACCGCGAACACAGCCAGGTCGCGGCCACTGTCGCCAACCTGCGCCTGCGTGGTTTTCCGGTGACCAGTGACACGCAGGTCCTGGCCGCCAGCACGCCAATCGGCCATTGCGAAAGTGCCGGCTACGGCAAGGCGTGTCGCCGTCAGTGGGTCGCCAGCCATGCCCGCGTGTTGCTGATGGCAGGGGACTCGCTGGGTGATTTCGTGCAGCCCGAACACAACACCCTCGCCGCCCAACGCAAAGCGGTGGAACCCTATGTGAACTGGCTGGGGCAGCGCTGGTTCCTGCTGCCGAACCCGAGTTACGGCAACTGGTACAGCGCGCCGTATGGGGATAATGAGAAATTGCCGTTTGAACAAAAACGCAGGTTCAAACAGCAGGCATTGCAGTTGGAAGAATAGGAGGCTGGCTGGGGCTCAGGCTTTGATGTTCTGCCGAATGTTCCAGCCAAACTTCACCGGCCCGCCGTCCTTGGCGCCGTCGGCCTTCTGCGGCTGGTAGCTGACGTCAACGGTGGCAAAATTGAGGGCAAAGCTGTCATGCACAACGTCGGTGTTGCTTTCAGCATTCGTGCTGTAGGACACCACCATGACTTCCTTCAGGGTGATCACCAGGTACTCCACCGGGCTGGCACCGCCGGCCTTGCGTAGCACCAACCTGGCCTCGGGGTAATGCTTGCCGCTGGCGCAGGCCATCATCAGGTTGGGGCTGGATTTATCCAGAGGTTTTGTCAGGTTCAGGTTGGCGATATTGACCTTGCCCGCACCGCCGCCCGTACCGCTGTGCATCGAACCCGACTGCGACATGCCCCATGCCCATTGGGTGATGTCGATCTCGTCGCGATGAGCCTGGTCCCTTGATTCGCCCTTGATATCACCCAGCTTCAAAAACATATCGACTGCCATGTTTGCTCCTTGCCTTGGTATGCGTCGGTAGTGACGTGGGGCGCACTTTTCCCCAGCCGCAGCGGTGCGCGCAAGACGCAGAAAGCAGTTAGAGAAGCACCCGACGTTAAATGGCGAACCTTCCGACATTCAGCGGTACCTCCTCATCTTTACGCTCTCGACTCCCGCAATAACAGGAGTTAAGGATGACGGCTTCCCTGCTCAAAGATGGATTCCCTTCGGCCCACCGCACCACGCGTCAGCGGATTGAAAGCAGTATTGATCTGCGCAAGTTGTTCTTCGCCATCGATAGCGACCCGGCACTGATTGGCGCGGGGGTGGTGTATATCGATGACATGCTTAACGTGGTGGTACTGCGCGAGTTCCAGGCGATTTGCAGTGTGCGACCGATCAAGCTCGTGCTGCGTGAGGCGCCCAAGTATGTGGGGCCGGTGGAGTTCAAGCGGATGTTGGAGCATGAGCCGCGCGAGTCCCGTTTGGTGGCTGAGGCACTAAACACGGCGATCACTTGTACGGGGGCGTTGTTGAGTTGGGCAGTCGTTACCAGTGGCGTGATGTTAATGCCCTTTACGGCGGGGACGAGCGCGGCAATTACGTTTATCGGCGAGGCTGCAGCGGCAGCGGGTACGGTTCAATGTATCGGCGGCGCCCTGCGAACTGCGTCAGAAGCTGCATTCCCCGAGTTTAATGACTATTTAGATAGCGAACCCTGGTATCAAGACGCGACAGCAGTACTGGACGGTGTGGCTTTACTGGGCATTACAACTTCGATGTTGGTCACAGTGAAAGCCATCATTACAACGACGCAGGTAACAGGAAAATCGATCCGCCAGGTGCTCAAAGGCCTGACTCGGCAAGAGCGGGCAAAGCTGAACGATGAATTGCTCAAGATCCGTGACCCAAGGTTAACGAGCAGACTGCTTAAGTTGGAAAAAGCTAACGGTAAACTTTCCAAACGTATCAGCGCTGCGGCAATGCAGCATGCAACCGCTACCCACATCATGGATGCATTGGCTGCATCGCTCAGCTTTACCAGCAGTGCAACCAACGGAAATCTCAAGACGTTGGCAGTCGGCGTCTACGAGGAGGTCAACCCATGAGCGAAAAGGGCGAAGAAAAAAACGCGTATTACTCAACTGTTTTCATTGAAAACCCTTGGGAAATCATCAAACGGTACACGCCGGTAATCAGTGCCGACCTTCTCGTCGCATGCGCCTCGATAGCATTGACGGCTACCCTGACAATGCTCACTTACCTTTCGTCGTACCCCATAAGCTTTGCGACCAAGACATTTTTTTTCAGCGCGACCGGGCTTGGCGCTGTATATGCCATTGCCAAATACCAAGTGCTGTACGGCCGCATACACTGGGTCTGGCTAAACGTCGCGATATACCTCATATGTCTGCTGGTATCACTTCCCGCCATCGCGTACCGTCCCAACATGCACCTCTACTCCATGACCCTCATCGGCCCACTGACCGGCCTGCTGATCCTCAACAGCAACCGCTGCCGCGAACTGCGCCACAAGATGGTCGAAATCCGTCACAAGCGCGAAAACATCATCGCCACCCTGAAAAAACAAGGCCACTGGAAATGGTGGTGAGCCACCTGCATTCGCCCAACACCCATCAAGCCACGTTCTGCAATCGCCACAACAACTGCTCGCCACTCATCGCCGGCGCATACACATAACCCTGGCCCACCCTGCAGCCCATCGCCAGCAATTGCCGCTGCTGCTCCTGGGTTTCGATACCTTCCACCACCACGCTCATGCCCAGGCTGTCGCCCAGCGCCAGGGTGCTGTGGATCACCGCGCAGCAGCGTGGGTCGGCGGTCATGCCGCGCACAAACTCGGCATCCAGCTTGATCTCGTTGAACGGCAGCTGACACAGGCGTTGCAAGGATGAAAACCCGGCGCCGAAGTCATCCAGAGACAGGTTGCAACCGAGCATGCGCAAACGCATCAGGCACGCCAGGCTGCTCGCCGAGGCTTCCAGCATGCCGCTTTCGGTCAGCTCGAAAGTCATGCTGGAGCGCGGTGCCTTGAACGGCGCCATGACGTCTTTGATCTTCAAACTCAACCCGCCCTGAGCCAGCTGCTGAGCATGCAGATTGAACGCCAGGTTCAAGGTCATGCCGCTTGCCCTGACGTGTTGTTGCAGGGTCAAGGCCTGGTGCATCTGTGCAAACAACAATTCGTCGAGCCGCCCGCAACGCTCCAGCACTGGCATGAAGGCCATAGCCGGTAACAGACCGTAAAGCGGGTGCTGCCAGCGGCTCAACACTTCCACGCCGATCATCTCGTTGGTCCACAGGCTGAATTTGGGTTGGTAGTACGCGTGCAGCTGGCCGGCCGCTAATGCGTCGCACACTTGCGATTGAGTAAACAATGGCAGCGCAGGTGCAACCGCAGGCGCTATATCCCCAACAGGCTGATGACGATGCACTGCCTCTTCGAGCTGATCGAGGGGCGCCAGCTTGTCGACATGGCCCAGCAAACGCACGCCGAGCAGGCGGGTGAACGGTTGCAGCGCTTGGCTGATTCCAGGCGGCTGATGGCCGCTGACAATCAGGCCATGCAGCCACCCTCGCTGCGCAGCATGTTGCAAAAACTCCAGCCCATCCATGCCGGTCATGGACAAGTCGCACAGTACGACATCCACCCCACCCACGCTTTCCAGAAGGGCCAAGGCTTCAATGGCATGCGTCGCCTCGATCACCGCATGCCCCATCCGTTTGAACTGGCTCACGATGACGGCGCGCTGAAAGGCGTGTTCCTCAAGGATCAGGACGCGTAGAGGCTGGCTCGTCATTGGCGTGGGCTCGTGGGTGGTGGAGCCAACGATTGTCTAAAACTGCCCGGAGAAAGCGGGGATGATTAGTCCTTTATGAACGTAGGATATTTCTCAAAATACTAGCAACAGGCCAAAGGCAGCGGATCTGTTCAACGCCATCCGCCGCCCCAGCGTTTGCTACACCGGCTTGCCCATCAACGGGTCACTGATACTGTGCGCCCCCGTCTCAAGCCGCCCCGCTACGCGACGCACCCAGCCATGCTCATTGCGCACGGTAAAGTCATACCAGCCACCGCTCGGCTGGCGGGAGAACGTGCGCTGCTGCGAGCTGTGGCCAGCAATCTCCAGCAGCCATGGCCCTTGATGGGTGTAAGGGCAGCGCTTGATCGTCACCGAGACCGGATGCTTGCTGGGGTTGATCACCGTCAGCAGCACGCTGTCACCTTGATAAGCCACTGACAGTTCAGGTTCGCGGCGTTGCAAATCACCCTTGAATGACCGGTGAAAACCGTTCGGCCCCAAGAGCCACAAGTCATAGCCGCCAGCGACTGGCCAGGTGTCACTGAGGTGCTTTTCAGCGCCCACGGTGTAGCGCCGTGGGATGTCTTCCAGGTGCAGTCGGTCGTAAACGTGGAAGACCGCGCCCTGGTCGCCATGGTTAAAGAAGTTCAGCGTCAACTCAGCGGCGCGACGATCCACCGCGCCCTCCACATTCAACTGGTAAGGCAACGCACGGGAGGGCCGAGCCATGCGCGCCTGATACGGCGCCCGCTGCCGGCCCTCTGCGGGCACCGCGACCTGGGCCAGTTGCTCCTGGCGCTGGCGTAGCAAATCCGCGGCCTGGCGGGTGGTGTCGTGCAATGGCGGCAACCGTTCACTGTTGGGATTGACGAAGTTGAACGCGGAGGTGAGGTCGCCACAGACGGCACGACGCCAGGCACTGATATTGGGTTCACGCACCTGGAAGCGCTTCTCCAGAAATTGCAGCACCGAGGTGTGATCAAACGCCTGGGAGTTGACCCAGCCGCCACGGCTCCAGGGCGATAGCACCAGCATCGGCACCCGTGGGCCAGGCCCGTAGACGCCACCATCCGGCGCAGGCTGTTGCGTGGTGCCAGGCGGTGCCGGGTGGGTGAAGATTTCGCTGTCGAACTGCACCGTGGACTTACCGGCAAAGCTGCCATCGGCACGCTTGGACGGGGCTGACGGTGAGGGAACATGGTCGAAGAACCCGTCGTTTTCATCGTAATTGACCAGTAGCACGGTCTTGCTCCAGACCTGCGGGTTTTCGGTCAGCGACTTGAGAATCTCTTGAGTGAACCAGCCACCCTGCACCGGGCTGGAAGGCCCAGGATGTTCGGAGTAATTGGCCGGCGCAACCAGCCAGCTCACCTGGGGCAGGCGCCCGTGTTTGATGTCATCGCGAAAGCCCTGGATGATCGCTTCCAGGTCACTGCCGTTGGCGGACGGCAGTGTGTTGCCGTTGCCTTTGTACAAGGGCACGCGGGCGTTGAGTTGATCGCTGTAAGGCACAAAGGCCTTGAAGTCTTTCGGCGGTTCCGCCGGGTTACCGGCCGCGACACTGGCGGCGCGGTACTGACGAAAACCTGCCAGCGGGTTGTCGCCAAAGTTATCCGGCAAAAACTGATAAACCTTCCAACTCACGCCCGCCTCTTCCAGGCGCTCGGGGTAGGTTTTCCAGGTGTAACCCACGCTCACCGCGCCTGGGCCGTCCCATTCGTTGACCACCGCAGCCACGTTGGCACCGGTCGGGCCGTTGGTGCCGGTCCAGTGGAACAGCCGGTTCGGGTTGGTGCCGGCGTGCACCGAACAATGGTAGGCATCGCACAGGGTAAAGGTATTGGCCAACGCAAACTGGAAGGGCAATTCCTGCTCGCGGTAATAGCCCATGGAGGTGTTGGTCTTGTAGGTCGGCCAGGCACTCATGCGCCCGCTGCCCCAGGCGGCGTGTTCGTCAACCCAGGAGTGCGGCGTGCCGTCCACGCGCTGGGCATTGCCGCGTGAACTGTCCAAGTGGTACGGCAACACGCGGCGCCCCTTGCCCTGTTGCTCCCAGACCTTGCGCTTACCCGACAGCGGGATGGTGAAGCGGTCGCTGAAACCGCGCACACCGGGCAAGGTGCCGAAGTAGTGGTCGAACGCGCGGTTTTCCTGCATCAGGATAACCACGTGTTCCACATCCATAATCGTGCCGGTGCGGTTGTTGGCAGGGATCGCCAAAGCCTGCCGGATGGAGTCGGGTAGCAGGGTGTAGGCGGAGCCGATGGCGGCGGCCTTCAGCAGGGTGCGACGGGTGAGAGTTGGCATGGCACTATTCAATCCCTGGGGTGCTTGAGATAAAACGCTCAAGACAAGGTAGAGACTGCAAGCGACAAAAAAGTGACATCACTTCATTGAGTGATGAGAAGCGCTGTTCACAGTCAATCGCCTGACCGTGAACAGAATATCGCGGTTACACCGTTCGCGCCGCAATTGCCTCCACTTCTACCAAAGCCCCAGGCAACGGCAATGCCACCACCTGCAACGCCGTCCGCGCAGGCTTGTTCGGCTGCTCGGGCGTGGCGAAGAACTGCGTGTAACCACGCTGCAATCCGGCGAAATCAAGCTTGCCGTCGGTCTCTTCAGCGCCGACCAGAAACACGCGCAATTGCACGATATCGCCCAGGTCCAGGTCTTGCTGCCGGAGGATCTTGCGCAGTTTGTTGAACACTGAAACGGTCTGCACTTCGGTGTTGCCGTAAATTCCAGGTACGTTCGGATCCACCAGATCCGGCAAGGTGCCGCTGACGAAAATCAGGCTGGCCGAGGCCGGTACGGTGACGGTTTGCGAGATGGGAAAATCGCCGACGCTGGTGCGTTGAATGCTGTCGCTCATGGTGATGCTCCTCAGGAGGCGGCGAGTGCCGCACTCTGTTGTTGTTGGGTAACGCGCTCGGCCAGTTGCGCGATCACATGCCGCGCCGAGTTGGCCGCCGATTCCTGCCAGATGCCCACGCCGCTTTGCACCAGGCCGTCGCCGGCGAAGTACACGCGGCCGTGGGCCTGTTCCAGCAAGGCACTGGCATCGGCCGGGAAGTGTTGACGCTGCAGCCATGGGCCTTCGCTGTAGGGGATCTGTTCCCAGGACACCGCCAGCGGGTGGCGCAGGTGTTTTGAATAACCCGGATGCAACAGCTCCACGGCTTCTTTGGACGTGGCGTACTGCTGGTCGAACGGCTTGGCGCCAAACACGTCGGCGCCCTCCCCGGTCACGTACCCGGCCACCAGCAAACCGTCGCGGGTGTTGAGGTCGTTGCTGGGGTACCACAGCAGGCGCGCCGGGTGTTCGATCCACGACAGGCCGCCATAGGTGCGGTACTCGGTTTCCCAGAAACGCGGCGATTGCCACGCCACTTTGGTCGCCTGGTCGCTGCGGGTACTGAGCAAGGCGGCTTTGACCGGGTCGCTGAAGTCGGTGTCGAGTTTGGCCAGCAGCGGCAACGGCAAGGTTGAGACCAGGTAATCGGCACGCACCACCTGTTCGCGACCGCTGAACTGGTCGTGGTAGGTCACCGCCACGCCGTCTTCAAGCTGGCGGATCTGCCGCACCTGGGCGCCCAGTTGCACGTGCTCGCGCACGCGTTGGTAGAAGGCGTCGGTAATGCGGTCCATGCCGCCGACGGGTTGGAACATGGTGGCGGAAAACTCCGGGAATTCGGTGTGCAATAACGCGCCCCACAACTCCGGATGCAGCAGCCGGTCCAGCGCCAGCGGGCTACGGCTGGCGGGCAGCGCGCCGGGGTGGGCAGGCGACTCCAGGTGGCCGGAGCGCAAGCTGCCTTCAAACGCCAGCTCCTGCGACAGGTCGCCATACACCTGCAAAAACGCCAGCAAGCGCGTGCGCTCTTCACTGCTCAATACATCATCAAGAGCATCGCGCTGCACCGCTTTGGCCAGCAAGCCGGACAGATGCCCACGCGTGTCATTGATCGCCTGACCGACGGTAAACGCCGGCTGTTGCAGGTCGGGCCGTACCTGGGCGCCGTGGCTGCTGTTGACCAGCACTTCCAGCGGTACGCCCAGTTCGCTGCAATAGTCGAGAATCGTGCGGTGCTGGCTCGGAATCCTGGCGGGGCCGGCGTTGAAATACAGGCCCTTATCAAACGCGACGGTTTGCGTACGACCATCCTTGTAGTCCACGCGGTCGCCATTGCGCAGGGTCCAGGTGCGCCCGCCCACGCGGTTGCGCGCCTCCAGTACTTGCACGCTGAACCCGGCCCGGCTCAGTTCCAGAGCCGTCACCAACCCGGCAATCCCGGCGCCCAGCACCAGCACGCGAGTGCCCTGCCCCAGGCCCGCGTTGAGTTTCAGCGGCTGCGGGCGGCGATGTGACGACGGCCCCAAACCCAATACCGCCAATGCATCCTTGACGGCCTTTTCACCGCCTACAGCGGCGATGCTCGACAGCGCTTCACGGCGTGTCAGTCCCATGTCGATTCTCCTAGTCCGGCAGGCCCGGTGGGTTGATCAGCGACGTGTCGACGCGCTCGATGTCCAGGCCCCAGCGTTGCAGCACCTGTTCATATTGGCCGCCGGCAATCGCGCCTTGCAGGGCGGTGTGGATCGGCTGGATCAGGCCGTTGTCCTTGCGGGTGGTCACGGCGATATCCGCTTTCAACGGCCAGCCGCCGTTCACCGTGCCCACCAGCTTGATGCCACCGGTGACCGCCGCCGAATAGGCATACACCGAGTTGGGCCCGAACAGCGCATCGCTGCGCCCCGATTGCACTGCCAGTTGCGCAGCGGCCTGGTCGTCGATGTATTGCAAAAGCGCGGGCTTGATACCGGCCTTTTCATTGGCCTCGTTCCAGGCCAGCAGGACCTTTTCCTGGTTGGTACCGGAGCCGACGATGATCTTCAGCCCGGCAATGTCCGAAGCCTGTTTGATCTCGGTGATCTTGTTGGTGCTCTTGACGTAAAAGCCGAGCACATCCTGGCGATAGGTGGCGAAGTCAAAACGCTTCTTGCGCGCCTCGGTCACGGTGACGTTGCTGATCACCGCGTCGTACTTGCCGGAGCTGACGCCCAGCGGCCAGTCCTCCCAACTGGTCTGCACCACATTGAGTTGCAGGCCGAGACTGTCGGCCACCAACTGCGCGGTGTCGGCTTCGCTGCCAATGGTGGTCTTGTCGTCGTTGGCCAGCAGCGCCAGCGGCGGCCCGGCCACGCCGGACACCGCCACGGTAAATTTGCCAGGCTGGGCGAACTTGAAGCCCGGCGGAATCTGCGCAATCGCTGCTTCATTGCGCGGCACGTGGATGCGCACGCGGTCGGGGCTGAAATCCACCTGTTGCACGGCGAACGCGGTTTGCGCAGCACCGACGGCAAGCGTCAGCAAGGCCACGCGGGCAGTATTGATGAACATGGGCAGTCACTCCTTGAACTAAAGCACCTTGCCCAGAAAGGCCACGGTGCGGGGATGTCGGGGTTGGCGAAAAATCTGTTCGGGCGGGCCTTCTTCGATCAATTGGCCGTCACACAGGAACACCACGTGGTCGGCCACTTCGCGGGCAAAACCGATTTCGTGGGTGACGATCACCAGGGTCACGCCCAGTTGGGTCAGGCCCTTGATCACGTCGAGTACTTCGCCCACCAGTTCCGGGTCGAGGGCTGAGGTGGGTTCATCGAACAGCAGCACTTTGGGGTCCAGCGCCAATGCGCGAGCGATGGCCACGCGCTGTTGCTGACCGCCGGAGAGCTGGCGTGGGTAGGCATCGACTTTGTCGGCCAGGCCGACCTTGGCCAGCAGTTCGGAGGCCTTGGCCTGCGCCTCGGACTTGCTCCAGCGCTTGTGGGCCAGCGGCGCCTCGGCGACGTTTTCCCAGGCGGTAAGGTGCGGGAACAGGTTGAAGTTCTGGAACACAAAACCCACGTCGATGCGGCGCTTGAGGATCTCGCGTTCTTTCAATTCGTAGAGCAGGTCGCCCTTGCGCCGGTAGCCGACGTATTCCCCGTCGATGGTGATGTGCCCGCTGTCGATTTTTTCCAGGTGGTTGATGGTGCGCAGCAAGGTGGATTTGCCCGAGCCGGACGGCCCGAGGATCACCGTGACTTTGCCGGGGTCGATGGTCAGGTCGATGTCTTTCAACACCTGCTGGTTGCCAAAGCGCTTGCCCACGCCCTGGATCTGAATGCGCCCGGCGCGTGCTTCAGCCATGGGTTTTCTCCTTGAGCCAGCCGCGCAGGCGTTGCAGCGGTGTGGGCGGCAATACCCGCGCCGTACCGCGTGCAAAGTGGCGCTCGACGTAGTACTGGGCGCTGGTCAGCACCGTGGTGATGATCAGGTACCACACGGTCGCCACCACCAGCAGCGGGATCACCGCCTGGGTGCGGTTGTAGATGACCTGCACGGTGTAGAACAGCTCCGGCAAGGCCAGCACGTAGACGATGGACGTGCCCTTGACCAGGCCGATGATTTCGTTGAACCCCGACGGCAGAATCGAGCGCAGTGCCTGGGGCAGGATGATGCGAAAAATCCGTCGTGAAGCCGGCAAACCGAGGGCCGCTGCCGCTTCATGCTGGCCGGCGTCCACACCAATCAAACCGCCGCGAATGATCTCCGCCGCGTAGGCGGCCTGCATCAGGCTCAGGCCCAACACCGCCACGGTAAATTGGCTGAGCACATCCACGGTCGACCACTCGGCGAACACCACGCGGGTGAACGGTACGCCGAGCACGATGTGGTCATACAGGTAGGCAAAGTTGTAGAGGATGATCAGCACCAGCAGCGCCGGCATTGAGCGGAAAAACCAGATATAGCCCCAGGCCAACGCCGCCAGCAATGGCGAGCCGGACAGCCGCGCCAGTGCCAATGCGGTACCGAAGAGGATGCTGAAAACGGTGCTGAGCAGCGTCAGCAGCAGTGTCTGGCCGAGGCCGCGCAGCACTGAGGTAGAAAAGAACCACTGGCCAAACACGCCCCACTCCCAACGCGGGTTGGTGGCCAGTGAGTGCACGATGGCGAGCAGCACCAGCGCGGCGAAGATCGACCCGGCCCAGCGCCACGGGTGGCGGGCGGGCACCACTTGCAGGGCCTTGATGGGCGTTGCGACGCGGCGCTGGCGAACCGGGCTGACGTCTTCGATCAGGTCATAGGATTTGGCGACAATGGGCATGTTCTATTCCTCGCGGGTTGCGGCCTTAGAAGGCGTAAGTCAGCCGGGTGTAGTAGTACCCGCCGGTAAAACCGTAGGGCGAATAAGTGCCGTAGCTGGCGAGCATGGTGCTGCTCGGCACGCCTTGTTTCTTGGGGTAAAGGTCGAACAGGTTCTTGGCGCCGACGGCGATGTTGAGGGCTTTGGTGAGGTTGTAGCCAAGGTCGAGGTCGGTGATCCATTTGGCGCTGTAGACGCGGTCGAGGCTGCGGTCGGCAGAGACGTTGACCTCTTTGTAAGAACCGTAGCGGGTCAGGGCCAGGTTGAGGTTGAAGCGGTCGATGCTCCAGTCGCCGCCGAGGATGAGCTTGGTCTTGGGCTGCACATCGGTGATCAGGCCACGGGCCTGGCGGTCCATCAGGTCATAGGGCGTTCCGAGGATGTCGGTGGAGGCCTTGTAGTTGAGGATCTTGGTCTGGTTCCAGTTGAACGCGGCGGTCCACTTCAAGGCGCCGAACTGGCCCAGGTCCTGGTTGTAGTTGCTGACCAGATCCACGCCCTTGGTGCGGGTGTCGGCGCCGTTGATAAAGTACTGGCCGCCGGAGGTGGAGTTGATGCCGTTGCTTTGCAGTACCTGGGTGACTTCGGGGCCGAGCAAGGTGCCGGTCAGGGTGATGCGGTCGCGCAGGTTGATCACGTAAGCGTCGGCGGTGAAGTTCAGACGGTCGGTGGGCGTAAGGGTGAAACCCAGGCTGAAGTTGGTCGAGCGCTCGGGCTTCAATTCCTGGGCGCCGAGGGCCTTGGCCGCCGCCGAACCCACCGGTAATACGCCGTAGTTGATCGACTGATACACGCCGTCGACCACGCCATAAGTGGTGGAGCGCGCACTGAACAGGCTGTTGGCCAGGGACGGCGCACGGAAGCCATTGCTGACGGTGGCGCGCACGGCAAATTGCGGGGTGAAATCGTAGCGCGTGGTCAGCTTGCCGCTGCGGGTGGCGCCGACGCCTTCGTTGTAATGCTCGTAGCGAAAGGCGGTGCCGATGTACCAGTCCGGCAGCGGGTTGAAGCCCACATCGACGTAACTGGCGAGGCTGTTGCGCGAGGCGCTGCTTTCTTCATCCGGCGAAATGCCGTTGGTGACTTGCGCCCCGGATGACGCGCAGTTGCCCGGCGCCACGCAATAGCCGCCATTGGCATAGGACGCGTAGTCACCGGCCTGCACCTCATAGGTGTCGCGCCGATGTTCGAAACCGTAGGACAGGTCCAACGGTTTTTGCAGGCCCACATCAAAGCCACGCTTGAAGTCGAGGTTGGTGGTCAGCTCGGTGGAAATCCAGGTGCCGGAAGTAAAGCTGTTGGGCGTGTACTCGCCCAGCGATGGGTTCTGGTTGTGGGTGGTGCCCTGCTCCGCCTCGTTGCGCCCGTAGGTGGTGGACAAGTCCCAGTCCCACGCGCCGACGGTGCCTTTGCCACCGAACGCGGCCTGGAAATCGTCTTCGTCGATGGACCAGGTGGGCGTGTACCCGGCCGGGTAGCCGTTGGGCCCGGTGGTGATGGTGTTGGTGATGGTCGGCAGGCGGTAGTTCTGGCCCTGCTCGGCCTTGCGCCGCGAATAGGTGGTGAAGGAATACAGGCTCAGGCTGTCATCGATCGGCAGCTCGGCGTTGTAGCCCAGGGTCAGCAGGTTGGTCTTGGGCGTGCCGTAACCGCCGTAGGTCGACCTGCCGGCCTGGTTGTAGGCTTGTTCATAGGTGTAGCCGTTGGCGCTGGCTTTGTTGTCGTCATTCTGGCTGCGCGCATCCAGGGCCAATTGCACGACGCCGCCGTTGCCGATTTCAAAACCCTTGTTGAGGCTCTGTTGCACGGTTTGCTTCTTGCCGTCGTAGCCCTGGCCGACGTTGGTGACGGCGGTGCCACTGGTATCGGCCTTGAGGATCACATTGATGACCCCGGCGATGGCATCCGAGCCGTACTGGGCGGCAGCGCCATCGCGCAGCACTTCCACATGGTCGATGGCACTGATGGGGATCAGATCCAGATCAGCCGGCGCCGCGCCGGTGTTGATGCCGTTGATGTTCAGCGTGGCGCTGGTATGGCGGCGTTTGCCGTTGACCAGCACCAGCACTTCGGCAGCGCTCAAGCCACGCAGGTTGGGCGCACGGGCAATGCCGCTGGCGTCCCAGCCGGTTTTTTCCGGCAGGGTCAGCGACGGGATCACCGCGCTCAAGGCTTCCATCAAGCCGGGCTTGCCGGTGCTTTGCAGTTGCTTGGCGCTGACCACATCAATCGGCACCGGGCTGCTGGTGACGGTGCGCTGCTCGGCGCCACGGTTACCGGTGACCACCACGGTGGACAGGGTGCTGTCGTCCTGGGCCTGAACTGCGCTGGCCAGTAGGACCAGCGTCATAACGGCGGTGGGTTGCAAGACTTGCTTCATAGCCACTCCATACATTCCGAATCGCGAAGTCGGGCAGTCGCGCGGGCGGGCGCGGTGCTCGTTTTTCAGGGTGCAGCTGCGATGGGGAACTAGGTGTGGAGCGAGCGAGGGCTTTGAATCGGCAACATACGTTGATCTCCCTTCCAACGATTCTGCCGCGGGGTCTTTACCCGGTTATGGCGCGCAGAATCTGAATCACGCTGGGTACCATCCGAGGTCAGGGGTAGGCTGTTGCGATCAAACATAACGGAATGGATTTTAAAAATATAATGCTATTTGGGCATAAGCTAATATTCTCTACTTTCATTATTTACGAATAACTTTATTCATATAAATAATGTTTTTAGCGTGTCAGGCGTGGGTGCGGGTGCTTTTTTCCACCAGGCACATAGGCGTGCCGGAAATGGGCTCCTGCAGGATCTGCACCTGCACGTCGAACACCTGGCGCATCAGCTCGGCGCTGATCACCTGGGCGGGCGTGCCGTCAGCCACCAGCTTGCCGGCGTGCATCACTGCCAAGTGATCGGCGTAGCGGCAGGCCTGGTTGATGTCGTGCAGCACGGTGATCACGGTTTTGCCCTCGGCGGCCAGTTCGCCCATCAGGTCGAGCAGTTCGACCTGATGGCTGATATCGAGGTAAGTGGTGGGTTCGTCGAGCAGCACCACTGGCGCGTTTTGCGCCAGCACCATGGCCAGCCAGGCGCGCTGGCGCTGGCCGCCGGACAAGTCCGCCAACGCGCGGTCGGTGAGGTTTTCCAGTTCCAGGCGTTGCATGGCTTGGGTCACCTGGGTTTGATCGTTGCCGCTCAGGCGCCCCCACAATGAGTTATGCGGGCTGCGGCCATAGGCGACCAGCTGGCGCACGCTGACGCCTTCCGGCACCGGCAATACCTGCGGTAAAAATGCGATCTGCCGCGCCAGTTGGCGCGCGGACAAGCTGGCGTAGGCGTGGCCATACAGGGTCAACTCGCCCTGGGTGGGTTTGAGGATGCGCGCAAACGCCTTGAGCAAGGTGGACTTGCCACAGCCGTTGGGGCCGATCAGCGCGGTGACGCGACCTGTCGGCGGTGCAAACGATAGGCCCTGCACGATACGCGTAGCGCCGTAGCCGATGTCGAGTTGGTGTGCCTGCAAAATACTCATGTCATCAACCCTTGAACCGTGCCAGCAACCAAAGAAAATACGGTGCGCCGATCACCGCCGTAAGCACGCCCGCCGGGATTTCGCTGGGCGCAATCAACGTGCGTCCAAGCGTGTCGGCCAGCACCAGCAATAACGCGCCAATCAACATCGCAGCCGGCAGCAGGTACTGGTGATGCCCGCCCACCAGGCGCCGCGCCATGTGCGGTGCAACCAGGCCGATAAAACCAATCGGCCCGATCACGCCGACACCCAGGCTGGTGAGTACCACCGCGCAGGCCATCGCCCACCAGCGGGTGCGGCCAAGCGCAGTGCCCAGGCTGTGGGCGGCCTCATCGCCAAGCGCGATCAGGTTCAAAGGTTTAGCCAGGCACAAGCCCAACGGGATCAACAGCAGGAACGGCAGCACCAGCGCCACATGGTGCCAATTACGGCTCCACAAACTGCCTGTCAGCGCGAGCAATGCCGTGTTGATATCCAACGGATGGGACAGGATCAAAAACTCGGTGACGCTGGACAAGGTCACCGCAATCGCTACCCCCGACAGCGCAAAACGCACCCCGGAAAAACTCACCCCGGTGTTGTACAGCGCCAGCAGCAAGGCCCCACCGGCGCCGCCCAGGCAGGCCACCAGTGGCAGCCAGGCAATCGGCAGGTGCGGCCAACTGATGATCGCCACGGTCAGCGCCAGCCCGGCGCCCTGGGTCACACCGAGAATTTCCGGCGAGGCCAGCGGGTTGCGGATCACGCCCTGCACAATCGCACCGGCCAGGCCGAAGGCGCAGCCGGCCAGGATGGCGATCAGGCTGCGTGGCAGGCGGTGGTTCCATACTTCAAAATCGAGGGCGTCGTGGGCCAGCAGGCGCTCCAGCACGGTGGCGGGTTTAAGCCACACCGTACCGGCGCTGAGGCTCGCCAGCAGCGCCATCAGAAGCAAGCCCAGCAACAGCCATAAACGTAATCGTGGCCGAATCATAGGGCGCGCCTGGCAAGAAACAGGAAGAACGGTGCGCCGATCAATGCAGTGACCACGCCCGCCGGGGTTTCCACCGGAAAGGCCACCGCACGACTGAGCAAGTCGGCGCCCAGCACGATCACCGCGCCCAACGCCGCGCTGAGCGGGATCAGCCAGCGGTAGTCGTTACCGAGAAACTGGCGAATGATATTCGGCGCGATCAGCCCGACAAAGCCAATGGGGCCGACCGCGCAGACGCTGGCGCCCACCAGCAACAAACTGGCGACAAACACCTGCAAGCGCAGGCTGGCGATGCCGACGCCCAACGAGCGCGCGGCGTCTTCGCCGAGGTTGATCAGGTTCAGGCGCGGCGCACACCACAGCGCCCACACGCCGCCGATCAGCGTGCACGGCCAGAGCAGTTGCACTTGGGCCGCACCGACATTGGCCAGCGACCCGGCCAGCCAATTCAGCACACTTTGGGCCTGGGCCTCGACCAGAATCACCGTGAGCCGGGTCAAGGCCGCGCACAACGCTGCAACCGCCACACCGGCCAATACCAGCCGACCTTGCGCGGTGGTCGGCGACCACGCGCCGCCCAGGCTGAACACCGTGACCCAGGCCAGCGCGCCGCCCAGGCAGGTCATCAACAGGGCGCCACCGGCAAAGGGTGGTGCGACCAAACCGGTGGAAAACAAGGCCAATCCCAATGCCGCGCCGGCCGTCACGCCGAACAATGACGGCGACGCCAGACGGTTGCGAGTGATGCCTTGCATCAATGCACCGGCCAGGCCCAGGCAGGCACCGACCAACGCCGCGCACAGCGCACGCGGCACGCGCAGCTGCGCCACGATATAGGCCATATTGCCGCCCACGCTGCCCTGGTGAACCAGACCGTTCCAGGCATCCGTCGCGGTAATAGTGAAAGGCGACCAGCTGTACAGCGAGTACCAGAACAACACGGCACCCAGCAGCACAATGCCTGCCGCCGCGACACTGCGCTGCATGGTTATTGGCTCAATACGGCTTTGCCGCCCTTGAGAATCGCCAGGGTGTCTTCAGCGATTTGCTCCGACGCCAATACACCTCGGTTACGCGCCCAGCTGTCGCCATCGACTTCAGCGACTTGATGATTGCGCACCGCACCGAGCACTTGCCACAGCGGCTGCTTGCTCCAGGTGTCGACGATGCTTGGGCGGCGATAGTGACCGACCAGCAACCAGCCAGGGTCAAGCGCGAGCAATTGTTCCAGGCTGACAAATTCAGTCGGCGCGGCCTTGGCGCGTACCGACGGCACTTTCAGGCCGATGGCTTGCAGCACGCTACCGGCGTAGGAGTCCGGCCCGTGTACGGAAAAACTGTCTTCACGGGCAACGCCGAACAACACGCTGGCACCCGCCGGAATCTGCTTGGCAATCGCCTGCAAGTGCTCACGGTTCTGGGCGATGCGTGCTTGCATCTGCGGGCTTTTGCCCAGGGCCGTGCCAATCAGTTCGGCGGATTTGAGGCTGCCTTCGTAATCTTGGCCACGGGATGGCAGCAACAGGGTCGGCGCGATACTCGCCAAGTCGCTGTACAACGCCTGATGACGATTGAGGTCAGCGACGATCAAGTCAGGCTTGAGCCGGGCGATTTCTTCGATGCTCGGTTGCGAACGCAGGCCCACCGACTTCCATTGGCCGATGGCCTGGCGCACACGCGGCAAGACGCGGTTGGCATCGCCATCGTCCGCAGCGCCGACCGGCGTGACGTCAACGGCGGCGAGGCTGTCGAGAAAGGAAAACTCCAGCACCACCACGCGCTTGGGCGCATCCGGCAAGTGCACCGCGTGCTGGCCGTCATTGAGGTCGATGGGCGCAGCGTGCAACACGCTGGAAGACAACGCCAGGAGGCAGGCGGCAAGGGTCGGGATAGAGCGCAGCATTCGCATGACAAAGACCTCGGCGTTAAAACACCCCGGCTGGACGGGCCGGGGAAAACGGCGGGTACTATTCCATATCGGGGCGATGCAATCAAAAAACATTCTTATTAACGTGCCGATTCTAGGGTGTGGGCTGGGCTATGTGGGAGCTGGCTTGCCTGCGATAGCATCGACAGGGTCTTACTGACAGACCGAGGTGCCTGTATCGCAGGCAAGCCAGCTCCCACATTGGTCTTCCCCTATGATCGTTGCGTTTAGAAGTCGACGGTGGCCGACAGCAAATAGGTACGCGGCGTTGACAGGGTAAGGCCCGGTTCGCTGTCATCCGAAGCACCCGCCGAACTCCAGTAGCGTTTATCGGCGACGTTCTCGACATTCGCCCGCAAGGTAATGTGCTTGTCGTCGACCTTGAAGGCATAGCGCGCGCCGACGTCAAGGCGGGTCCAGGCATCGATCTCCTTGACGTTGGATTGGTCCAGGTATTGGGAGCTTGAGTAGATACCACGGCTGGTCAGGGTCAAGCCTTCCACCGTCGGCACATCCCATTCGGCGCCCAGGTTGACGTTGTACTTGGGCGTGGCCGGGGCGCGGTTGCCGTCGAAAGTGCCGTTGGTGGTGTGGGTCAGTTCGCTGTCGATGTACATCACGCCACCCAGCAGGCGTACACCCTTGAGCGGCTCGCCGAACACGCTCAGTTCCACGCCGTCGTTCTGGCGTTTGCCGTTGGGGCCGAACACCCGCGTAGTGGCGTTGGTTTCGTAGGCCGGCTGCTTGATACGGAATACCGCAGCCGTCACGGCAAACGCGCCGGCGTCGTATTTGGCGCCTACTTCCACCTGGCGGCTGACAAACGGCGGGAAGATTTCATCTTCGTTGATTGAAGTCGACGGCGCGATTTTTCCTTGGCTCAGGCCTTCCATGTAGTTGGCGTACAGCGACAGTTTGTCGGTGGCTTTAAACAGGATGCCACCGGATGGCGAGACCTTTTCTTCGTCATAGGCCGTAGTGCCTTTGACGTTGTCGGTCCAGTCGTCGACCTTGACCCGCTGCCAGCGCGCGCCGAGGGTCAGCAATAAACGTTCGTCGAAAAAGCCCAGGGTATCGGACAGCGCCACGCCACTGAAGCGGTTCTCGGTGTAAACCTTGGAATCCAGGCGCGTGGGCCGCGAAGGGGTTGGGGTTTCTACCGGGTTGTACAGGTTGCTCGGCGCCGCCGCGTACCGGGCGCCGCCGTTTTCAAAGTCCATGTAGAAGTAGCTGGCCGCCAGGTTGATCTCATGGCTGACCGGCCCGGTATGCAACCAACTGCGCACGCCGGCTGTGGCGGTGCGCACGTTTTCATCGCGGGTGAAATCCCGTGGCAATACGCTGAAATCCCCGGCGTTGTTGGTGACGGAAACCGCGTGACGCAAGAAGTCGTGATTACTTTTACGCGCGCCCACGCCGCCATACAGCATCACGCTGTCACTGAGGTCGAACTCGCCGTTAACCGTGCCGAAGGTGTCATCGGTACGGGCCTTGCTCCAGGGCTGCGCATAGTTGCGGCGCACATCGTTGGCGCTTGGCACCCTGGCATTGGCGCCGACCTGTACACGCTCTTGCGGCGCGTCGGTGTCACGCTCGGTGTGGCCGATATCCGTGGAAAGGCGCAGGCGCTCGCCACGAAAATCCAGGCCCAGCACGGCCATCTCACGGTCGACACTCTGGTGGTCCCATTCGGTATCGC
This sequence comes from Pseudomonas sp. KBS0710, assembly GCF_005938045.2. GTDB lineage: Bacteria > Pseudomonadota > Gammaproteobacteria > Pseudomonadales > Pseudomonadaceae > Aquipseudomonas. The sequence goes on along the minus strand of NZ_VCCF02000001.1, from coordinate 1,549,968 downwards.
CGGACTGCTTCACGCCATTGAAACGAATGCCGAACTTGTTGTCCTCACCGAAGCGCCGTCCCACATCCACCGCGCCACCGGCTTGGCTGCCGGACGCCCAGGTGCCGGTCAGCGAGGTAATGTCCTTATCGGTGGCGCGTTTGGGCACCACGTTGATTCCGCCGCCCACGCTGCCGCGCGGCGAGATGCCGTTGATCAACTGGCTCGGACCTTTGATGATGTCGACGCGCTCGGCCATCTCCATGTCGATGGTGTACGTCGGCAACACGCCGTAGAGGCCGTTGTAGGCCACATCACTGTTGAACAGGCTGAACCCGCGAATGGTGAACTGTTCATAACGCCCGCCCGCCGGGTTGGTGGCGCGCACCGACGGATCGCTGGCAATCAGGTCGCCGAGGGTGCGCGCCTGCTGGTTCTTCACCGCCTCGGCGGTGTAGGTGGTCATGCTGAACGGGGTTTCCATAAAGTCCCGCGAGCCGAGCAGGCCTTGCGAGCCACGGCGCGCCACCTGGCCACCGGCGTAGGTATCGCCATCGGTCAAGTCGGTGGTGCCCAGGATAGAGGTGGGTGCCAGTTGCAGGCTGCCACTTTCCGGCACCGGCATCAGCCTGTAGGCCCGCGCGCCCATCGGTTGCAATTGCAGGCCCGAGCCCGTCAGCAACTGTGCGAAGCCCTCCTCCACGCCGTATTCACCCGACAAGCCAGTGCTGCTGCGACCGCTGACCAGCGCCGGGTCCACCGACAGGTTGACCCCGGCGAGCCCGGCGAAGCGGGTCAGTGCAGCACTCAAACTACCCGCCGGCACCTGGTAACTACGGCGGGCGGCGCTGTCTTCGGCATAGCTGAGCGGGACAAATAACGGGCTGGCACTGAGGCTCAGCATCAGGCTCAGGTTCAGCAACGGGCGCAAGCGCATGGGTCGGACTGCGGGCATGGGGAGAAGCTCTCGATTTTGTTCACTTACCTGCAATGACAGGCGAGGCGCAAAAAAGGGACAGGGGTTGGCGATTTTTTCAGAAGATAAAGCCTTCGTCTTGCACAGAGGGCAGCCATTGCTCACGATGTCGCCTGATTTCAATCTCTGCATAAAGGCTCACCGCATGAAGCTATTGCGTAAATGGCGCGAAAAAAAAGCGCGCAAGGCAATACGCGCGCTCTCTCCACTTGAGCGCTCTACGCAAAAACTGCGCAACCGCTATCCAAATTACAGCTTTGGCATAGGCACCTACGGCGATTTGAAGGTGCATGACTGGCATGAGGGCACGACCCTGCGTGTCGGCGCCTACACCTCGATTGCCGGCAATGTGGAAGTCTATTTGGGCGGCCATCATCGCACCGACTGGCTCAGTTGCTACCCCTTCCCCGCCAAGATGAAAAGCCTCGCGCACATTACCGACTTTGGTGGCAGCAAAGGCGACGTGATCATTGGCAATGATTGCTGGATCAGCTCCCACGCGAAGATTCTGTCGGGCGTGACGATCGGCAATGGCGCAGTCGTGGCTGCAGGCGCGATTGTGACCAAGGATGTGGCGCCTTACGCCATCGTCGGCGGCAACCCGGCCAAACATATCCGCTGGCGTTTTGATGAACCGACCCGGCTGATTCTTGAGCAATCCGCCTGGTGGGACTGGCCGGAGGCGGAAGTGCGTGAGGTCGCGCATTTGCTCTGCAGTACGGATATTGGGCCGTTTGTGGAGTACCTCAGCCAGCGAGGGCTTTCGGCTGGCTGAAGCCTTCAGCGCTTGATCCAATCCAGATCCACGGCACCTTGAATGCCATCGACCTGGCCTTTGCTGCTGTGCTGCCACCAGTGCCAGCTCTTGCCGTGGCTACTCCAGGTTTCGGGCACCGTCGGCTGCTTGGCATCCCAGTTGGCGATCCACAACGGGCACGGGCTGAAATCGTACTTGCGCCACGCCACGCGGTCAGCCCAGATGCTGGGTGACGTGTAAATGTAGGGATGGGCGCCATCGAGTACTTGCGTGCTGAGCAGCGTTACCAGCTCATGCAGGGCATCGGCCATCTGATCCGGGCTCGCCTCTTCGTTGCGCGAAGTTTCTACGTCAATGGCCAGGATGTGCTTCCCGACCTCGAAGTTGGCCTCGCAGAGCCGCTGCCGAATATTGGCCAGTTGCTCGCCAGGGGTACTGCTCAGGGCACGAAAGTAGTGGTAAACCCCCGCAATCAAACCATTGGCCAGCATCCCGGAAAAGTTTGTCGCAAACCGAGGGTCAGTGTAGGTGCCCCCTTCGGTCATCTTCACGATGGCATGGGTGACACCCGCTGACGCGACGCGACGCCAGTCGATCTCGCCTTGCCAGCGCGACACATCAATGCCACGCGCATGGGTGGTAGGGGTTTGCTGTTCACAGCTCATGAGCTTCTCCAAGATGCTGGGTGCTTTATGCAACCTTTCATCTCGGATACTTTCATCCTCAAGCGCTGAAAATCCGTATATGTGTACTGCCTGCGCAAGGAAATCTAGGGCATGGCAGAGGGGATAAAGGTGAAGGATTGGGGCTTTACTCAAAAAGCGCACGCATGAAAAAGCCCAATCTTTTCAGATTGGGCTAAGTCATTGAAAAATATGGTCGGGACGGAGTGATTCGAACACTCGACCCCTAGCACCCCATGCTAGTGCGCTACCGGACTGCGCTACGCCCCGACTAGGCGTGTTACTGGGTTTGCTTCGTAACGAAGCGATCCGGAATATACCGCAAGCTTTTGAAATGTGGAAGTATTTTAAAAGCTTGTATCACTTCTTCAGAACCACCAGCACATCTTCGAGTTCGGAGATCATCTGGCGGATCATTTGCTTGTATTGGGTGGTGTCGTCTTTGGCTTCATCACCGGACATACGCTGGCGTGCGCCGCTGATGGTGAACCCCTGGTCGTACAGCAACGCACGGATCTGTCGGATCATCAGCACATCCTGGCGCTGATAATACCGACGGTTCCCGGTGCGTTTGACGGGGTTGAGTTGAGGAAACTCCTGCTCCCAATAGCGCAGCACGTGCGGTTTGACGGCACAGAGCTCGCTGACTTCACCGATGGTGAAGTAGCGTTTGCCTGGGATGACGGGTAGCTCGTCGTTATGACTTGGTTCCAGCATAAGCCTCAACTCGGGCCTTCAACTTCTGCCCTGGACGAAAGGTGACCACACGGCGAGCCGTGATCGGGATTTCTTCTCCCGTTTTTGGATTGCGGCCAGGCCGCTGGCGTTTGTCCCGCAGGTCAAAATTGCCGAAACCGGACAATTTGACCTGCTCGTTGTCTTCCAGAGCGTGCCGAATTTCTTCAAAGAACAGCTCGACCAATTCCTTGGCTTCGCGTTTGTTCAGACCCAACTCTTCGTACAGACGTTCCGCCATCTCAGCTTTCGTCAAAGCCCCCATACGTCACTTCCTTAACGTGGCGTTCAACCTTTGTTCGAGCGAGGTGAGGATATTTTGTGTCGTGGTATTCACCTCATCGTCATTAAGAGTGCGCGATGGATGCTGCCAGGTCAAGCCAACTGCAAGGCTTTTTCTATGCGGATCAATGCCTTTACCCTGATAGACGTCAAATAGCCTGAGGTCTGTCAGCCATTCCCCTGCATTTTCACGGATTACGTCCAGAACGGCAGTGGCGGCCACTTCACGGTCGGCGATCAGCGCGAGGTCACGACGCACTTCAGGGAAGCGTGACAACTCGCTGAATTTAGGCATCTTGCCCGACGCAACTTCAGCCAGGACCAGCTCAAAAACGAACACCGGACGGTCCAGACCGAGGGTTTTCGACAGCTCCGGGTGGATGGCACCGACGAAACCTACCAAGCGCCCTTCGCGCTCGATACGTGCAGTCTGGCCCGGGTGCAGTGCTGGGTGGCTGCCCGGCACGAAGGTGAAGTCATTCAGTGCGCCAGCAAAGCCCAATACGGCTTCCACATCGGCTTTAACGTCGAAGAAGTCCACGCCATCGCGGCCTTGTGCCCAGCCTTCGGGCAGGCGGCTACCGCAGACAACACCCGCGAGCATCGGCTCTTGCTTGAGGCCGTCGAGTTGGCCAACAAAACGCAGGCCGCTTTCGAACATGCGCACGCGGTCCTGCTGACGGTTCAGGTTATGGGACAGTGCCTTGACCAGACCCGGCCACAGCGACGAACGCATGGCAGCCATGTCATTGGAGATCGGGTTGGCCAGCAGCAACGGCTCAACACCTGGGTTGAACAGCTCAAATTGCTTTGGATCGATGAAGCTATAAGTCACCGCTTCCTGGTAGCCACGGGCAACCAGCAGGCGACGCAACTCTGGCAGGTGCGCACGCGCTTCGGCCTTGGGTTGCGGCGCCAGACGCGCTTGCGGGTAACGAACCGGCAGGCGGTTGTAACCATACAGGCGAGCCAGTTCTTCGATCAGGTCGACTTCCAGGCTAATGTCGAAGCGATGGCTTGGCACTTCAACGTGCCACTGCCCTTCCCCACCGGCGGAAATATCCAGGCCGAGTGCGGACAGCAGTTGCTCGATTTGCGCAGGTTCAATCACCAGGCCAAGCATCTGCTCAACGCTTTTGGCGCGCAGGGTGATCGGTGCAATCGACGGCAGGAACTGCTCGTTGACGGTTTCGGTGATCGGGCCGGCTTCGCCACCGGTGATTTCCAGCAGCAGGCCAGTGGCGCGCTCCATGGCTTCACGGGCCAGTTTCCAGTCCACGCCACGCTCGTAGCGATGCGAAGCATCGGTGTGCAGGCCATAGGAACGGGCCTTGCCAGCGATGGCGATCTGATCGAAGAACGCACTCTCGAGGAAAATATCGCGGGTGGTTTCGGACACGCCGCTGTGTTCGCCACCCATCACGCCGGCAATCGCCAGGGCGCGGGAATGGTCGGCAATTACCAGGGTATCGGCGCGCAGACTGACTTCCTGGCCGTCGAGCAATACCAGTTTCTCGCCTTCTTCGGCCATGCGCACGCGAATGCCGCCATTGATTTCGGCGAGATCGAAGGCGTGCAGCGGTTGGCCCAGCTCCAGCATCACGTAGTTGGTGATGTCCACGGCGGCGTCGATGCTGCGCACGTCGGCGCGACGCAGGCGCTCGACCATCCACAGCGGGGTTGGCTTGGACAGGTCGACGTTACGAATCACACGACCGAGGTAGCGTGGGCAGGCGTTTGGCGCCAGAACTTCAATCGGACGCACTTCGTCATGCACTGCAGCGACTGCAGCCACCACCGGACGGCTGACCGGGGCGTTGTACAGCGCGCCCACTTCACGGGCCAGGCCAGCGAGGGACAGGCAATCACCCCGGTTTGGGGTCAGGTCGACCTCAATGCTGGCGTCTTCCAGCTCCAGGTAAACGCGAATGTCCTGGCCCACTGGCGCGTCGGCCGGCAGTTCCATCAGGCCATCATTGCCTTCGCCGACTTGCAGTTCAGCCTGGGAGCACAGCATGCCGTTGGACTCAACGCCACGCAGCTTGGCTTTCTTGATCTTGAAGTCGCCCGGCAGTTCGGCGCCGATCATGGCAAACGGGATCTTCAGGCCCGGGCGCACGTTAGGCGCTCCGCACACGACTTGGAAAGTTTCCGTGCCGTTACTGACTTGGCACACACGCAATTTGTCGGCATCGGGGTGCTGCTCGGTGCTCAGCACCTCGCCCACCACCACGCCGGTGAAAACACCGGCGGCCGGCGTGACGCTATCGACCTCAAGGCCGGCCATCGACAGACGAGCAACCAGCTCGTCGCGATCTACCTGCGGGCTTACCCAGCCACGCAGCCATTGTTCACTGAATTTCATCCTGCTCTCCTAAAGATTCGTTACGACTAGCGAAATTGCGCGAGGAACCGCAAGTCGTTGTCGAAGAACAGACGCAAGTCGTTCACGCCGTAACGCAGCATGGCCAGGCGCTCAACGCCCATGCCGAAGGCAAAGCCCGAAAACTCTTCCGGGTCGATCCCGGACATGCGCAGCACATTAGGATGAACCATGCCGCAGCCCATCACTTCCAGCCAGCCGGTCTGCTTGCAAACGCGGCAGCCTTTGCCGCTGCACATCACGCATTCCATGTCGACTTCAGCGGATGGCTCGGTGAACGGGAAGAACGATGGACGGAAACGCACCGCCAGCTCCTTCTCGAAGAACACTCGCAGGAACTCTTCGATGGTGCCTTTGAGGTCGGCGAAATTGATATCGCGATCTACCAGCAGGCCTTCGACCTGGTGGAACATCGGCGAGTGGGTGATATCCGAGTCGCTGCGATATACACGGCCTGGGCAGACGATGCGGATCGGCGGCTTGTTCGCTTCCATGGTGCGGACCTGTACCGGCGAGGTATGGGTGCGCAACAGCATGTTCGCGTTGAAATAGAAGGTGTCGTGCATCGACCGGGCCGGGTGATGGCCTGGGATGTTGAGCGCCTCGAAGTTGTGATAGTCGTCTTCAACCTCAGGGCCTTCGGCAATGCCGTAGCCGATGTGGGTAAAGAACTGCTCGATACGTTCCAGAGTCCGGGTGATCGGATGCAGGCCGCCCGAGGCCTGGCCACGGCCAGGCAAGGTTACATCAATGGACTCGGCGGCGAGCTTGGCCGCAAGATCGGCCTCCTCGAGCGACGCCTTGCGCGCATTAAGCACCTCTGTGACACGCTCCTTGGCGACGTTGATCAGCGCGCCGACTTGCGGGCGCTCTTCAGCCGGCAAATTCCCCAGGGTCTTCATCACCTGAGTCAATTCACCTTTTTTGCCAAGGTAGTGAACCCGGATTTGCTCCAGGGCATTTACATCTTCAGCGCTTTGCACAGCCTCAAGAGCTTGGGCAACGAGCGCGTCCAGGTTTTCCATGTACAGACTCCAGATACAAAATAGGGGAAGAGCTTGAAGGCTCTTCCCCTATTTATGACGTTTACCACCCTGGGCTACAGGAGCAACCCAGGGTGACTGTCGGGGGTACTTAAGCCAAGGTGGCTTTAGCTTTCTCGACAATCGCAGCAAACACCGCTTTTTCGTTCACGGCCAGTTCAGCCAGAACCTTACGGTCGATTTCGATGGACGCTTTTTTCAGGCCAGCGATGAAACGGCTGTAGGACAGACCGTTAACACGTGCACCAGCGTTGATACGAGCGATCCACAGAGCGCGGAACTGACGTTTTTTCTGACGACGGTCGCGGTAGGCGTATTGGCCTGCCTTGATTACCGCTTGCTTGGCAACACGGAATACGCGTGAACGCGCGCCGTAGTAGCCTTTAGCAAGTTTCAGAATTTTTTTGTGACGTTTACGGGCAATGACGCCACGCTTTACACGAGCCATGAGTTATTCCTCTATTCTTGACTAAAATTAACGAAGGCGCAGCATGCGCTCGACTTTTGCCACGTCAGACGGATGCAGCAAGCTGCTACCGCGCAGTTGACGCTTACGCTTGGTCGACATTTTGGTCAGAATGTGGCTCTTGAAAGCGTGCTTGTGCTTGATACCGTTAGCAGTTTTCAGAAACCGCTTAGCAGCACCACTTTTAGTTTTCATCTTTGGCATGTTCGGTACTCCGCATTCAGTTGATAAACATAATCAGAAGGCCTGCCGTGCCCTGTTGATTACTTCTTCTTTTTCGGGGCGATGACCATAATAAGCTGGCGTCCTTCCATCTTAGGATGCTGTTCGACCGAACCGTACTCGAGCAGGTCAGCTTCAACCCGCTTGAGGAGTTCCATCCCCAGCTCCTGGTGCGCCATCTCACGGCCGCGGAATCGCAAGGATACCTTGGCCCTGTCCCCATCACTCAGGAAACGTACCAGGTTGCGCAGTTTTACCTGGTAATCCCCTTCCTCCGTCCCTGGACGAAACTTGATTTCTTTTACTTGAATCTGCTTCTGGTTCTTCTTCGCTGCGGCAACCTGTTTCTTCTTCTCGAAGATCGATTTGCCGTAGTCCATCACCCGACAAACAGGTGGGATTGCATCGGCGGAGATTTCCACCAGGTCCAATTTGGACTCTTCAGCAATACGAAGCGCTTCATCAATCGAGACGATGCCAATCTGCTCGCCGTCAGCGCCAATTAACCGAACCTCGCGTGCCGAGATATTCTCGTTGATCGGGGCTTTCGGTGCAGCTCGTTTATCTTGTCTCATTTCACGCTTAATAATAATTACTCCGAATCTGGGCGACCACGCCGGGAAACCGCTTGCGCGAGGAACTCAGCGAACTGGGCGACGGGCATCGAGCCCAGGTCAGCACCTTCACGAGTACGCACAGCGACAGTCTGCATCTCGACTTCCCGATCTCCGATAACCAAAAGATAGGGAACCTTGAGCAAAGTATGCTCGCGGATTTTAAAGCCGATCTTTTCATTTCTCAAGTCGGACTTGGCACGAAATCCGCTTTCGTTGAGAGTTTTTTCAACTTCAGCGGCAAAATCGGCCTGTTTATCAGTGATATTCATGATCACTGCCTGGGTCGGAGCCAGCCACGCAGGGAATGCACCCTCGTAGTGCTCGATCAGGATACCGACGAACCGTTCGAACGAACCGAGGATCGCCCGGTGCAGCATAACCGGGTGCTTACGGCTGTTATCTTCGGAGACGTATTCGGCTCCCAAACGGATCGGCAGGTTAAAATCGAGCTGCAGGGTACCACACTGCCAGACGCGACCAAGGCAATCTTTCAGCGAGAACTCGATCTTCGGACCGTAGAAGGCGCCCTCACCCGGCTGCAGATCGTACGCAAGGCCCGCGCTGTCTAGCGCAGCGGCCAGTGCTGATTCGGCGCGATCCCACAACTCATCTGAACCTACGCGTTTTTCCGGACGAGTGGACAGCTTCATTTCGACTTCGGTGAAGCCGAAATCGCGATAAACGTCCATGGTCAGCTTGATGAACGCGGCGGATTCGGCCTGCATCTGCTCTTCGGTGCAGAAGATGTGGGCGTCATCCTGCGTGAAGCCGCGCACGCGCATGATGCCGTGCAGCGCACCCGATGGCTCGTTACGGTGGCAGGCACCGAACTCGGCCAGGCGCATCGGCAACTCGCGGTAGCTCTTCAGGCCCTGGTTGAACACCTGCACGTGGCATGGGCAGTTCATCGGCTTGATGGCGTAGTCGCGGTTTTCCGACTGAGTGGTGAACATGTTGTCGGCGTAGTTGGCCCAGTGCCCGGATTTCTCCCACAGGCTGCGGTCAACAACCTGAGGCGTCTTGATCTCCAGGTAGCCGTTGTCACGCTGAACCTTGCGCATGTACTGCTCGAGCACCTGGTACAGGGTCCAGCCGTTCGGGTGCCAGAACACCATGCCCGGCGCTTCTTCCTGAAGGTGGAACAGGTTCAGGCGCTTGCCGATCTTGCGGTGGTCGCGTTTTTCAGCTTCTTCGATGCGTTGGATGTAGGCTGCCAACTGCTTCTTGTCAGCCCAGGCCGTGCCGTAGATCCGCTGCAATTGCTCGTTCTTCGCGTCGCCGCGCCAGTAGGCACCCGACAGCTTGGTCAGCTTGAACGACTTGAGGAAGCGCGTGTTCGGCACGTGCGGGCCACGGCACATGTCGACATATTCTTCGTGGTAATACAGGCCCATGGCCTGTTCATCCGGCATGTCTTCCACCAGACGCAGCTTGTAGTCTTCGCCACGGGCGGTGAACACGTCGATCACTTCGGCGCGCGGCGTGACTTTCTTGATCACGTCGTAATCTTTTTCGATCAGCGCGTGCATGCGCGTTTCGATAGCAGCCAGGTCGTCCGGAGTGAAGGGACGCTCATAGGCGATATCGTAATAGAAGCCTTCGTCAATGACGGGGCCAATCACCATTTTTGCCGTTGGGTACAGCTGCTTGACCGCATGGCCAATCAGGTGCGCGCAAGAGTGGCGAATGATCTCCAGCCCCTCTTGATCCTTGGGCGTGATGATTTGCAGGCTGGCATCATTGGTGATCAGGTCGCTGGCATCCACCAGCTTGCCGTCGACCTTGCCGGCTACAGTAGCCTTGGCAAGACCTGCACCAATGGATGCGGCGACCTCGGCTACGGAAACCGAATGATCGAATGAACGTTGACTGCCGTCGGGAAGAGTAATAGTTGGCATGGCGCCTCCTCTCCTAGTGGTGACCCCTACCAAAGGTCACGTGGGTTGGGATGAGCCAGTACAAGATCCAACACCAGGCCGTTCAGTGATGAACGCCTGCCTTACAGCGGCAGGAGCCTTTCGGCCAACCGATAATCGAACCAGAGTGACTGGAGTGAACTCAAAAAAACATGGCAAGGCGGCAATGGGCGCGCCTGGAAATAGCCAAGCGGGTGATGCTAGCACAGATGAACGGTCATCGCGCCTGCCCCGCCTGATGAAACATAAATTCCCGCGTTTGATGCCTGCAAAAGTGAACTTGGGCTGTACGAAAGCCCTCAAACCCGCTGAGAATCGCTGTTTGTCCACGAATCAAAGGAGCACTTCATGATGCGCTTTACCTCGACCCTCGCTCTCGCCGCTTCCCTGACCCTCCTTTCCTTTGGCGCGCACGCCGCTGCCCCTTCGAACTGGCCAGCCGGTGCGCGCGACAGCTTTATCGCAGATTGCAGTTCATCAGCCCAGCAGAGCGTTGATACCAAAACCGCAAAAGAACATTGCGAATGTGGCGCTGACAAGCTCAATGCCGAATTGACCACCGCAGAAATTAAAGAACTGATGACCAACCCGAACGCCAGCCAGGCACTGAAAAACAAAGCTGTTGCAGCTATTTCGTCCTGCAAAGTCGTGAAGAAAAAGTAAGAAAGACCACTGATCAGACGGCCATTTGGCTGAAAAAACAGCCTCAAAACTGCCATTTCGCACAAATTACGCAGCTTTTACGGCTTTTTTTAACAGCTGATATTTCGCAGCAAGGCCCCGTAGATCGGGGCTTTCAGCCGAACAAGGCACTAAACGCAACGCTATTGATTAGCAAACAATGCCTTGGGGGGGCTTACAAGCCGAACATTTCGACTATGATACCCCGGTGTGCCCAGTTGGCCTGAGCAGCACAGCACTACTGAAAATATATGTTTCTTGGAGATACACCATGTCTAATCGCCAAACCGGCACCGTTAAATGGTTCAACGATGAAAAAGGCTTCGGCTTCATCACTCCTCAAGGTGGCGGTGACGACCTGTTCGTACACTTCAAAGCTATCGAAAGCGACGGTTTCAAAAGCCTGAAAGAAGGCCAAACCGTTTCCTTCGTGGCTGAGAAAGGCCAAAAGGGTATGCAAGCTGCACAGGTTCGCGGCGAGTAACTCTCCGCTGAGCTAAAAAAACCCCGTCCATGTGACGGGGTTTTTTATGGGCGCGGCAAAAGCCGCGAGGCTGTCAGCCGCAGTTGACCCGTGTAATCACCAGGTTGTCGTCGGTGTTCAGGTTCAGGCGGTCGGAGCGGTATTCCAGGGTGATCATGTCGTTAGGCTTGAGGATGCGTGCGTTCTGCGCGCCAGCACGGGTACGCGCCTGCTCCAGCAATTGAGGCGAGGCTTTCTGGCCGATGGCGAATTCGGCGGCTTTCGATTCGCAGCGAGTGTGACCTGCATCGGCAACGGCGGCATCTTTACCTGGCTCAGGGGCACCCGGGGTGCTGCAACCCGCCAACGCGAGTGCTGCCAACAAAGTACCGAATGATGCGAGCTTCCAAGGCATGAAGCCTCCTATTTAAAAATGGACAGAGATCGTGCGACAGCGATCTGGCGGTTTGGTTTCAAGACGTAAATCGCCGAAGGGCAAGTCTGCCTGACTCAAGGCGAGCATTCGCTTGATCAATCGTCACCAGATATGAACGAATTCAGTAGATGTCGATGTAGTCAAACGGTGGCTTTGGCCAGTTCTCCTGGAGTGCATTGAAAATCTGCCGCACCCAGACTTCATCGCTGGCCGCGACGTTACCGACATAACCCGAACCTTTGGCCCAGGTCTCGAGGCGAAACAGCAGGCCGTCGATGTCGACACCGCCTACGGCCTTGCCGGAGGAAATAAACGCGATCCCGCCCTTGGTCACCCGCAACTGGGTGTGCTCGTCGTCACTGGCACTCGCGAGCAACTGGCGCACGGCGCCCAGCGTGAGGTTCTCGGGGTTGTTCAAATCGATCTGCACCTGGTGTCCCCGGCAATTGAATGGGGCAACAGTGTCGCACAGCAACGGCCTCATCCCGAAACGTCTCATGCCTAAGTAGCACTGCCATACGCCACGCAAAAATGGTTAACTGCCCCGGTTAGAACCGCGTTCCAGCGCACTGCCCAGCATTCCAGCCCCGTGAGCCCCGACCATGAGCACCGTATCCCTCCAAGCCGACATCAAAGCCAAGTGGCCTCAAGGACAAAGCTCCTACAGCCCCGGAAGCCCGGAGGAGCTGGCCATCATCGGAATCGACCTGCTGGTCAAGGAGCTCGGCACTCAGGCCGCACAGGCCTTCATCGGCCAGATATTCGAGAAATACCCGGCCGATCATATGGGCGCCCATAACCCCGAGCGCGAATAAGACCCGGCCGGCGAGCGCCGACCGGCAAACGCTTTATTTCAGACGTGCCAGGCGCTCGGTCAGCAGATCGAAGAAGCCCTGGGCGTCGCCATTCTCGACCCAGAATGCGTTCTTCGGTTGCTTGAGGCCGTCATACCAATCAACAACGGTCTGGCCGAAGGTTGGGCCTTCGCGGCTGTCGATCACCACATTGACTTCACGCCCGCTGAACAGGGAAGGCTTGAGCAGATAGGCAATCACGGTAGCGTCATGCACCGGGCCACCCGGGATGCCGTAGTGTTCCATGTCGCCCTTGACGTATTCATTGAGAATATCGCCCACCACCTTGCTCGCATTGTTCTTGATGTCGGCAATCTGTTTCAGACGCGCATCACTGGTCAACACTTTGTGGGTCACGTCCAGCGGCAGGTAAGTCAGCTTGACGCCGCTCTTGAGCACGATTTCAGCCGCAAGCGGGTCCGCGAACAGGTTGAACTCAGCCACCGGGGTGATATTGCCGCCATTAAAATGCGCACCGCCCATCACCACCACTTCCTTGATGCCTTGGGTGATCTCCGGCGCCTGGGTCAACGCCAATGCCAGGTTAGTCTGCGGGCCGAGCATGGCGATGGTGATGCTGTGAGGCTTGGCGGTGCTCAGGGTCTTGATCAGGTAGTCAACGGCATTGCCTTCGGCCAGGCCTTTCTTCGGCTCATGCACGGCGACCCCGGAAATACCTTCCTTGCCGTGGATATTCTCCGCATAGATCGGCGTGCGCAGCATCGGCTTTGGCGCGCCGGCGTACACCGGAATGTCCTCGCGCCCTGCCCACTCGCGGGCCAGGCGTGCGTTACGGGAGGTCTTGTCGAGGCGCACGTTACCGGCCACGGTGGTCAGCGCACGAATGCTCAGCTCCTGCGGAGACGCCATGGCAAACAACAACGCCACGACGTCATCGGCGCCCGGGTCGGTGTCGATGATCAGGTCGATTTTTTCCGCCGCTTGGGCGCTGGCTGCGGTGAGTGCGGACAAAAGCAGGACACTCCTAAACAGGTTTTTCAGGGTTGGGAGACCACGTTGCATGAAACACTCCTTGTCGTAGGGAAACTCTAGAAGGTGACGCCGGATACCAGCGCGATATTGCAATACGGCTGGCACTCGCCTGTGCGCACCACGGCGCGGGCCTTGCGGCTGAGCTGCTTGAACTCTTCATGGCTGACCAAACGGCGCTCGCCCAAGGCGGCCTGTTCGGTCAACACATTGAGTGGCGTCAGCGCAGGTGGCTGCTTGAGCAGGATTTCTTCGGCCAACACGTGGCTTTCTACCTGCATCTCACTGAGCACGATGCGCAAGGTGCTGATGAAATCCGGAATGCCCTGGGTCAGCGCCAGGTCGATCAACTCGACGCCTGGCGGCACTGGCAGGCCGGCATCACCGATCACCAGGATGTCACCATGGCCGAGGGATGCGATCACGCGCGACAGCGCAATATTGAGCAATGGCGTCTTTTTCATGAGGGCATAAAACCTTGTACGTCCTGCAGCGTAGGGATAGAGGGCTGCGCACCGGCCCGCGTGACCGAGAGCGCGGCAGCGACCTGGCCAAAGCGGATAGCTTCGGCTTCGCTTTTGCCATTGGCCAGCGCCGCGGCAAAGCCACCGACAAAGGTGTCACCGGCAGCCGTGGTGTCCACCGCCTTGACCTTGGGCGCCTGCAAATGCTCAAAGCCTTTGCCATCGGCAAACAACGCGCCCTGGGCGCCAAGGGTGATGATGACCTTGCCGGCACCCGCCTTGAGCAGCTGCGTCGCAGCCACCTTGGCGCTGTCGAGGGAGTCGACCGTCACGCCACTCAGGGCGCTGGCTTCGCTTTCGTTGGGGATCAAATAATCGATCGAGGCATACCACTCCTCCGGCAACGGGCCACTGGCCGGTGCCGGGTTGAGGATCACGGTCTTGCCCAATTCACGACCACGCTTGAGTGCATGGCCAACCGTGCCCATCGGCACTTCCAACTGGCAGACAATGACGTCCGCTGCCTGCACCACTGCGTCAGCTGCCTGCAACGACGCGGGCGTGAGCTCACCGTTGCTGCCGGCCACGATCACGATCGCGTTCTGGCTGCTGTCATCCACCACAATCAACGCCACGCCGCTGGAGCCATCCACGGTGCTGACGGCCTGGCAATCGATGCCCTCCACCAGCAACGCATCACGCAATTGAGCGCCGTAGGCATCCGTGCCCACACAGCCGATCATCGCCACCTCAGCGCCAAGGCGCGCGGACGCCACCGCCTGGTTGGCGCCCTTGCCGCCCGGCACGGTGGAGAACGTCTGGCCGATCAAGGTTTCACCGGCGCGCGGCAAGCGACTGGCGCGGGTGACCAGGTCCATGTTCAAGCTGCCTATTACCACTACTTTTGCTGGCATACATCAGTACTCATCAATTCGGTTCAGCGGTATTGGGCGAACACACCGGCAAACGGCGCCGTCGACTCACGCAAAACAATGCTCGGCGTCACGATGCGCTGATCGATCGGCAGTTGGGGTGTTGCAATTCGTCGCAGTAAAAGCTCGGCCGCCGTCTCGCCCAGTTGCACGATCGACTGCCCGACCGTCGTCAGCGCCGGGTACACGTAACGGCCCATTTGAATATCGTCAAAACCAATCACCGACAGCTCGCCAGGCACACGGATGTTGCGTTCGGCTGCTGCACGCAACACGCCGAAACCAATCATATCGTTACTGGCGAAAATCGCGCTGGGCGGGTTTTCCGACAGCAGTTGTACCGCCGCGGCATAACCACCGGTGCTGGTAAAATCGCTTTCCTGGGTGCGATGGGCCGCCACGTCCACGCCCGCTTCACGCAGCGCACGGTGATAACCGGCCAGACGCATCTGCGCCACGCGGGTATGACTGGGGCCGCCAATGCAGGCGATGTCGCGGTGGCCAAGTTCCAGCAAATGCCGGGTCGCCAGGTAGGCGCCTTGTTCGTGGTCGATGCGCACCAGGTCGACATCAATGCCGTCCAATGCGCGGTCGACAATCACCATGGGCGTGCGCACCGCACTCAAGCCTGCGGCAAGACCACTGTCATCGCCGCCCACCGAGGTCACGATCAGGCCGTCGATACGTTTTTCCAGCAACACGCGCAAATAGCTGCGCTGCTTTTCGGCGTTATCGTCGGAGTTGCAGAGGATCACGCAATAGCCATTACGCTCGCAGTAATCCTCGATACCCCGCGCCAGCTCGGCAAAATACGGGTTAAGGCTGTTGGGCACCAGCAGGCCGATGGTCGCAGTGGTCTTGGCCTTGAGCGAGCGCGCGACGGCGCTCGGCACGTAGTCCAGCTGCTTGATCGCCGCTTCCACCTTAATGCGCACAGGCTCGCTGACCGGCCGCGTCTTGTTCACCACATGGGACACGGTGGTGTAGGAAATACCTGCAAGCGCGGCCACATCCTTGATCGTTGCCATGGTTCAGCCCCGCCGACTGGCGCGCTGGCTGCGGTAGGTGTCGAGGACTACGGCAATCACGATCACGGCGCCGGTAATGATGCGTTTGGTCGGTTCGGTCGCACCGATTTGCGCAAGGCCGGCGGCCAGTACCGAAATAATCAACACACCGAAGAAGGTGCTGATAACCGAACCACGCCCACCCATCAGGCTGGTGCCGCCGATCACCACAGCAGCGATCACCTGCAGCTCCAGGCCGGAGCCGGCATTCGGGTCCGCTGCTTCCAGGCGGGAAATCTGAAACAGTGCCGCCACGCCGGCCAACAGGCCCATCAGGCTGAACACCAGGATCTTGTAGGGCTTGGGGTTGATACCAGCCAGGCGCACAGCCTCTTCGTTGGTGCCGATGCCGATCAGGTAGCGGCCGAATACGGTACGGGTCAACACCAGCTGAGCGGCGATGATTACCAACAGGGCAATGATGAACGACGGCGAAATCCCGAACGCCACCGGGTTCGACAGCCAGGCATAAGAATCACCGATATAGGCGGTGCGCGAGCCCGTCATCTGGTAGGCCACGCCGCGCGCCATTTCCAGCACGCCAAGGGACACGATAAACGACGGGATGCGCCAGGCCACCGTGATCGAACCGGTGATGGTCCCCGCCAACGCCGCGCAGCCCATACCCAGCAACGCCGCCGGCAAAACGCTCCAGCCCCAGCCCAGAATCGCCACACTGACCGCTGAAGCGGCCAATGCCAGCACCGAGCCCACCGACAGGTCGATGCCGCCGATGATCAGGATGAACGTCATGCCCACCGCCAACACCATCAGGTCCGGGATCTGGTTGGCCAGGGTGCTGAAGGTGTCATAGGACAGGAAGTGGTCGCTGAGCACCGAGAACAGCGCAATCATCGCGAGCAAGGCGCCGGCCAGCCCCAGGTAGGTGCCCAGGCCGTAAAAGTTGCCGCCGGTTTTGCCCGGGGAAGAGGTGGTTTTCATGGGGTTTCCCTAAGCACTGCGTCATTGAGCAGCGCGTCACGTTTTTGATAGCCGGCAAAGGCGGCGGCGAGCAATTCGTCCTGGGTCCAGCTGTCGCGCTCGAAGGTCTCGATCAAGCGCCCGGCGGACAGCACACCGATGCGATCGCAGATCAGCATCAGTTCGCGCAGGTCACTCGATACCACCACCAGCGCTTTGCCCTGGCGCGTCAATTCGCCGAGCAAGGCATAAATGTCAAACTTGGCACCGACGTCGATACCGCGAGTCGGCTCATCGAACAGCATTACCGCGCAGTCGCGCTCCAGCCAGCGGCCAATCACGACCTTCTGCTGGTTGCCGCCCGACAACTCGGACACCAACTGCGCCGGGCTGGAGCTGCGGATGCGCATGGCATCGATCTGGCGTTTGGCCAGGGCAGTTTCGTCGCGGCTGTTCACCACGCCGCCGCCAGAGATTTCCGGCATATTGCCCAGCGCAATGTTGGCGCTGATGGATTGGGTCAGCAGCAAGCCTTCGCCCTTGCGGTCTTCGGTGATCAGCGCGATGCCATGGCCCACTGCGTCCACCGGCGAGCGAATGCTCACCACCTGGGCTGGCGAACCCAGGGCCACAGTGCCGCTGTCGGCCAGGTCGGCACCAAAGATAAGACGCAGCAGTTCAGTGCGGCCGGCGCCGATCAGGCCGGAAATGCCGTAGATTTCGCCGGCACGTACTTCAAAAGACACATCGCGAACCTTGTCCGAGCGGGTCAAGCCTTTGACCGTCAGGGCCGGGCCGCCGATGGTGCGCGGCCCCAGGTCGATGTGCTCACCCAGCTCGCGGCCGACCATCAAGGTCACCAACTGCTCGCTGTTGTAGTTGGCCATCGGCTCGACGCAGACCAGTTTGCCGTCGCGCAGCACGGCAATGCGCTGGGCTACACGGGCGAGCTCTTCAAGGCGGTGTGAAATATAAATGATCGCCACGCCCCGAGCCTGCAGACGGGTGATTTGTTCAAAGAGCATCTCGACTTCACGGGCGGTGAGCATGGCCGTGGGTTCGTCGAGGATCAGTACATGGCAGTCGCCGATCAGGTTGCGGGCGATCTCGACCATCTGTTGATGACCAATGCCCAGCGTACCAACCAGTGTGTCCGGGTCGATCGCATCCAGGCCCACCTGGGCCATGGCTTCGATCGCAGCTTTACGCAGTTGCTTGCGGTTGATCCAGCCGCAGTTCCTGGGCAGGTTGTCCAGGAACAGGTTTTCGGCCACGGTCAGGGTCGGCAGCAGGTTGAGTTCCTGCATGACCATGCGCACGCCCAGCTCTTCAGCCTGGGTGCGACTGCCCGGACGGTAATCCTGGCCATTGAACTGCATGTGCCCGGTGGTCGGCGTGACCAGCCCGCCGATGATTTTCGACAAGGTGCTTTTACCTGCGCCGTTCTCACCGGTCAGTGCCAGCACTTCCCCGCGATTGAGCGTCAGGGTGATGTCGGACAGCACCGGTTGGGCATAGGTCTTGCCGATACCGCTGACCGAGAGGACAGCGTTCGGGGCGGAAGATGACATAGGGGAATCTCCAGGCGCCCGCTCAGGACGAGCGGGCGCTGTTGGGTGCTGCCAGGATTACTTCTTGAGGACGAGTTCGACCGGGGTTTCGATCATGCCGTCAACAGCATCAACTTTTTCACCCTTGACCAGCTTCAGCGCATTCTGGATACCGAATACCGCTTGCTGGGCAGCAGCCTGGTCGGCCGTCGCAAGTACACGGCCGTCTTGCAGCATCGGCTTGATGGCTTCGATATTGTCGTAGCCTACAACCAGTACTTTGCCGGCCTTGCCTGCGCCACGCACGGCGGAGACGGCGCCCAGTGCCATGTTGTCGTTACCGGCCAGCAGTGCCTTGATATTCGGGTTTGCCTGGAGCATCGCAGCGGCAATCGAGTTGCCCTTGTCGATTTCCCACTCACCGGACTGGGTAGAAACGATCTTCATGCCAGCGGCATCCATCGCATCCTTAAAGCCAGCGGTACGTTGCTGGGCGTTGGTGGTGGTGGATACACCTTCGATGATGGCGACCTCATCACCCTTGGTGAGGTGCTTGGCCAGTTCTTCACCTACCAGGCGTGCGCCCTTGCGGTTGTCAGGGCCAACGAACGGAATATCCAGGGATTTGCTTTTCAGCACATCCACGTCCAGGCGGTTATCGATGTTGACGATCTTGATGCCTTTGTCCGAGGCTTTTTTCAGCACGGTGACCAGTGCCTTGGAATCCGCCGGAGCAATCACGATGGCGTTCACTTTGGCGAGGATCATCTGGTTGACGATATCGATCTGCGCGCTGGTATCGGTTTCGTTCTTGATCCCGTTGGTGATCATGTCGAAATCAGCGGCGTGGTCTTTTTGATACTTCTTGGCGCCGTCCTGCATGGTCACGAAGAATTCGTTGGCGAGGGACTTCATCACCAGGCCGACCTTGGGTTTGGCGGCGGCGTCATCGGCAAAAGCAGAGGAAAGGGGCAGAGCAGCGGATGCGGCAGCAAGCACAGCGACAGCAAGAAGACGTCCAGCAAATGGCAGCTTCATGGGTTCACTCCGATCTTATGATTATTGTGAGCAACGCTTGCACTATGAAACATCTCGCAAACGTTTGCGTTGGTCAAACTATGAGAACCTTGTCGAGATTTGTCAACGGCTGAAAAACGTCTTTCATCAAAGCAACCTGCCCTCGCAGCGGTTAAACATCGCCCTCACCCGATCGTTCTCTAAAACGACAGACTGTGACACTGCTGTCACACAGGTTCAGACCCATATTCCATCATGATTTTCGGACAACCGAACGCAATACCGCCCCACTGTTCGGAAAGCCGGACGAGCGTTGCCCATACCCATCCAAAAAACCAACGTAAGTTGTTTTAAATCAACACGTTAATTTATATCCACCAACACAATCAGCTTGGTACAAATCCTGCTCTTTCTCAGCACCTCGCGGCATTCAGAACTGCCCGGGTGTTCTAGATGAATCTGCACCAGCACTCATCAAAAACCAGAGAGAAAAATAATGAAATCTGCACTGAAAACCTTCGTTCCTGGGGCCCTCGCCCTCCTGCTGCTGTTCCCCCTTGCCGCCCAGGCAAAGGAAGTTGAAACCAAGACCAAACTGTCCAACGTGGTGATCCTCGCCACCGGCGGCACCATTGCTGGCGCCGGCGCCAGTGCGGCCAACAGTGCCACCTACCAGGCAGCCAAAGTCGGCATCGAACAACTGATCGCCGGCGTACCTGAGCTTAGTCAGATCGCCAACGTACGCGGCGAACAAGTCATGCAAATTGCGTCCGAAAGCATCAACAACGAAAACCTGCTGCAGTTGGGTCGCCGTGTTGCCGAACTGGCCGACAGCAAGGATGTGGACGGCATCGTGATCACCCACGGTACCGACACCCTGGAAGAAACCGCTTACTTCCTCAACCTGGTGGAAAAAACCGACAAGCCAATCGTGGTGGTCGGTTCCATGCGCCCAGGCACCGCCATGTCGGCGGACGGCATGCTCAACCTGTACAACGCCGTGGCCGTGGCCGGCAGCAAAGACGCGCGCGGCAAGGGCGTGCTGGTGACCATGAACGACGAGATCCAATCGGGTCGCGACGTGAGCAAAATGATCAACATCAAGACCGAAGCGTTCAAGAGCCCATGGGGCCCGCTGGGCATGGTGGTTGAAGGCAAATCCTACTGGTTCCGCTTGCCTGCCAAGCGTCACACCATGGATTCGGAATTCGACATCAAGACCATCAAGAGCCTGCCGGACGTTGAAATCGCCTACGGTTACGGCAACGTGAGCGACACCGCCGTCAAAGCCCTGGCCCAGGCCGGCGCCAAAGCCATCATCCATGCCGGTACCGGTAATGGTTCGGTGTCTTCCAAGGTGGTGCCTGCCCTGCAGGAACTGCGCAAGCAAGGCGTGCAGATCATTCGTTCTTCCCACGTGAATGCCGGCGGTTTCGTTCTGCGCAATGCCGAACAGCCTGACGACAAGTACGACTGGGTCGCCGCACATGACCTGAACCCACAAAAAGCCCGGATTCTGGCGATGGTTGCCCTGACCAAGACCCAGGACAGCAAAGAGCTGCAACGGATGTTCTGGGAATACTGATCCCCGGTAACACGGGTAGAGGCGGGTTTACCCGCCTCTACTTCTCCTCTTGCACCTCGATACAACTCCCCGCGCTGCAACCTCGCTGAAAACGCTGCCAGATAAACCTCCTGAATTTTAAGCAGTTGCGAAAATCGTAACAGTTAAATACTGTATGCCCGTACAGCACACTAAGGAATACTCCGTGGCAACGTCCTCTTCCGCAGCGCCAACCCCCGACGCGTACGCACGCCTTGCCGTTCGCGTGCAAAAAATCATCAATTCGACCAATGCCCAGAAAGCCAAGGCCGCCTTGATCTTCCGCTTGCCGGACGAGCCTGAGGAGGAATGGGCGCGCTTGCTGGAGGAGATTGCGGAGAACGACAACGTCACCCTCGCCTACCGGGATGACGGCGGCGTGCAGATTTTCTGGGTTGTGCCGAAGGAAGATTGATTCAATGAGTGGCCGTTTTATTGCTGTTTTTTGCCTGTTTTTTGCCGTTACAGCCCACGCCCAAGCGCCTCGAACCTTCAGCGAGGCCAAGAAAGTCGCCTGGAAGCTCTACGCCCCGCAATCCACGGAGTTCTACTGTGGCTGTAAATACACCGGTAACCGCGTGGATTTGAAAGCCTGCGGTTACGTACCGCGTAAAAACGCCAACCGCGCCGCACGCATCGAATGGGAACATATCGTTCCGGCCTGGCAAATCGGG
This sequence comes from Pseudomonas sp. KBS0710, assembly GCF_005938045.2. Taxonomy (GTDB): domain Bacteria; phylum Pseudomonadota; class Gammaproteobacteria; order Pseudomonadales; family Pseudomonadaceae; genus Aquipseudomonas. The sequence continues at coordinate 1,528,257 of NZ_VCCF02000001.1, read as the reverse complement.
CATCAACGCCAGTGCTGGCAAACCGGTGGGCGCAAAAACTGTACGCGTCATGATGATGTGTTCAAACGCGCCGAGGCGGACCTGCACAACCTGGTGCCGAGCATCGGCGAGGTCAATGGCGACCGTAACAACTTCAGTTTTGGCTGGCTGCCGGCGCAACGTGGGCAGTACGGCTCATGCCTGACCCAGGTAGATTTCAAGGCCAAAAAAGTCATGCCGCGCCCGTCTATTCGCGGAATGATTGCTCGAACGTATTTTTACATGAGCAAACAATACGGCTTGCGCCTGTCAAAACAGGACCGCCAGTTGTATGAAGCCTGGAACAAGACCTACCCGGTGCAACCCTGGGAGCGCCAGCGCAACCAGACCGTGGCGTGTGTGATGGGGCGCGGCAACGAGTTTGTCGGCCCGGTAAACCTTAAGGCCTGCGGTTGAGGGTGGGCGGGGTTGCCGCCCACGCTGCGGGTTATTGCGCAGCCTTGTGCTCGACAACTTCTGATTCCGTATCGTTTTTCTTGGCACGTGCAAGCTTTTCGGTCAGCAGCGCCTGCTTGGCTTCAGCCTCGGCCTTGCTCGCGAACGGGCCGAGATACACCTCGTCCTTGCCGTCTGTCTTGACGATATAAAAGTTGAAACCATGTTCAAGCAACCAGGCCGTCAGGTCGGTGATTGCTTGCAGCTTATGGCCCGGCGGGCCTACCCACACGTCCCATTCCTGAGCGGCAATCGCCCCGGGTTGTGGCTGGCTCTCGGTCACGGCAGGCTTGGCCTTGGGGGCGTCAACCGGTTTACCTTCACCGCAACCGGCCAACGCCAACACCGCAATTGCCATCGCTACTTTACGCACTGCCCTGCTCCTTTAAGGATAAAGAGGCAACTTTATCATTCACTGTCTATTCTGGCCGTCATAAACGTTGGCTTAAACAATGCGAATGATGTATCGCAGACCTGTATGATGCCGCCATGGGAATTAATGTCGCCTCTATGCGTCCTAAAAGAGGCAGTCACAGGGAAGCGCTTAGCAGTAAGCTACACACATCCGACACCTGCCCTGTCTGAAACATGTGTCCTTAAAAGTAATCAAGGAGAAGTCCATGCTGATACTCACCCGCAAAGTTGGTGAAAGCATAAACATCGGTGATGACATTACGATCACCATCCTGGGCGTCAGCGGCCAGCAAGTACGAATCGGCATCAACGCACCCAAGGACGTTGCCGTGCATCGCGAGGAGATCTACCAGCGCATTCAGGCTGGCCTGACAGCTCCGGACAAAAACCAGACTCCTTGACGCTTCACTCAGTAGCCAGCCTTTTCGTTCACTGTGATGGCTGGCGAAAACCCTTCCGCCCGCTCGCGCTTCCCGCATGACCGGCTTGCTTTATGCTTTCAGCTACGCTCCAAGATGAAACTGTCTTGACGTCTGGAACTTGTTGCGTAATTCGTGGCCGAACCTCCTGACTATAACCCTACCATCTGTGTGCGTTCAGGAGCACGTCGATGAGGCCAACTGCAAAACAGCCACTTGTGTCCAAATCCTGGGGGATCGCCCTGCTGATAGGGCTGGCCTTCGTGTTGCTGGGATATGGCGTGAAGTTCGAGATTGAAACAGTCAGTGACCCCGGTAAACGCTCGTCACTGGACCTGACACTCTTCTTGTGCGGCTATCTGTTCGTGTTCTGCCTGAAGCCTATCCAGAAAGCCATTTTGCGCAAATTATGCCAGCGTGCCGAGCAACGCGAGCACCCGAAGACTGCCCGTTGATGGCCGCTAATCCGCTATCAGATCGCCGGTATTTACAGACCTGCACCAGGATCTATGCTTGGGCTTGCACGGTCAGTCAAAGGCATTAAAGCCGATGGACACCCTCAGCAAGTCCCAAATCGAAGCTGCTTTGGCGGCACGCTTACCCAGCTATGAGATTACCTGTACGTTGCATGCTGACGGTACCCTTTCCGCCATCCTCAGCGGCCCGGAAACCGACCACTTCGCGATTACCGGCATCGTGCGTGCGCACTACCGGGGAGCCGAGGCGATTGCCCGGCTTGCCAATGAGATACTCAGGGAAATGGTGCTTTCGCGCCAGGGCATCAAGAGCGGCCGACCACAGGCACCGCCCGCCGCCCCTTCCTGCGCAAAAAGCCGAGCCCGGTAACGGGCTCGGCTTTTTCGTTTCAGCCCTCCACACGCTGCAAGCCCAACTTGCCTTCTGCGTCGCGCACAACCTTCAGCCGCTTATAGTCATTAATGCTGGCATGCGCCGTGACGATGGGCGTCAGGTGTGTTGCGGTGACGACCAGCACATCCGCGTCGGCCGCCTCCCCGGCGCGAATGCCCACCGCAGCGTCTTCGAACACCAGGCACTCTTGCACCGGCACACCCAGACGCTGGGCGCCCAGCACGTAGCAGGCAGGATCCGGCTTGCCGCTGGCAACGTCCTCGGCGGTCACCAGCACGGCTGGGGGTTCAATACCTGCCGCTGCCAGGCGACGTAACGCCAGCTCCCTGGGCGCAGATGTGACCAGTGCCCACTGATCGCCAGGCAGGCCATTCAAAAACTCGACGGCACCGGCAATCGCCACCACGCCCTCGACATCGTTGATTTCCGCTTCGGTAATCCACTGCGCTTCAACTTCGGGATCCACACCTGGCAGCGCCTGACGGGTAATAGTGTCAATGGCCCGTGCGCCATGAATAGTGGCGAGGAATGCCGCCACCTCCAGACCGTGGCGTTCAGCCCAGATGCTCCATACACGCTCGGCGGCGGCGATGGAGTTCAGCAGGGTGCCGTCCATATCGAACAGGAAGGCGCGGTAACGTTGAGTAAATACGGCTGGACCTCGGATGGACACTGCGTGGCTTCCTCATAGGCGGTAACGAATAATCGGCCCGATGCAATCTACGGGTCACCTCCTCGCTTGTAAACGCCAGTAGCACCTGGCGGACCTGGCGTTTGGATTACAGGTTTGTAATGAACCTGTAAGTCTTGTCAGCACCCTCGCTTCATACAGTGGCGTCGTCAGTCACCCACACCGGGTGGCACAACTTCCCACTGATGATGAAGGGCCGCACGATGAAACCTGCTAGCAAACTCTGCCTGATCGCCGCCAGCCTGTTGATGCTGGGTACCGGCACCGCCATGGCCGGCACTGTCGCGCCGGTCAAAGCCAACAACGTGGTACTGGTGCACGGTTCCTGGGCTGACGGCTCGAGCTGGTCCGAGGTGATCACGCGCCTGCAGGCCGCCGGGCTGCATGTAACCGCCGTACAGAACCCACTGACCTCAGTGGCCGATGACGTCGCCGCCACCAACCGCGTGCTGGATCAACAGGACGGCCCTACCGTGCTGGTCGGCCACTCCTACGCCGGCACCGTGGTCAGCGACGCCGGGGCGAACCCCAAAGTCAGCTCGCTGGTGTATGTGGCAGCCCGCGCACCGGACGCCAATGAAGACTTCGTCGCCCTGTCTGCCAAGTACCCCAGCACGCCGGTGCGCGCCGGTGTCGTCGAGCACGACGGTTACCTGACCCTGAACCAGGACGCGTTCCTCAAGTACTTCGCCGCTGACGTGCCGCGCGCCAAAGCCCTGGAGCTGTTCGCCGTACAACAGCCGATTGCCAAGACCCTGTTCAGCGGCCGCACGGTGAATGCCGCCTGGCACACCAAGCCGTCGTGGTACGCGGTGTCGAGCAATGACCAGACCATCAACCCGGACCTGGAGCGGTTTCTGGCCAAGCGCATGAACGCCACCACCATCGAACTGCCTTCGAGCCACTTGTCGCTGGTGTCCCACGCCAAGGAAATCACCGACCTGATCCTTGAAGCGTCCGGCCGCCAGCCGTAAGCCACGCATTACAAACTTGTCATCATCCTGTTGGTTGGCTGTTTGGGGTGCCTGGTTACTGTGAACTCACTGCCACCCCCGGCAGCCAACCCTTAAAGAGAGCTACTGCCATGAAACTGTTTATCCTGGGCTTTGCCGCTTTGCTTGCCACCGGTTCTGCGTTCGCTGCCGACACCGCTCCCGACACTAACGTAATCCACGACAAGACCGGCTTCTTCGTACACCTGGACGTGGCCAAAGTACTGTCGAGCACCGACACCTACGGGCAATGTGGAATCGTCCCGGCGCAACTCAAATACCTTGACTCCCAGGACCGCGAACATGTGCTGGACTACCAGGTGCAAGGCATTGGTTGCGCCAGTGACAATTGATCCGGCTACACTTGCGCAACGCAACGAACCAGGGCACTTCCCATGAACATCCTCGTAGTCGAAGACGAACCCAAGGCCGGCAATTACCTGCTCAATGGCCTGCAGGAACTGGGTTACTCGGTGAGCCTCGCCCGCGACGGCGTAGACGGCTTGCACCAGGCGCTGGAAACGCCGTTCGACGTGATCGTGCTGGATGTGATGATGCCAAAAATGGACGGCTGGGAAGTGCTGCGCCGCCTGCGCAAAGAGGCTGATACGCCGGTACTGTTTCTCACCGCCCGCGATGACATCGCCGACCGCATCAAGGGCCTGGAACTGGGCGCCGACGATTACCTGATCAAACCGTTCTCCTTCGCCGAGCTGGTCGCACGCTTGCGCACCCTGACGCGTCGCGGCCCGAGTCGCGAAGAAGAGCAACTGCAGATTGCCGACCTGCAGATCGACGTGCTCAAACGCCGCGTCACCCGCGCAGGCACGCGTATAACCTTGACCAACAAGGAATTCGCCCTGCTGCACCTGTTCGCCACGCACCAGGACCAAGTACTGTCACGCTCGATGATTGCTTCGCGGGTCTGGGACATGAACTTTGACAGCGACACCAATGTGGTCGACGTCGCCGTGCGGCGCCTGCGCCTGAAAATCGACGACCCGTTCCAGCTCAAGTTGATCCACAGCGTGCGGGGCATCGGCTACCGCTTCGACACCCAGCCATGAAACCTCGCCGCCATTATTCGCTGACCCTGCGCCTGGCGTTGATCTTCGCCCTGCTCGCCTTCGCCCTGCTCGCCACTCTGGGCGTTGCGTTGTACCGCGAGCTTGAGCGTGAACTGATCAAGCGTGACGACGCCGCGCTGATTTATCGCGCCGACCAGTTGCGCAACCTGCTCAACGACAGCAACACCCTGGACCTGATCAAGACCAAGCCGGAGCTGTTCCAGAACATGCTGGGCAACAGCGAGTCAGTGCTGAGCATCGCGGCACCGGGGCAAACGCCGTTGCTGCTGGTTAACCCGGGCAGCATTGCAATGCCGGATGTGCCGCCCGTGCCCACCAACCGCGAACTGGGCTTTGCCGACGTGCACCATTTACCCGGCGTCAATGGCGTGCCCTTCGCCACGGTGGCCGCGTCCATCGACTCGGGCGACCTGGGCAGCCTGCAAGTCACCACCGGGCGCCTGATGACCGAACGCACGGCGATGCTCGCCAGCTATCGCTTGAGCGTGTTTATCCTCGCCAGCATCGCTGCGGTTATTCTCGCCATCGTCAGCTACCTGCTGGTGCACCGTGGGCTGGTACCGCTGCGACGCCTGGCCGTACATACCCAAGGTATCGGCGTGGGCAACCTGGCCGAACGCCTCGACAGCCACGGCGCGCCCAAAGAGCTGCTGCCGATGATCGACGCCTTCAACACCATGCTTGAGCGGCTGGCCAAGGGCTTTGTACAACTGGGCCAGGTATCCACCGACATGGCCCACGAACTGCGCACGCCGATCAACAACTTGCTGGGAGAAACCCAGGTCGCCCTGCAACAGAGCCGAAATGTGGAGAGCTACCAGCAACTGCTGGCCTCCAATGTGGAAGAACTCGAACGCCTGGCGCGAATGCTCGACAACATGCTGTTCCTCGCCCGTACCGACCCGTCCAGCGCATTGCGCCAACGCCAGGAACTGAGTGCAGCGGATGAGGTGGAACGCATAGCGGACTACTTCGAAGGGTTGGCGAGCGATGTGGATATTCACATTCTGGCCGAGGGCGAAGGCCTGATCTGGGCCGAACCGATGCTGTTGCGCCGCGCCTTGGCAAATTTATGTGCAAACGCCATCAAATACGGAGCACCCAGTTCGCAGTTGCTGATTCAGGCCATTCCAGAGGCCGAGGGTATCAACCTGCGCGTCAGTAACCACGGGCAGACCATCCCCGCCGAGCATTTGCCGCGCCTGTTCGAGCGTTTTTACCGGGTGGATGAGTCGCGGGAACGCTCGGCCCAGTCCAACGGGCTGGGACTGTCGATTGTGGCGACCATCATGCAGCTGCACAACGGTCGCTACCGTGTCAGCAGTGAGGCCGGAGTAACCTGTTTTGAGTTGTTCTTTCCCAGCCGCGAAGACTGAACACCGCGAGCCGGGTCAACTGACCTGGCCACCGGCCTGCACCACATCCACCTGGGTGTTCCATGCCACCTGCACCGCCAGACGCAAGCCTTCAACGGTCGTCACCAACGGCATCGATGCCAACCCAGTCCCCACCACCTGCTCCGGCAGGTTCGGTACATGGATGAACCCACTGCGAACGTCCGTACCGGCCAGCGCGTGCTGTAACAGGTAAAACACCTGGTTACACACAAAGGTGCCCGCCGTCTGCGAAACCGCTGCAGGCACCCCGGCCTCGCGCAGCGCCTTGACCATGGCCTTGATCGGCAATGTGCTGAAGTACGCCACCGGCCCGTCGACCACGACCGGCGTATCGATAGGTTGCTCACCCAGGTTGTCGGGGATGCGCGCGTCGTTAACGTTGATCGCCACTCGCTCCATGGAAATGCTGCTGCGCCCCGGTCCGAGCCCCGTAGCGATGACCATCGCCGGGCGCAATTGCGTGATCCACTCAGCCAGGCGCTCCCCCACCAAGGCAAATGCACAGGGCAGTCGGCGCGCAACAATCTGCACATCCTCACCCAGTCGCACCCCATCCAACTGGCGTACAGCCTCCCAGGACGGGTTGACCGAGTCTTGATCAAAGGGCTCGAAGCCCGTCAACAATAACGTTTGCATCCTCGCCTCACATCAACAGGTAAAGCAGCACAATATTGACCACCAGCATCATCAGAGCCGTGGGCAGTTGCGCCTTGATAACCGCGTTCTTGTCCGGCAACTCCAGCAAGGCCGCCGGGACAATATTGAAGTTGGCCGCCATCGGCGTCATCAACGTGCCGCAATAGCCGGAGAACATGCCAATCGCCGCCATTACCGCCGGGTTGCCGCCGTAGATGCCCACCAGCACCGGCACACCGACACCGCCGGTCATCACTGGGAACGCCGCAAAGCCATTGCCCATGATCACGGTAAACAGCGCCATGCCCAATACATACACCATCACCGCGACCAGCTTATAGTCCAGGTTGATGTAGGTGGTGGTGACATGGGCAACCGCAGTGCCGACCCCGGCTTCATTGAACAGCAAACCAAGCATGGCGAGCATCTGCGGGAGCACCATGGCCCAGCCCAAGGCTTCGGTCAGGCGTCGGGATTCACGCAAGGCTTGCACCGGTGTGTCGCGGGTCAACCAGCAGGCCAGGCCGAGGGCGATCAGGCAGCCGATGCCCAAGGAGACGAAGGTGGTGTTTTTCGGGTCCAGCAGCGGCACGCCAGCAATTTCGGTGTGCTTGAGCAGTACCGAGCCTATCACGGTGGTCAGCGGAATAGCCAACGCCGGGATAAACAGCTTGTGGCCAAGCCGACCGGCACTGGCGCGGGCAGACTTGTCATGCAACTGCGCATGCACGCCTCGCCCCACACCGCCCAACCCTGCGATCAACGCCATCACCACTACGCCGACGCCGATAACCACCGGCGGCAAACGCTCCCCGACCAGGAACGGAATGGCAAACAACAACCAGAATACGGCGCTGGACCAGCGCTTGGGATGGCTACGATCCAGCAGGATCATGCCCGCGGTAATCAACAGCAGAATGCCGGCCAGCCAGTACAGGTACTCAATCGAGATGATCATTGCGCAGACTCCACCGGCGTGGCGACGGGCGCCATCTCACGGGTAAGCCTTCGGTCGAACCGGTGCAGGCGAATCGCGTGGATGATAAACGCACAGATCGCCGTCGGAATGCCCCACACCGCAATGTGCAACGGCTCCACATCAATCCCGGAGCCGAGCAGGAAGGTGTGCATCAGTGCAATCGCACCAAAGGCGACAAAAATATCTTCGCCGAAAAACAGCCCGACGTTGTCGGTCGCCGCACACATGGCCAGCACCTTGTGGCGCAGTTTGTCCGGCAGCTTGCCGTAGCGTTTTTCCGCGGCGCCCTCGGCCATCGGCGCCAACAACGGGCGCACCATCTGCGGATGCCCGCCCAGGCTGGTGAGGCCCATGGCGGCCGTGGACTCGCGCACAAATAGATACATGATCAACAAGCGCCCCACCGTGGCGCGCTCGAAGCGGGCGATCCAGTTTTGCGCATGCAGGCGCAGGCCATGGCGCTCAAGCAGGCCAATGACGGCCAGGGGCAGCAACAGGATCAATTGCAGGGCGCGGGTCTGAAGGAAGCCTTCACCCATGCTGGCGAGGATTTTTTCCAGCGGGAAGTGGGCTGCGAGCCCGGTGGCGATAGCGGCGGCGGTGACCACCAGCAATGGATTAAAGCGCAAGACAAAGCCAACCACGATGACAAGTACGCCGATCAACGGCCATAGGTTCACAACAGTTTGCATGACGATGAAGTCCTAGAATGCGCGCTGCGGCGCCATGACGGCAGGATGTGAACAAAAGGTTCACAGCATGAAAGTGGCGTGCAGCCCGACGTGGTTTTTATTGTTGACCTGGAAGGTCGAGCGTCAGTGGCGGCAACTGTGCTGCTTGGGGGCGGGAGGTGTCCAACAAGAAAAATTGTTGCTGCAAACCAATAAATTTTGTCGGTGACGGGCGCCGGATGAGCCAGCGCCCTGCGGGGGTTTAGCTCAAGCGTTTGTGGAAAAAATGCCGCTGATGGCCCGGCGGGAAATCGGCAATGTGGCCAAACTCAGTGAAGCCCTGCTTGCGATAAAACCCGGGCGCCTGGAAGCTGAAAGTGTCCAGCCAGATGCCCTCGCATCCGCGCTCACGGGCCAAGTCTTCAGCCGCGCGCATCAATCGCGTGCCCGTGCCTTGGGTGCGCATCTGGTCGGGAATGCTCAACAGCTCAACGAACAACCAGCCGAACGAAATCTCGCCGTAAAGACCGCCCACTACCTCTTGAGAGCTGGGATCACGCAGCAAAATACCGACCGTTTCGGACGGCATCTGGCCGGTGTGGCTGCGGTTGTATGCCCTCAGCGGTTTGAGAATGGCTTCACGCTCCTGCGCCGTCACGTCGAACGACACTTCCATTTTCACTTCCATTGTCACTTCCATCACAGAATCCCTGGGTTGAATTCAATCGCCGCTCAGTATGCCTTCAGCGCAGCAAACCTGGGTGGATCTGCGCCAGGTTCATTAACCTTAAGTCGGCTCGACAGCATGGATCTCGTTCCAAACCTATACTCAATTCAGTGCTGCGCGGAACTGCGCAGCACTCAGCGCAGTATTGCCGATGGAGGCAGCCGCTATGTACGCCGGACAAACGAGTATGGCGACAACAAATGGTGAGATACGGTGCCAGATGTTTGCACAGATTATCTGCCTGTTATCGGTGGCTACGCTTTTCTGCTAAACCACTTCTGAGCGCAGTAATCCGCAAAGCGGCAGGGGCAGGTATTGCCAAAAATCCAGCCAAAAAAAAGGGCTCACCTTTCGGTGAGCCCTTCAACACTCAACGTTTTGCACGTGCCAGAGGTGTGAAGTTCAGGCCAGCTCGGCCAAGTCTTTTACGTCAAAAGGCTTCAAGTCGGCCGAGTTGCCCGATCGAATTTTTCTCACCCACTGCGCGTCACTCAGCAGAGCCCGTCCAACAGCGATCAAGTCGAACTCCTCTTTCTCCAATCGCTGCACCAAATTGTCGATCGCTGCCGGTTGGGAGCTTTCGCCGCTGAAGGCGCCAAGGAAGTCGCCGGACAACCCCACAGAGCCGACACTGATCGTCGCAGCGCCCGTCAGCTTTTTGGCCCAGCCGGCAAAATTCAGCCCCTGCTCGCCGTCCAGTTCCGGGAACTCGGCTTCCCAAAAGCGCCGTTGAGAGCAATGCAAAACGTCCACGCCGGCTTCCACCAGTGGCACCAGCCAATCGGACATGCTTTCAGGCGTTGTCGCCAAACGGGCGCTGTAATCCTGTTGCTTCCACTGACTCAGACGCAGAATCACCGGGAAATCCGGCCCAACGGCTGCGCGTATGGCCTTGACCACTTCCGCTGCAAACCGTGAGCGCTCCTTGATGGTTGCACCATTAAAACGGTCGGCGCGCTCATTAGTACCCGGCCAGAAAAACTGGTCCAGCAGGTATCCGTGGGCGCCGTGTATTTCGACGGTGTCAAACCCCAGCCGCTTGGAATCAGCGGCGGCCTTGGCGAATGCCGCGATGGTGTCGGCAATCGCTTCATCATTCATGGCTTGCCCCAGGGGTTTCTGTGGGCCGGCAAGCCCGGACGGGCTCTCAAACCCACCGGCGGGTGCCCAGTCTTCCTGAAAACTGGGCGCAGCTCCTACGTGCCAAATCTGTGGCCCCATTTTGCCACCGGCACTGTGAACGCCGTCGATTACTGCCTTCCAGCCCGCGAGTGATTCATCGCCATGGAAAAACGGGATCCCCGACATATTGCGAGCACCAGGACGATCCACCACAGTCCCCTCAGACAGAATCAAACCGACCTGGTTTTCCGCACGTTTGCGGTAATAGGCGGCGATTTGCTCGTCAGGCACACCGCCTTTGGCGAAAGCGCGCGTCATAGGGGCCATTACAATTCGATTCTTCAGGGTCAAAGACTTGATCGTGAACGGCTGAAACAGCGAGTCGAGATTCGTAGAACTCATGAAAAGATGCTCCGAGCAAAAGGAGATCACATGGTATAAGTTGTATACCTAATATCAATAAGGCACTTAAAAGTGCTCAGGTATAGCCGAGGAAACTACATGCAGGAACAAGGTATTCAGCCAACAGGGCAAAACGAGAGCCCTCCCGACGTCTACGCCGCTGATTGCACAAGCCGGATATTGCTCGATCAGATCGCGGACAAGTGGTCCGTATTGATACTGGCAACGCTGTGTAAAAGCCCGCTGCGGTTCAATGAAATCAAGCGTCGACTCGATGGCATTACGCAAAAAGCGCTCACGCAAAGCCTGCGTCGCCTGGAGCGCAACGGCATTTTGTCGCGCCGCGTCATCCCCTCTTCTCAAGTCGCCGTCGAGTACAGCGTTACCGACCTGGGACATACGCTGGAAGAGCCATTTCGCGCGCTATACAGGTGGACGGTCCAACATTCTGACGCGGTCATAAACGCCCAGGCAGCATTCGATAAGCTTGCAGAAGAGCAGCGGCAGGACGGGTAAAAGCACAACGACGGCGGCGGGAGTCTTGAGAAGGGAGGTTTGCAAATCGCAGACAACAAAAAAGGGCCCACCTTTCGGTGAGCCCTTCCAGACCGCCCAGCAGAGCGGATTTTGTTTGGTAGGCGCGATTGGACTCGAACCAACGACCCCCACCATGTCAAGGTGGTGCTCTAACCAACTGAGCTACGTGCCTGCTGTGAGGCGGCATTCTACGGAATTCCGAAGGGGTGTCAACATCTTTTTTGCAGCTAACCCTATGAATATGCGAATTTTTTACCGGAGCCGGGTGCGTCCGGGATTTTCGGGTGGCTGGCAGGCAAATTTCAACTCAGGTAGGATCGGCGCACTCGTAAAAAATATAAAACAGAGGTTCCAGGATGGCGAACACCCCCTACCCCCAGTCGTATTACGCCGCGTCCGCGAATGCGGTTCCGCCACGCCCGGTGCTGCAAGGTGAAGTCGAAACCGATGTGTGCGTGATTGGCGCCGGTTATACCGGCTTGTCCAGCGCGCTGTTTCTGCTGGAGAACGGTTTTCGCGTGACGGTGCTGGAAGCCGCCAAGGTCGGCTTTGGCGCCTCGGGCCGTAATGGCGGGCAGATCGTCAACAGCTATAGCCGCGACATCGACGTGATCGAGCGCAGCGTCGGCCCCAAGCAGGCGCAACTGCTGGGGCAGATGGCGTTTGAGGGCGGCCGGATCATTCGTGAGCGCGTGGCCAAGTACCAGATCCAGTGCGACTTGAAGGACGGCGGCGTGTTCGCTGCACTCAACAACAAGCACATGGGCCACCTGGAGTCGCAGCAGCGCCTGTGGGAACGCTACGGCCATACGCAGCTTGAGTTGCTGGATGAGCGCCGTATTCGCGAAGTTGTGGCCTGTGACAACTATGTCGGCGGCCTGCTGGACATGAGCGGCGGCCACATTCATCCGCTCAACCTGGCACTGGGTGAGGCGGCGGCCGTGGAGTCGCTTGGCGGCACGATCTACGAGCAGTCGGCGGCAGTGCGCATCGAGCGTGGCGCCAGCCCGGTGGTGCATACCGCCGAGGGCAAGGTCAGGGCCAAGTTCATCATCGTGGCGGGCAATGCCTACCTGGGCAACCTGGTGCCGGAGCTGGCGGCCAAGTCGATGCCTTGTGGCACACAGGTCATCACTACTGCACCGTTGGGTGATGAGCTAGCCAAAACCTTGCTTCCGCAAGATTACTGCGTCGAGGACTGCAACTACTTGCTGGACTACTACCGCCTCACCAGCGACAAACGCCTGATTTTCGGCGGCGGCGTGGTGTATGGCGCGCGCGACCCGGCCAACATCGAAGCGATCATTCGCCCGAAGATGCTCAAGGCCTTCCCGCAGCTCAAGGATGTGAAGATCGACTACGCCTGGACCGGCAATTTCCTGCTGACCCTGTCGCGCTTGCCACAGGTGGGTCGCCTGGGCGACAACATCTATTACTCCCAGGGCTGCAGTGGCCACGGCGTGACGTACACGCACCTGGCGGGCAAGGTGCTGGCAGAAGCGTTGAGAGGTCAGGCAGAGCGTTTTGACGCGTTTGCCGACCTGCCGCACTACCCGTTCCCGGGTGGGCAACTGTTGCGCACACCGTTCGCGGCGCTGGGGGCGTGGTATTACGGGCTGCGGGATAAGTTGGGGTTCTGAGGCAATCCAACTATGGGAGCGGGCTTGCTCGCTCTCACATAAAGCCAAATCGCAGACACAAAAAACCCCGGTCTTTCGACCAGGGTCTTTGCTATCGGATCAAAGCAGCTTAACGCTTGCTTTGCGCTCCAAGGCGTTCAGTGGGCCTTGAAGCAGATATGGCGCAGCGGACGGGACTCGAACCCGCGACCCCCGGCGTGACAGGCCGGTATTCTAACCGACTGAACTACCGCTGCGTATCGCTTGACCAGTTGAGACTAAACCCTCAACCATCTTTAAACATCTGACTGATCAGCCTAAGCGTTTCAATCTCAAACCCGACAAGTCGGACTTGGAAAATATGGCGCAGCGGACGGGACTCGAACCCGCGACCCCCGGCGTGACAGGCCGGTATTCTAACCGACTGAACTACCGCTGCGCGTCGGTGCAACCTTTAACGTTGCGTCTTACCCTAAGGCAAAACTCTCAAGAAGTGGTGGGTGATGACGGGATCGAACCGCCGACCCTCTGCTTGTAAGGCAGATGCTCTCCCAGCTGAGCTAATCACCCTTTGCTTCGTTGAGGCCGCGAAATTTACGCAGGTAGCGGACCTAAGTCAATAGCCTGCTTGAAGTTTTTCTGAAAAAGACAAAATTGCTTCAAAGACGGCTACCCGCCCTACTCGCTGTAAATCATCTTCTTGCTCATGCCGCCGTCGACCACAAACTCTTGCCCGGTGACAAACCCGGCCTGACGCGACAGCAGCCACGCCACCATCGCCGCCACGTCCTCAACCGTGCCCACCCTGCCCGCCGGATGCTGGGCATGATCGGCGTCGGTCAAGGGCTCGGCACGCCGCGCCGCAGGATCACGCGCATCAATCCAGCCAGGGCTGACGGCATTGACCCGCACCTCCGGCCCAAGGCTCATGGCCAGCGCGTGAGTCAGGGCCAGCAACCCGCCCTTGCTCGCCGCATAGGCCTCGGTGTCGGGCTCTGATTGACGCGCGCGGGTCGAGGCCAGGTTGACGATCGCACCGCCATGGGCGCGCAGGTACGGCGCACAGTGCTTGGCCAGCAACATCGGCCCACTGAGGTTCACCGCCAGCACGCGGTTCCAGTACGCCAGGTCGAGGCTTTCGAGGGTGATATTGCGCGGGTCGGCCACCGCTGCGTTGCACACCAACGCGTCCAGGCGACCGAACTGGCCGAGCACTTCGGCAACGCCCTGGGCGACCTGCTTCTCGTCTGCCACGTCCATGGTGATAAACCAGGCGTTGTCACCCAGCACCTTGGACACCTTGGAACCGCGCTCGCGGTCCAGGTCGGTCAACACCACCTGCCAACCTTCGCTGATCAGCCACGCCGCGATCCCGAGGCCAATGCCCCGAGCGGCGCCCGTCACCAGCGCAACTCGGCCGTTACCGGCCGTTGCTGTTTCCATGGACCACTCGATCACAAGACAGCCAGCCCGCGAGCCAGGTCAGCTTGCAGGTCAGCGACGTCTTCCAGGCCCACCGCAATGCGGATCAGGCTGTCACGGATGCCGGCCGCTTCACGTTCCTGTGGCGCCAGGCGCCCGTGGGAGGTAGTGCTCGGGTGGGTGATGGTAGTTTTGCTGTCACCCAGGTTGGCCGTGATGGAGATCAGACGCGTCGCGTCGATAAAGCGCCAGGCGCCGTCTTTGCCGCCTTTTACTTCAAAGCTCACCACCGCGCCGAAACCACGCTGCTGGCGCTGGGCCAATGCGTGTTGCGGGTGGCTCTTGAGACCGGCGTAATGGACTTTCTCGATACCGTCCTGTTGCTCCAACCACTCGGCCAAAGCCTGGGCATTCGCACAATGGGCCTTCATCCGCAGGCTGAGCGTCTCCAGGCCTTTGAGGAAGATCCACGCATTGAACGGACTCAGGGTCGGGCCGGCGGTGCGCAAGAAACCCACCACTTCCTTCATTTGCTCGCTGCGGCCAGCGACTACGCCACCCATGCAACGGCCCTGGCCGTCGATGAACTTGGTGGCTGAGTGCACAACGATATCCGCGCCCAGCTTCAGCGGCTGTTGCAGCGCCGGCGTGCAGAAGCAGTTGTCGACCACCAGCATCGCGCCCTTGGCGTGGGCCACTTCAGACAATGCAGCGATATCCACCAGTTCGGCGAGCGGGTTGGACGGCGACTCGACGAACAGCAACTTGGTGTTGGCCTTGATCGCCGCGTCCCAGCCGGACAGGTCCGCCAGGGGCACATAGTCCACTTCGATGCCGAAGCGCTTGAAGTACTTCTCGAACAGGCTGATGGTGGAGCCGAACACACTGCGCGACACCAGCACATGGTCGCCAGCGCTGCACAGGCTCATCACCACGGCCAGGATCGCCGCCATGCCGGTCGCCGTGGCCACCGCCTGCTCAGCGCCTTCCAGGGCCGCGATACGTTCTTCGAACGCACGCACGGTCGGGTTGGTGTAACGCGAATAGACGTTGCCCGGCACTTCGCCGGCAAAGCGCGCAGCCGCGTCGGCAGCGGTGCGAAATACATAGCTGGAGGTGAAGAACATCGGGTCACCGTGCTCACCTTCCGGGGTGCGGTGCTGACCGGCGCGCACAGCCAGGGTATCGAAAGCTACGCCATCGAGGTCGCTGTCCAGCCGACCGGCATCCCATTCCTGACTCATGCTGCGACTCCTTACTCAATACTCTGTTTAAGATACAAAACCGGCCCCTCAGGGCCGGTGTCTACTCAGTTGTTGTACAGATCGATGATCGCGCTGACCGCCTGGGTCTTGATCTTCGATGAATCGTTACGCGCCTGCTCGATCTTGTTCAGGTAGGCCTCATCGACATCGCCCGTCACATACTTGCCGTCGAACACGGCGCAGTCAAACTCGGCGATCTTGATCTTGCCACCACCGACCGCTTCGATCAGGTCCGGCAGGTCCTGATAGATCAACCAGTCAGCACCGATCAGGTCGGCCACATCCTGGGTCGAACGGTTGTGGGCGATCAGCTCGTGGGCGCTCGGCATGTCGATACCGTACACGTTCGGGTAACGCACGGCAGGCGCGGCGGAACAGAAGTACACGTTCTTCGCACCGGCTTCGCGGGCCATCTGGATGATCTGCTTGCACGTGGTGCCGCGCACGATGGAGTCGTCCACCAGCATCACGTTCTTGCCGCGGAACTCCAGCTCGATCGCGTTGAGCTTCTGGCGTACCGACTTCTTGCGCGCCGCCTGGCCAGGCATGATGAAGGTACGGCCGATGTAACGGTTCTTGACGAAGCCTTCGCGGAACTTGACGCCCAAGTGGTTGGCCAACTCCAGCGCCGCAGTACGGCTGGTGTCCGGAATCGGGATCACCACGTCGATATCGTGCTCAGGACGCTCGCGCAGGATCTTCTCGGCCAGCTTCTCGCCCATGCGCAGGCGCGCCTTGTACACCGAAACACCGTCGATGATCGAGTCCGGACGCGCCAGGTAGACGTGTTCGAAGATGCATGGCGTGAGTTTTGGCGCAATCGCGCACTGACGGGTGTGCAGCTTGCCGTCTTCGGTGATGTACACCGCTTCACCCGGTGCGAGGTCGCGGATCAGGGTGAAGCCCAGCACATCCAGGGACACGCTTTCGGAGGCGATCATGTACTCGACGCCTTCGTCGGTGTGACGCTGGCCGAACACGATCGGGCGGATGCCGTGCGGGTCACGGAAGCCGACGATGCCGTAACCCGTGATCATTGCCACCACGGCGTAACCGCCGACGCAACGGTTGTGCACGTCGGTCACGGCGGCAAACACGTCTTCTTCGGTCGGCTGCAGCTTGCCGCGCTGGGCCAGCTCGTGGGCGAACACGTTGAGCAGCACTTCCGAGTCGGAGTTGGTGTTGACGTGGCGCAGGTCAGATTCGTAAATCTCCTTGGCCAGCTGTTCAACGTTGGTCAGGTTACCGTTGTGCGCCAGGGTGATGCCGTAAGGCGAGTTGACGTAAAACGGTTGAGCTTCGGCCGAAGTCGAGCTACCGGCAGTCGGGTAACGCACATGGCCAATGCCCATGTGCCCGACGAGGCGCTGCATGTGACGTTGATGGAACACGTCACGCACCAGGCCATTGTCCTTGCGCAGGAATAACCGGCCGTCGTGGCTGGTCACAATACCGGCAGCGTCCTGGCCGCGGTGCTGGAGGACGGTTAGCGCGTCATACAGCGCCTGATTGACGTTCGACTTACCGACGATACCGACGATGCCACACATGCGACGCAACCCCTACTTAATGAATCTTGACTGAACACTGCTTACTGAGGCGTTTTGGCCGGCAAGAGGTGTTCCTTGAACGGAAGATCAGCGGGTACGCTGATTCCGCTGGCCAGCCACTGACTGCTCCACCCCAATATGAGGTTCTTGGACCAGTCTGCAACCAATAGAAATTTTGGCACGAGTACCGACTCTTGCCACCATGCATCCTGCTGTACCGGCCCCAGGCTCAACAGCCCGACCGCCACAACCACCAGCAAGCCGCCACGTGCGGCGCCGAAGGCCATGCCGAGAAATCGATCGGTCCCGGAGAGGCCGGTAACACGTATCAACTCGCCAATAAGATAATTGACCATTGCCCCCACCAGCAGCGTGGCGATGAACATGATGGCGCAGCCCGCGATGACGCGAGCCGAAGGTGTTTCGATGTACCCGGCCAGGTAAACCGACAGTGAACCACCGAACATCCAGGCTACGACTCCTGCGATGATCCAGGTCAGCAACGACAGTGCTTCTTTTACGAAGCCGCGGCTTAGACTGATCAAAGCGGAGATGGCGACGATTGCAACGATCGCCCAGTCAACCCAGGTAAATGGCACAGTGCAGCCTACGGACGGATAAGGCGGCGCATTTTAGCAGAGCGCTGGGCTATCGGTAAGCTGTGATTGTGGGTGCTTTGCAAATCAATGGGTTGTGGCAACCAAACCCTATTTATAACCACCACAAAACCAATGTGGGAGCGGGCTTGTGTGGGAGTTCCCACACAAGCCCGACTCCCACACAAGCCAGCTCCAACACCTGGAGCGCATAACCAATCAGAAATCAGCCACGCTCCGGCTGGAACCGCACCACAAACCCATTCAGGTTCTGCTGGCGCCCCAGCAGGTCACGCAAGCGATCCGCCTCGGCGCGCTCGATCAGCGGCCCGATAAATACGCGATTCTTGCCGTCAGCACTGCGGATATAAGCGTTATAACCCTGGGCACGCAGCTTTTTCTGCAGGGCATCGGCACTTTCGCGATTGGCCAGGCTGGCAAGCTGGATCGACCAACTGATCGGCAGGCCATTCGGGTCGATACGGCTTTGACCCACATCCGGCTTGCCCGGCGCGGCAGGTTGCGGCGCTACCGGCTTGGGCGCAGGGGCTGGCGCAGCGGGTTTGGCTGCCACAGCCGGAGCCGCTGGAGCAGGCGCTGGCTTGACCACCGGCACACTCTGTTGCACCGGCGCCGCTGGAGCCTGCTGCGCAGCCACCTCGTCATCGCTCGGCACAGGCTCTTCAGGCAGCGCCTGCGGCTCAGGCACCACCACCGGCTCTACCTGAACCTGCGGCATCGTTGGCGCTTGTGGCGCCGACGGAGCCTCGACCACTACCTGGCGTTGCTCGTCCTGGCGCGAAAACAGCATCGGCAGAAAAATCACCGCCAATGCCACCAACACCAGAGCTCCGACCATTCGCTGCTTGTATGCGCTATCCAGTAATGCCATGTGCAGCTTCCTCCGTGGAGCGCCGGGCCAACCACTCTAGCGCCTCGGCAACACAATAAAATGATCCGAACAACAGAATCTCGTCCTCGGCCGTCGCCACCGCGCATTGCGCTTCAAGCGCTGCAGTGACGCTTGCATACGACGCCACCGGCGCGCCAAGGTTCTGCAAGGCCACTTGCAGTTCCGCAGCCGGGCGACTGCGCGGCGTATCCAGCGGTGCTACTGCCCATGCCTGGACATTGCCCAGTAACGGCGCAACCACACCGTCCAGGTCCTTGTCAGCCAACAACCCGAACACCGCCAGGCGCCGACCGGCAGGCGGTGTGCGCGACAGGCGCTGCGCCAGGTATTCGGCGGCATGGGGGTTATGCCCCACGTCCAGCAACAGGTTCAGGCGCTTGCCCTGCCACTCGAAAGTGCGGCGATCCAGGCGCCCCACTACACGGGTAGCCAGCAACGTGGCAGCAATCTGCTCGGGATTCCACGGCAGATCCATCAACAGGTAGGCTTGCAGGGCCAGCGCGGCGTTTTCCATCGGCAGGTTGAGCAGCGGCAAATCCCGCAGCTCCACCACCTGGGCGCGCGCATCACGCCCGCGCCACTGCCAATGCTGGTCGCCAATTTCGAGATTGAATTCACGGCCGCGCAGGTAAAACGGGCAATCCAGCTCGCGCACTTTGTCCAGCAACGGCTGCGGCGGGTCCAGGTCACCACACAGCGCCGGCTTGCCCTGGCGGAAGATCCCGGCCTTTTCATAAGAGACGGACTCGCGGGTGTTGCCCAGATAGTCCGCATGGTCGACACCAATACTGGTCACCAGCGCAATATCGGCATCCACCACGTTGACCGTATCCAGACGCCCGCCAAGCCCGACTTCCAGCACGACCACATCCAACTGCGCACGCTCGAACAGCCAAAACGCCGCCAAGGTGCCCATTTCGAAGTAGGTGAGGGAAATTTCGCCGCGCCCGACATCCAGCGCGGCGAAGGCTTCGCAAAGCTGCGCGTCAGTGGCCTCGACGCCATTGAGCAGCACCCGCTCGTTATAACGCAGCAGGTGCGGAGAATTGTACACGCCAACTTTCAGCCCTTGGGCTTGCAGCAGCGCCGCGACAAAGGCACAGGTAGAGCCTTTGCCGTTGGTGCCGGTCACCGTGATCACACGCGGCGCCGGCCGGCCCAACCCAAGGCGGGCCGCTACCTGTTGCGAGCGCTCCAGGCCCATGTCGATGGCTGACGGATGCAACTGCTCAAGGTAGGCGAGCCATTCGCCCAGGGTACGTTGGGTCATAGGTTTGCCGGCACCGGCGGAACAACGATAGGTTCGATTTTAGGCGCGACGTACACAGGCGTCGGCAAGCCCATCATTTGCGCCAGCAGGTTACCCAGGCGTGGACGCAGCTCACCGCGCGGGATGATCAGGTCGATGGCACCGTGCTCCAGCAGGAACTCGCTGCGCTGGAAGCCTTCCGGCAGTTTTTCACGCACGGTCTGCTCGATCACGCGTGGGCCGGCAAAGCCGATCAGCGCTTTGGGCTCGCCGACGATCACGTCACCCAGCATTGCCAGGCTGGCGGAAACGCCACCGTAGACCGGGTCGGTCAGTACCGAGATGAACGGGATGCCTTCTTCACGCAGACGCGCCAGTACCGCAGAGGTCTTGGCCATTTGCATCAGGGAGATCAGCGCTTCCTGCATACGCGCACCACCGGAGGCGGCGAAGCAGATCATCGGGCAACGGTTTTCCAGCGCGTAGTTGGCGGCACGTACAAAACGCTCACCGACGATGGCACCCATGGAGCCGCCCATGAAGGAAAACTCGAATGCGGACACCACCACCGGCATCCCCAGCAGCTTGCCGCTGACCGAAATCAGCGCGTCTTTTTCGCCGGTCTGCTTCTGCGCAGCGGTCAGGCGGTCCTTGTACTTTTTGCCGTCGCGGAACTTGAGACGGTCAACCGGCTCCAGGTCTGCGCCCAGCTCGTTACGGCCGTCGGCGTCCAGGAAGATGTCGATGCGCGCGCGCGCGCCGATACGCATGTGATGGTTGCACTTGGGGCAAACGTCCAGGGTCTTTTCCAGCTCCGGGCGGTACAGCACCGCGTCGCAGGATGGGCACTTGTGCCACAGACCTTCAGGAACCGAGCTTTTTTTCACCTCGGAACGCATGATCGAAGGGATCAGTTTGTCTACTAACCAGTTGCTCATGCTTTCTTTCTCCAGTACCGGTGGCTTGAACACAGCCCCGCGTATGCCCTTGAGCTAAATTCATATGTGGCGATGACACAGACTGGACGGGGTCAGACGTTCGACCGGCCATTTCCCGCCTGTATCCTCAGCCTTCCAGACAACCTGCCAACGCAGGGTTGCCACTTCATTTCCGGGCCTCCCGCAGGCGGCGCCGGTGCTGTTTTACACAGTGGTAGTTATGGACGGCGGCAGACTGCCAGCCGTCACATCGCGCCACTGCTGTTGCGCACGGCCTGCATGAATGCGCGAATCTTGTGGGGATCCTTGATGCCCCTGGCCTGCTCCACTCCGCCGCTGACGTCCACGGCATAAGGCCGGACCTGCTCGATGGCCGCCGCGACATTCGCGGGGTTAAGCCCACCGGCGAGGATAATCGGCTTGCTCAAGCCTTCGGGGATCAGCGTCCAGTCGAACGCCTCACCCGTGCCACCGGGCACGCCTTCGACATAGGTATCCAACAGAACGCCGCGAGCGCCAGTATAGGCGGCGCAGGCAGCAGCGATGTCATCTCCGGCCTTGACCCGCAGCGCCTTGATATACGGGCGCTGGTAGCTGTCGCACTCATCGGGGCTTTCGTCGCCGTGAAATTGCAGCATATCCAGCGGCACGGCATCCAGGGTTTCATTGAGTTCGCAACGGCTGGCGTTGACGAACAGCCCCACGGTGGTCACGAATGGCGGCAGCGCAGCGATGATTGCCCGCGCCTGCAACACATTCACCGCCCGCGGGCTCTTGGCATAAAACACGAAACCGATGGCATCCGCCCCCGCTTCGACTGCCGCCAGCGCGTCTTCTATGCGGGTAATCCCGCAAATCTTGCTGCGAACGGCTGGCATGGCGTAAAAACCTCAGGGGTTGGGCCGAGAAAGTCCCGGATGGTAACAAAAGCGCTTGCAGGCGTCAGCCGTCAAGTTCGCTGAAACCTGTGAGGAAATGTGGACCGATAAACCGCTGCGGCAATTCAAACTCGTCGCGGTACTCCACATCCACCAGGTACAGGCCGAACGGGTGTGCGGTGACGCCGCCGGTGCGGCGAACGCGACTTTCCAGCACCTCCCGCGCCCACTCAACCGGCCGCTCGCCAGTGCCGATGGTCATCAGCACACCGGCAATGTTACGCACCATATGGTGCAGGAAGGCCCCGGCGCGGATATCCAGCACGATCATCTTGCCGTGACGGGTCACGCGCAGGTGATGGACTTCCTTGATCGGCGACTTGGCCTGGCATTGCCCCGCACGGAAGGCGCTGAAATCATGCATGCCGACCAGATGCTGGGCGGCCTCGGCCATGCGTTCGGCATCCAGCGGGCGGTGGTTCCAGGTGATTTCCTGGTTAAGGTGCGCCGGGCGGATCTGATCGTTGTAGATCACGTAGCGGTAGCGCCGGGCGATAGCTTTGAAACGCGCATGAAAATGCGCAGGCATGACCTTGGCCCAGGTCACGCTGACGTCATGGGGCAAATTGATATTAGCGCCCATCACCCAAGCTTTCAGCGTGCGCTCGGCCTGGGTGTCAAAGTGCACCACCTGGCCACAGGCATGCACACCGGCATCGGTACGCCCGGCACACATCAGCGACACCGGCGAATCCGCCACCTTCGACAACGCGTTTTCGAGGGTTTCCTGCACGGTCAACACACCAGAAGCCTGGCGCTGCCAGCCGCGATAGCGCGAGCCTTTGTATTCCACGCCCAAGGCGATGCGGTTAAAGCCTGCGGCCGCCATTTCGGCGGCCGCGTTATCTATATTTGCCAAGAACTGAGAGCCCGATGAGTTGCGCGAAGGGAACCATTATAAAGGCGCTGGAGAATACGCGCAGGCCTAATGTGGGAGCGGGCTTGCTCGCGAAGGCGGCGTGTCAGTCGATGAATTCGTCAACTGGTACACCGCTTTCGCGAGCAAGCCCGCTCCCACAAGGGTTTTGTATCAATTGTTAGATTTTGCCGAGCATTTCCTTGGCTTCACCGCGCTGTTCTTCACTGCCCTCGGTCAGCACTTCTTTCAGGATGTCCCTTGCGCCTTCCGCATCGCCCATGTCGATGTAGGCCTGGGCCAAGTCCAGCTTGGTGGCGACTTCATCGGTGCCGGAAAGGAAGTCGAATTCCGGCTCATCGGCGCCCAACGCAGCATCTTCTGCGGTGAAGGAATGTTCGATTGGCGGATGCTCGAGGCTCTGGGACAGGCGATCGAGTTCTGCGTTGACGTCATCGAGCTCCGAGGCGAATGCATCGGGCTTGGCAGCGGCCGGGGCTTGTGGCTCATCGGCCAGAGACAGGTCGAAATCTTCCGGCAGGTCAAAATCGTCCAGCGCAGTGGGTGCCAAGGTCGGCGGCTCGACAGCCGGCACGTCCTTCATTTGATCTTCCAGACCCGACAGGAAGTCATCATCGGCCTGCGAAGACGGCGCTTCGAGCTGCAAATCCAGGTCGAAGTCCGACAGGTCATCCGCGCTGGCCTTGGATTCAGTCTGCTGTTGCAGCAGCGACTCAAAGCTCGGTTCGTCTTTCGGGCTGACTACGGCGGGTGACGCCGCTTCCAGGTCATCGAGGCTGAGGTCGAAATCGGTGTCGAAGGCGTCAGGCTCCGGGGCAGGCGCCGCGGGCTTGTCTTCGAGCAAATCCTTGACGTACTGAGCATCCAGGGCCGCCGCCGCCACCGCAGCACTGACACCCGCTGCCAATACGGCCATGGCCGGGAAGCGGTTTTTCAGCTGCTCGACCTGGGCATGGTTTTCACCATTGGCCACCAGTTGACGCTCCTGAGTGACGAAACCGTCCTTGTTGCCATGCAGGCCATAGACTTCCATCAACTTCAAGCGCAGGTCGCTGCGCTTGGGTTCGCGCTTGATGGCTTGCTCCAGCACATCGGCGGCCTGGTTAAGGTGGCCACGGTCGATATGGGATTGAGCCTGCGCCAGTGCAT
Organism: Pseudomonas sp. KBS0710; assembly: GCF_005938045.2. GTDB lineage: Bacteria > Pseudomonadota > Gammaproteobacteria > Pseudomonadales > Pseudomonadaceae > Aquipseudomonas. The sequence continues at coordinate 1,504,322 of NZ_VCCF02000001.1, read as the reverse complement.
CACTGGAGTTTTCCGGGGCAACCGCAACAGCCAACGGCGCCAGTACGGAGGCAACCGAGGGCACCACCACCGGTTCAACCACGGCTGCCGGCGCTGGCGCGGCGGCCAATTTAACGTTCGGCGCTACCACTTCGAGGCCTTCGAAGCTGTCCGGTGGCAGGTCGTGATCCACATTGGGCGTAAAGGCTGGCTCTTCGGCCAGGGCGCGCGCCATGCGCAGGTGCTTTTCCTCTTCGAGGCGCGCATTGCGATGGCGCGCCCACAGCAGCAGAAGCAACAACACCAGCAAGCCAGCCGCGCCGCCGATTACACTGAGGACGACCGGGTTGGTCAGCAGTTCGTTGAACTTGCCTTCGCTGGTGGCAGGCGCCGCTTCTGGCTTGATCGGCTCAGGCGCTGGCGCTGCAGCAACGGGCGCGGCCTCAGCCGGTGCTGGCGTGGCCGCAGGTTCAGCCGCCAATTGAGCGGGCATCGCCGCTGTCGCCTGTGCCGCCGGCTCAGGGTTGCCGGCCTGCAACCTGGCGAGTTGATCGTTTTTCAGTTGAATGAGCTTTTGCAGCTTGTCCAGCTGGCTTTGCAGGTCCGCCGCACGGCTTTTCAGCTCCTCATTGTCGCGCCGGGTGGTGTCCAACTGTTCCTGGGTCATCGCCAGTTTGTCGCTCACCGCTCGGCTATCACCGGCCTTGCCCTTCGCGCCTTTTTTGGCTGACTCCGCCGATACCAGGCTCAAATTGTCCTTGGCCGTGGTGCTCGACGGTGCATTACCGGCCTGGGTGCGTTTGGTCGCGTCCAGCTGTTGCTTGCCTGCTACTGGATTACTGGCTGCGCGACGGCCTTCGCGCCAGGCAGCATTTTGCGCGGTCACTTCGGCAATCGCCTCGGGCTGCGGCAAGCTGGTGGCTTGCTGACGGTCCGGCAGGCGCAGGACCTGGCCGGTTTTCAGGCGATTGATGTTGCCGTCGACAAAGGCGTCAGGGTTAAGCGCCTGGATGGCCAGCATGGTTTGCTGCACCGACGCACCATTACGATTCTTTTCGGCAATTTCCCACAAGGTGTCGTGAGAGGTCGTGGTGTGCTGGGCGGATTTGCTAACGGTCTTCGCTGTGGTGGCGGGCGCCGTGGTGGTCGGTGCGCTCAAGCGCGGTGCGGGCGTGCTGGCGGTCGGCGCCGACTGCTCGAACTTGGCCGGGTCGAGCAACACACTGTAGTCGCGCATCAAGCGGCCATTGGGCCACTGCACCTGCAGCAGGAAACGTACGTAGGAATCGGGCAACGGCTTGCTGGAGGTGACGCGCACCACACTGCGGCCGCTGGGGTTGACCACCGGGGTAAACGTCAGGTCATTGAGGAACGCCTGGCGGTCCACGCCTGCATCGACAAACGCCTGGTCAGAAGCCAGGCTGGGAGTGATCTCCGAAGCCGTGAGGCCGCCCACGTCGAGCAATTCGATTTCCACCGACAACGGCTGGTTCAGCTTCGACTTGAGGGTCATCTCCCCAAGTTGCAGCGCCTGCGCCATACCGGAGGACAGCGCCGAGGCGGCCGCTATTGCTAACACCAGTTTGCGAACTTGAACCATAGCCTCATCCTTTGTCTGAACACTCCCCGGCCTGCGAGAAGGTTGGTAACCGCTGCCAAAAGGCATGGCGAGCCGATAGGTTACCGACGCGCTTCTTTACCGCTTGGGGCCAAGCATAGCGCCTGGCTAGAATCAATCTACAAATTGCCGCCAAGTATCTTTTACACAAGGCCTTTTATCAACAACTGCGCCAGCTGTACGGCGTTGAGTGCCGCGCCCTTGCGTACGTTATCTGACGTCAGCCACAGATTTAGTTCCGCCGGGTCGTCCACACCCGCACGCACACGGCCGACGTAGACCACATCCTGGCCGACCGCATCGCCCACAGCCGTGGGGTAATCGCCCTCTTCGACCAGCTCAATGCCCGGCGCCGCTTCCAATGCACGGTTCACCGCTGCCAGGTCGACCGGCGCGCCCAATTGCAGCGACACCGTCAGGCTATCGCCAAAAAACACCGGGGCTTGAACGCAGGTTGCAGAAATCTTCAGCAATGGAGTTTCCAGCACTGCGCGCAGCTCGTATACGAGACGTTTCTCCAAAGCTGTATGACCTTTCGCATCTGGCGTGCCGACTTGTGCCAACAGATTGAAGGCCATCTGCCGGTCAAAAAACTTGGGCTCCAGTGGGCGCACGTTCAGCAGTTCGGCGGTCTGTCGCGCCAACTCGCTGACGGCTTCACGGCCCTGGGCGGATACCGCCAGGTTGGCGGTGACGCTGATACGCTGGATTTCCAACAATTCACGCAGCGGCGCCAGCACCACGGCCAAGTTGGTCGCCGATGGGCTTGGGCTGCTCAGTTGGAAGGGCTTTTTCAAGCTGTTCAGGACATGGGCATTGGCTTCCGGCACCACGTGAGGCGCCTGTTCAGCGGGCAATGCGCCAGACAGGTCGATCACCGCACAGCCAGCAGCGGTGGCGCGTGGGGCAAAGCTCAAGGTAACGGCCGGGCCGGCCGCAAAGAAGGCAAGCTGCGCTTTTTTGAAATCGAACTCATCGACTTCCCTGACCCGCACATTCTTGCCGCGAAACGGCACGGACGCGCCGGCCGAATTGCTGCCGGCCAGCAGATACAGGGTGCCCACCGGAAAATCCAGCTCTTCGAGAATCTGCACCAGGGTTTCACCGACGGTGCCGGTGGCGCCGATCACGGCGATTTCAAAGGTCTGGGTCATGGGGGCTGCCTCGGGCATTGCGGGGGGAGCGGCACTTTACCGGGTGGCCGGGGGTGAGGCAATTAAGCTGGCCTTTGTGGTGAGGCTGATGGCCTCATCGCAGGGAAGCCAGCTCCCACATTGATCGCGTAATAAAAAACCCGCGCCTGTCACCAGAGCGCGGGTTTGTCATTACCAGCAGCGATCAACGCTCGAGCAAAATCCGCAGCATGCGACGCAGCGGCTCGGCCGCGCCCCACAGCAATTGGTCGCCAACGGTGAAAGCACCAAGGAATTGGCTGCCCATGTTCAGCTTGCGCAGACGGCCCACCGGTACATTCAGGGTGCCGGTGACCTTGGTCGGGCTCAGCTCCTGCATGCTGATATCGCGGTTGTTCGGCACCAGCTTGACCCATGGGTTGTGCTGGCTGATCAGCCCTTCGATATCGGCGATCGGCACGTCTTTGTTCAGCTTGATGGTCAACGCCTGGCTGTGGCAGCGCATGGCGCCAATGCGCACGCAGATGCCGTCCACCGGAATCGGGTTCTTGAAGCGACCCAGAATCTTGTTGGTTTCGGCCTGGGCCTTCCACTCTTCGCGGCTCTGGCCGTTCGGCAGTTCCTTGTCGATCCAAGGGATCAGGCTGCCGGCCAATGGCACACCGAAGTTTTCGGTCGGGTAAGCATCACTGCGCATGGCTTCGGCCACACGGCGGTCGATGTCGAGGATCGCGCTGGCAGGGTCGGCCAGTTGATCGGCGACAGCGGCGTGGGTCGCGCCCATCTGCTTGATCAGTTCGCGCATGTTCTGCGCGCCGGCGCCGGACGCCGCCTGATAAGTCATGGCGCTCATCCACTCAACCAGGCCGGCTTCGAACAAGCCGCCCAGGCCCATCAGCATCAGGCTGACGGTGCAGTTGCCGCCGACGTAGTTCTTGGTGCCGGCATCCAACTGCTGGTCGATGACCTTGCGGTTCACCGGGTCGAGGATGATCACCGCGTCGTCCTGCATGCGCAGGCTCGAGGCGGCGTCGATCCAGTAGCCCTGCCAGCCGGCTTCGCGCAGCTTGGGGAAGACTTCGCTGGTGTAATCGCCACCCTGGCAGGTCAGAATCACGTCGAGGGTTTTCAGCTCTTCAATGCTGTAGGCGTCCTTGAGCGGGGCGATATCCTTGCCCACGGACGGCCCTTGGCCACCTACGTTCGAAGTGGTGAAAAACACCGGCTCAATAAGATCGAAATCCTGCTCTTCCAGCATCCGCTGCATGAGCACGGAACCGACCATACCGCGCCAACCGATCAGACCTACACGTTTCATCGCAACTACACCTTGTTAAAAAGTGGGCCGCCTTGCAGCAACAACTGCAAGCGGGCCCGAGAGATTACAGATTCCGCAGCGCGGCGACTACTGCGTCGCCCATTTCTTGCGTCCCAACCTTGGTGCAACCCTGTGACCAAATGTCACCGGTGCGCAAACCTTGATCCAGCACCAGGCTGACGGCCTTCTCGATGGCATCCGCTGCTTCGCTCAGGTTGAAGCTGTAACGCAGCATCATCGACACCGACAAAATGGTCGCCAATGGGTTGGCAATGCCTTGCCCGGCGATGTCCGGCGCCGAACCGTGGCACGGCTCGTACATGCCTTTATTGTTGGTGTCCAGGGACGCCGACGGCAGCATGCCGATGGAGCCGGTGAGCATCGAGGCCTGGTCGGACAGGATGTCGCCGAACAGGTTGTCGGTAACGATCACATCAAACTGCTTGGGCGCACGCACCAGCTGCATGGCGGCGTTGTCGACGTACATGTGGCTCAGTTCGACGTCCGGGTAGTCCTTGGCCACTTCCTCGACGATTTCGCGCCACAGTTGGCTGGAGGCCAGTACGTTGGCTTTATCCACCGAGCAGACCTTTTTGCCGCGCACGCGGGCCATGTCGAAACCGACACGGGCGATACGGCGGATTTCGCTCTCGCTGTACGGCAGGGTGTCGTAGGCCTGGCGTTCGCCATTTTCCAACTCGCGCACGCCGCGTGGCGAGCCGAAATAGATACCGCCGGTCAGTTCACGCACGATCAGGATGTCCAGGCCCGCCACCACTTCCGGCTTGAGGCTCGACGCGTCGGCCAGTTGCGGGTAGAGGATGGCCGGGCGCAGGTTGCCGAACAGGCCCAGTTGCGCGCGGATTTTAAGCAGGCCGCGTTCCGGGCGGATGTCACGCTCGATCTTGTCCCATTTCGGGCCACCCACGGCGCCGAGCAGCACGGCGTCAGCCGCACGGGCGCGGTCCAGGGTTTCGTCGGCCAGCGGCACGCCGTGCTTGTCGATGGCCGCGCCGCCGATCACGTCGTGGCTCAGTTCAAAGCCCAGGTTGTACTTGCTGTTGGCGAGTTCCAGGACCTTGACCGCTTCGGCCATGATTTCCGGACCAATGCCGTCGCCAGGGAGAATCAGAATCTGCTTGCTCATGCGTTCCTCATTTCATCAAGCGACCCGCCCATGGGCAGGTCGGGAAAAATCAATCAGCGTTCAGCGAAAACCACCAGCACGTCGGTGCTGAAGGTGCCGTCGGCTTGAATCTCGTAATAATCGCGCACTTCCTGGCCCATCGCCTGCTGCAGCGCAAGGATCGCGGCGCGCAATACCTCTGGCGTACGCATGCGCTCCACCCACGAGGTGTATTCCAGGCGCAGGCGCTGACGGCTGCTGGTGCGCACATGCAAGCCGGATTCGCTGAGCTGTTGCATCCATTCGGCGGCGCAGTAATCGCGCACGTGGCTGGTGTCGCGCAGCACTTCAACGGTTTGCAGGTAAGTGTCCAACAGCGGGCTGCCCGGTGACAAGACATCGACGAAGGCTGCCACGCCACCCGGCTTGAGCACGCGGCGCACTTCGCGCAGGGCCAGGCCGAGGTCGCTCCAGTGATGGGCCGAGTAGCGGCTGAACACGAAGTCAAACTCGCCGTCGGCGAATGGCAGGCGTTCGGCAGCGCCGTGTACAGTGCGGATGTTGGTCAGGTTGCGATCTAAAGCAGCTGCGGCAACCACGTCGAGCATCTGTTGGGACAGGTCGTAGGCCACTACTTCGTTTACCAGCGGCGCTACATGGAAGCTGACATGACCGGCACCACAGCCCAAATCCAGCAGTCGTGCAGCGCCCTGCCCGGCCAGTTCGGCCTGGAGCAGCGCGAATTCGGTGCCTTGGGCGTGCACGGCACTGCTCAGGTAGGCTGAGGCTTGCTCGCCGAATTGTTTTTGCACGACTTGGGTGTGGGCGGTGGTGGTCATGGTGGCTTTCCTTGGGTTTTGGGGTGGTTGTACTGGCGCTATCGCAGGCAAGCCAGCTCCCACAGTTGACCGAGTTCTTCAGGAGAACACCGATCCATGTGGGAGTCGGGCTTGCCCGCGATGGGGCCCGCACGGTCACCGCCAATCAGGCATCGCGAAACAACCAGGGCTGGCTCGCCCGGTGTTTGGCTTCAAACGCGGCAATCGCATCGCCGTCCTGCAAGGTCAGGCCGATATCGTCCAGGCCATTGATCAGGCAGTGCTTACGGAACGCGTCCACCTCAAAGTGATACACCTTGCCGTCCGGGCGGGTCACGGTTTGCGCGGCCAGGTCAACGGTCAGTTGGTAGCCCACATCCGCTTCCACCTGCTTGAACAACTCATCCACTTCGGCATCGCTCAAGATGATCGGCAGCAAGCCGTTCTTGAAGCTGTTGTTGAAGAAGATGTCGGCGTAGCTCGGCGCGATGATGCTGCGAAAGCCATATTCTTCCAGGGCCCACGGTGCGTGCTCACGGCTGGAGCCGCAGCCGAAGTTTTCCCGCGCCAGCAGCACGCTGGCGCCTTGGTAACGCTCGGCGTTGAGCACGAAATCTTTGTTCAGCGGGCGCTTGGAGTTGTCCTGGTAGGCGTAGCCCACGTCCAGGTAGCGCCACTCGTCGAACAGGTTAGGGCCGAAACCGGTGCGCTTGATCGACTTCAAGAACTGCTTGGGGATGATCTGGTCGGTGTCGACGTTGGCGCGATCCAAAGGGGCGACAAGGCCGGTGTGTTGGGTAAAAGCTCTCATCGGGTATTCCTCAGATCAATTCGCGAACGTCGATGAAACGACCGTTGACGGCAGCCGCAGCGGCCATGGCCGGGCTGACCAGGTGAGTACGCCCACCGGCGCCCTGACGCCCTTCGAAGTTACGGTTGGAGGTCGACGCGCAATGCTCGCCCGACTCCAAACGGTCCGGGTTCATCGCCAGGCACATCGAGCAGCCCGGCTCACGCCATTCAAAACCGGCTTCGAGGAAAATCTTGTCCAGGCCTTCGGCTTCAGCCTGAGCCTTCACCAGGCCTGAACCCGGCACCACGATGGCTTGTTTGATGGTCGAGGCGACTTTACGGCCCTTGGCGATCACCGCCGCAGCGCGCAGGTCTTCGATCCGCGAGTTGGTGCAGGAGCCGATAAACACGCGGTCCAACTGGATGTCGGTGATCGCCTGGTTGGCTTTCAAGCCCATGTACTTCAGGGCGCGCTCGATGGAGCCACGCTTGACCAGGTCGGCTTCTTTGGCCGGGTCCGGTACGTTCTGGTCTACTGCCAGAACCATTTCCGGCGAGGTGCCCCAGCTGACTTGCGGCTTGATCTGGGCAGCGTCGAGTTCGACCACGGTGTCGAACACCGCGTCGGCGTCGGACACCAGGTCTTTCCAGGCTTCCACTGCAGCATCCCAATCGGCACCAGCGGGCGCGAATGGGCGACCTTTGACGTATTCAACGGTTTTTTCGTCCGCCGCCACCATGCCCACGCGGGCACCGGCTTCGATGGACATGTTGCAGATGGTCATGCGGCCTTCGATGGACAGGTCGCGAATCGCGCTGCCGGCGAACTCGATGGCGTGGCCGTTACCACCGGCGGTGCCGATCTTGCCGATCACGGCCAGCACGATGTCTTTGGCGGTCACGCCGAAAGGCAAGGTGCCTTCGACTTTGACCAACATATTCTTCATCTTTTTAGCGACCAGGCACTGGGTGGCGAACACATGTTCCACCTCCGAGGTGCCGATGCCATGGGCCAAGGCGCCGAATGCACCGTGGGTGGAGGTATGGGAGTCACCACAGACCACGGTCATGCCCGGCAAGGTGGCGCCCTGCTCCGGGCCGATCACGTGGACGATGCCTTGACGCACGTCATTCATCTTGAATTCGGTGATGCCATATTCGTCGCAGTAATCGTCGAGGGTCTGCACCTGCAAACGCGACACTTGGTCGGCAATGGCTTCGATCCCGCCCTTGCGTTCCGGCGTGGTCGGTACGTTGTGGTCCGGCGTGGCGATGATCGAGTCGACGCGCCAAGGCTTGCGCCCGGCCAGTCGCAGGCCTTCGAACGCTTGCGGCGAGGTCACTTCATGGATGATGTGACGGTCGATATAGATCAGCGACGAGCCATCGTCGCGCCGTTTCACTTCATGGGAATCCCAAAGCTTGTCGTAAAGCGTTTTGCCGGCCATCAGTCGGTCCTCATCACAGGTGCATCTATACGCCGGGCTTTTCAATAACCCTTTGGCTTGTGAGGCTGATGGTATGGCGCTACATTAAATAACTCAAATTCATATTTTTTATGCTTTGGATTACCAACTGGAATACAACCATGGACCTGGCCAACCTCAACGCCTTTATCGCCATCGCCGAGACCGGCAGCTTCTCCGGCGCCGGTGAACGCCTGCACCTGACCCAGCCGGCCATCAGCAAACGCATCGCCGGGCTGGAGCAACAATTAAAGGTGCGCCTGTTCGATCGCCTGGGCCGTGAAGTCGGCCTGACCGAAGCCGGGCGTGCCCTGCTGCCACGCGCTTATCAGATTCTGAATGTGCTGGACGATACGCGTCGGGCGCTGACCAACCTGACCGGCGAAGTCAGCGGTCGGCTCACATTGGCCACCAGCCACCACATCGGCCTGCACCGCCTGCCGCCGATTCTGCGCACCTTCACGCGGCAATATCCCAATGTGGCACTGGATATTCAGTTCCTTGATTCGGAAGTGGCCTACGAAGAAATCCTGCATGGCCGCGCCGAAGTGGCGGTCATCACCCTCGCGCCCGACCCGCACAATCTGGTGCGCGCCACGCCGGTATGGGATGACCCGCTGGATTTTGTGGTGGCGCCGGAACACAGCTTGACCGGCAACGGCACGGTCAACCTGGTCGACATTGCCAAACACCCGGCGGTTTTTCCCGGCGGTAACACCTTTACCCACCATATCGTCAGCCGGCTGTTCGAGGCCCAAGGCCTGACGCCCAACATTGCGATGAGCACCAACTACCTGGAAACCATCAAGATGATGGTCTCCATCGGCCTGGCCTGGAGCGTGTTACCGCGCACCATGCTCGATGATCAAGTGGCAAGTATCGCTTTGCCGGGCATACAGCTCAGTCGCCAGCTAGGCTATATCGTGCACACCGAAAGGACGCTGTCGAACGCTGCGCGGGCTTTCATGAGCCTATTGGATGCACAGGTCGATCTGCCAGGGATACCGGCATGAAGCTGTGCGGCCCATAGAGCCTGAATAACCCCGCGCCGAACGCCCATTGAGCCAAGGCCCTTTGATAATGCGCAACCCCGTCGATTCCGTACCGCCCCTGCCGCGCATTTACGCCTTGGACCCTCAAGAGGCGGAACAAAGCTGGGAAAGTGCTCCGCAATTGCTGGCAGCGCTCAATGCTGCCCGCCTTGGCGCGTGGTGCTGGGAAATCGACACCGGCAGGATCAGTTGGTCGCGCGGCACCCAGGCGCTGTTCGGCTACGACCCTCGGCAACCCTTGCCCAAAGACCTGGACTACCTCGACCTGCTGGCGCCCCAGGACCGCGCCCGGGTGGTGCGCGCGTTTCATGCGGTGCTGGCCGGCGAGCCGTTCGAGCAGGCCATGCACCACCACATCCAATGGCCGGATGGCAGCCATCACTGGCTGGAAATCAACGGCAGCCTGGCGCCGGACAAAACCGGCCGGCGCCGCATGATCGGGGTCATCCGCGAGACCACTCGCCAGCGCGAGCGCGAACATGCCCTCATGCACTCCGAAAAACGCTTCGCCACGCTGTTTCACCTGTGCCCCAACATGGTGCTGCTCACCCGCCAATCTGACGGCCGCATCAGCGAAGCCAACCAGTACTTCGAAATTCACTTTGGCTGGCCCGTTGCCGAGGCCATCGGCCGCACCACCCTGGAGCTGGGTCTGTGGCGACACCCTGAGGAGCGCGCGCTGCTGGTCAAGGCCACCCAGCGCAAGGGCGAACCCATCACCATGGACGTGCAGTTCTGCGCCAGCAACGGCCAGATCCACGATGGCACCCTCAGTGCGCAAAAGGTCGAGCTTGAAGGCGAGGCTTATTTGATCAGCACCTTTCTTGACACCACCGACCGCAAGAACGCCGAGCAGGCCCTCAAGGACAGCCAGGAGCGCCTCGACCTGGCCCTGGACTCCGCGCAACTGGGCACCTGGGACTGGCACATCCCCACCGGCATGCTCTACGGCTCGGCCCGCGCCGCGCAACTGCACGGCCTGCCACCCGAGCCTTTCCACGAAGCCTTCGATGCGTTTTTTGAAGGCATGTCCGATGCCGACCGCGAGGGCATGCGCAATGCCTACCGCAGCCTGCGCGAAGGCCCGGACGGCAACTACCAGTTGACCTACCGCGTGGAAATGGAAGACGGCAGCCCGCGCTACCTGGAAAGCCGCGCACGCCTGTACCGCGATGACGCCGGCAAGCCACTGCGCATGGCCGGCACCTTGCTCGATATCACCGACCAGGTTGAACGCGAACAACGCCTGACCGCCTCCGAAGAAAAATTCGCCAGCCTGTTCCAGGCCAGCCCCGACCCGATCTGCGTAACCTGCCTGGACAGCGGCGTGTTTATCGAGATCAACCCGGCCTTTACCCAGACGTTTGGCTGGACCGCCGCCGAAGTGATCGGCAACAGCGCCGAGCAGATCGGCCTGTGGGACGATTCAAGCCAGCGCCTGCAACGCATTGAACAGGTGATTCGCGAACAGTCGTTAAGCAATGTGGCCCTGGTGGTGCATCACCAGAACGGCCACAGCCTGACCTGCGTGATTTCCAGCCGGTTGATCAAGGTCGGAGACCAACCTTGCATTGTCACGACGTTGCGCGATATCACCCAGCAACAGCGCTCGGAGGCCGCGCTCAAGGCCAGTGAAGAGAAGTTCGCCAAGGCTTTTCACTCCAGCCCCGATGCGATTTCGATCACCGAACGCGACACCGGCCGTTATGTCGAGGTCAATGACGGTTTTTGCCGCCTCACCGGCTACCGCGCCGAAGAGGCTATCGGCCTCACGCTCTACCAGATCGGCATCTGGGCCGATGAAAACCAGCGCGCGGCGTTGTTGGCCGAACTGCAGATCAAGGGCCGCATTCATCACCTGGAAATGCTCTGGCACAACAAGCGCGGTGAAGTGTTGGCGGTGGAGGTGTCGGTCGAACCAATAACCCTTAATGAAACCCCATGCCTGTTGTTGACCGCACGGGATGTGAGCCTGTTGAAAAACGCCCAGGCGCAGATTCGCCACCTGGCCTATCACGACCCACTGACCAACCTGCCTAATCGTGCGCTGCTGATGGACCGTCTCAGCCAGCAGATCGCCCTGCTCAAACGCCATAACCTGCGCGGCGCGTTATTGTTCCTCGACCTTGACCACTTCAAGCACATCAATGATTCCCTCGGCCACCCGGTGGGTGACACCGTACTGAAAATCGTCACCGCACGGCTGGAAGCCAGCGTGCGCCTGGAAGACACCGTGGCGCGCCTGGGGGGTGATGAATTCGTGGTGTTGCTCAGTGGCCTGGACGGCACACGGGCAGAGGTCAGCGGCCAAGTGCAAATATTGGCCGACACGTTGCGCGAACTGCTCTCGGAACCGATGTTCCTGGATGGCCACCGCCTGCAGGTCACACCGAGCATCGGCGTGGCGCTTATACCCGATCATGGCTCCACACCGGCCGACCTGCTCAAGCGCGCCGACATTGCGCTGTATCGCGCCAAGGACTCGGGGCGCAATACCACGCAGATGTTCCACAACAGCATGCAGAAAACCGCCAGTGAGCGCCTGCGCATGGAGACCGACCTGCGCCTGGCACTGTCACGCGGTGAGTTCAGCGTGCATTACCAGCCCCAAGTGGATGCACGCGGCAACAAAATTGTCGGCGCCGAGGCGCTGGTGCGCTGGCAACACCCACAATTGGGCGCGCAGTCCCCCTCCGAATTTATCAAGGTATTGGAAGACAGCGGCCTGATCCTGGAGGTTGGCACCTGGATTCTCGATGAAGCCTGCGGCGCCTTTGCGCAGCTGATTGCCGATGGCCTGGTAGACCCGCTGAATTTCAGCCTGTGCGTGAATATCAGCCCCCGGCAGTTTCGCCAGAACGACTTCGTAGAGCGGGTAGAACGCAGCCTCAAACAGCATCGCCTGCCTTGCAGCCTGTTGAAGCTGGAAATCACCGAAGGCATCGTCATACAGAACCTGGACGACACCGTGGCGAAGATGCGCCGCCTGAAAAAACTCGGCGTGAGCTTTGCCATGGATGACTTCGGCACCGGCTATTCGTCGCTGACCTACCTCAAGCGCCTGCCGGTGGATGCGCTGAAGATCGACCAGTCCTTCGTGCGCGACGCCACCCATGACCCCAACGACGCGGAAATCATCCGCGCCATCGTGGCCATGGCGCGCAGCCTCAATCTGGACGTGATTGCCGAGGGTGTGGAAACCCCGGAACAACTGGCGTTCCTGCAAAAGCTGGGGTGCCATTTGTTTCAGGGGTATTTGCACAGTCGGCCGCTGCCGATCGAGGGGTTCAAGCAACTGATGGTGCAGAATCGCGGTGCGGTTTAAACCAGCTTTAATGCCTGCGCATCTTTCATCCAATCCGACCCGGCCAGTTTCATTTTTAAGCCATAAAAATCCATAACCCCATCAAAAACGCCTACAGAGTGGTCATGATTGGCAAGGGTGCCTGGAACGCCACTGGCCAACTCTTGTGCGCTGCTATTGTAAGTAAAGGCAAACAACCCGAGGCGTCGAAGCGCTTCGCCTGAGGTTTCTTTATCATTGAGCGAGCCCATGGCCGCCGCAAAACTTTTCCCGGCCACAAAATCATGATTCTCCACTTGCGCCCGCTTGGCACTCACGGCGTACAAGAAAATCGCATCGTTCAAAAGGCCGGTATTCTCGCCGTGAAAATTTGAGCCTTTGCGTGCTTGTTTCAACTCATCATGGGTCAGGTGCACCGTGCATGAATCGCGCATGGTCACGGTATAGCCCTGGGCTGTCTCGGTGATGCGCGAGTAGATGCCTTGAGGGTTTTGACCATACTTCATCATGGCCGCCTTGATCGCCGAGACGGTGACGCAGTTGAGTTCAGAACCTTGATAGAACCCACCCCAGATATTGTCAGGCTTGGCCCCCACCGGCATGTTCGAGAGCGTCCAGCGCTGGCTGCCAGGGCTTGATGCCGGCGGGTGCGACGTCTGCCTGTCGAGCCTATAGCCATACTCCTTGGCCACCGGCGTTTGTTGGCCGTAACGGTGTTTTATCCCATCCAGCACCAGCGCACCGGAAAAGTCATCCACCACGGCAACGGCACCCTTCTCCTGCATTTTTTGCGGCTCGACAATGCGCATGAACCCAATCATGCCCATCCCCTTCAAGATCCGATAGCTCGTGTCCCAGCGCAGTGTCTGCGATAAAGCGGCCTCAAAACGCTGAGGGTCATCCGATGGCGTGCTGATCATTTGCCTGCGCTTTATATACGCCGCCAACATAAAATTGGCGCTGCTCACCATGCTTTGGTCCTGTCCGACAAAACGCGAGGCCTGCGCTGTGCGCGTCAATTGCGCATTCGACAGGTGAACCTCAAACCCGTCTTTCATCGTAATGTCATAGCCATCCCCAGACGGCGTGACCTTCTCAAATACATCGGTTGGGCGTCGGCCAAACTCCATCATCATCATTTTGATCACGGCAGCGTGATGGCTGACATCAAAATGCTCACCAAAACTGCGCTCTACGGCATCAAACCCACTCAAGATATCAGTGGGCTTAGCGCCGCTCTTTCGCTCAGGCAGATCAACTGGCGCAGTGACGTTCAAGGTTGGTTTAACTTCAGTCGCAACCCTGACGGAAGGCTTGGGTGTGTACGCGGGCGCATCGACAGCAGCGTTCTGATCCTTGACCAGCACGTAAAGGTGAGTGCGATCAATCGGCCTTTGGCGGCCATAATCATGCCCCACGCCGTTGTACACCAGGCAAGCGCCAAACGTGTGGGTCTCCATGACCCCGATGCCGCCGTTGGCGTTTACGTGTTGCGCAGGGACTTTGCGCAACAGATCCGACATGCCCAAACCCTTCAGTAGATTAAATGGGGTCTCACCGCGCAAGCTGTCTGATAGCACCGTTTCAAAGCGCTGGTGTGCCCCTGTGTGGGGACTGGACTGTTGTTTACGTTTTACAAACACAGACAATGCAAAGTTCGCATCACTGATCGCCGCCGTGTCATTGCCAACAAACTTTGAGTGGGCGGCTGTTTGCTGTAATTCGAGATCAGAGACTTGCACTGTGTTGCCATCTCTAAGCGTGACCTTATACCCCTGCCCGGCACGCTTGACCTGCGCAAACAAGTCCGCAGGGCGTTGAGCAAACGTGACCATCATCATTTTGATAACCGCAGCGTGAGCACTGGCATCGTAGTCCTCACCAAAGCGTCTTTGTGGGGCATTGAATGCGTTAACAACATCCAGCAATTTCACGCCTATCGAGTGTGCGACCGATCCTGTAAAGGGCTGGGAATGTGCGCGTGTTGAAAGCGAAGAGAGGTTTAGCCCGGCAATGTTCACACAGATGACTCCTGCAGTCAGTCAATCAATACACTTTAAAAAGAGGGATTAAAATAATGCGTTGCGATAACTTGAAAGTTACCGCCAACACTGATCGTTTATTGCCCGATCATTGGGCACCGAGCGAGGCCAGGCGTTGACAGCAAGGCGTGTGTTTGAGTGCCACAGCCTCCCCTTGCCAAGGCACAGCCCCTGGCCGCCCCCAGGTCTCTTCACGGCCATTGATGACCGCCACCGAGTGATCCCGCCGGTTACTCACGCCCAGGCGACCTTCGGCAAGTTCACGCACGCTGACTTTTTTCATGTAGTGAACTAGCCCTAACCGCAGGAAGCCCTCGCCAGGTTGTTCCTCATCCTCGCCATCATTCAAACTTTCGACACCCGCTTCAAAGCTCTCACCCGCCGTTGTGTCGTTGTTTTCCTCGTGTGCACGCTTGGCACTGACGGCAAACAAAAAGTGCGCATCCTTGAGCATGCCCTTATCGGCGCCGATGAACTGCGAAGCGCGCGTGGCGACTGCCAACTCTCGGTCGGTCAATGTGAGCGTGTAATTGTCGCGCATCGTTACCCGATAACCACCGTCCAGCCGCCTGACTTCGCGGTAGATGTCTGTCGGGCTTTGACCGAATTTGTGCATGGCAGCCTTGATCGTCGCTACCGCGGCACAGTTACCGCCTGGCCCCTGACGGAATCCACTCCAAATATTAAAAGGCTTTGCGCCATTTCGCTTATTGGACAGGCCCGGGACATCGCCTCCATACCCCTGCGCAGGCGCGGAAGCTGCCACGAGCGTCGAGTCAGCTGGCGCGGCACGCCTCACCGACTGAGGATTCACTTGGGGTTGTGGGGGCACATCGGGAAAGACCTTAGCCTTCTGCTGCGAGGGACCACTGGCCAACCGCGCCAAGAATGCGGCAACCCTGTCCACCAGGCTGTCAGCTCTTGGGTGCCCGGGCCTATCACTGAGCACCGGCATCGAGCTCGACCGCAAACCGGCATATCTTGGCGCGTAAAAGGACGCCCGCTCATTGGGAACGTCATGCAAAGCCATGCCTGGCAGCTGACGCACATCTGGGTATGCGATGTTATCAATTCGGTAATGCACCATGGCTTGCTCCACGTTTTCTAACGTCTCCCCGAAACTTGGGCCCGGGGAAACGCGGCGTTATCGGCGAAGTTAAAACACCCTGCCGGGTGTCAGTTCCTCAGCCGGGAGCGGTTGGAGAAGCCTTGGTTCCAGCGATCATTCTCATTTTCAGCAGGGCCTGGGCTGGTTACACCACGCTTGGTCCCGGCGCTTACCTCCAAGGTCGCC
Source organism: Pseudomonas sp. KBS0710 (assembly GCF_005938045.2). Lineage (GTDB taxonomy): Bacteria > Pseudomonadota > Gammaproteobacteria > Pseudomonadales > Pseudomonadaceae > Aquipseudomonas. The sequence goes on along the minus strand of NZ_VCCF02000001.1, from coordinate 1,488,380 downwards.
TCGCGCGTGCCAGAGGTTTCAGACTCAGCGACTTCATCACGGTGGGTGTGCGCAGTAAGGTCATCGGAAGCGTGCTCAGCGTCCTTGCCGTCAGTCTTGGCTGACTCGACAGGGCGCTCCTTACCCTCAATAACGTGCTTAGCGTCTTTGCCATCAGCCTTGGCTGACTCGACATTGCGCTCCTTACCCTCAATAACGTGCTTAGCGTCCTGGCCATCAGTCTTGGCTGACTCGACATGACTCTCCTTACCCTCAATAACGTGTTCACCGTCCTTGCCCCCAGTGATGAGCGACCTTACAAGTCCCTCCACGCTCTCAGTCGGTACTTGCCTTTCAGGCGGCAAAGGCACGTGAGTCCTGGACGTCACACCGGCGATGACACGCGAGTCCTTGCCGGCTTCAATCGGCGTATCAGGGCAGTGGCAGTGGTTGACATTAACCTCCACTTTGATCTGTGGGTTTGATTCACTTGTCACATTAATGCCGGGCTCACGTGCCCGAGGTAAAACACTTAGCCTGGGGGCATGCGGTTCTGTTTGATGCGAATCCTCACTCGACTTCTTCTTCAGTTGATTCGCGACATCCGATATAACCTTGGACAACACACCGACTGGCAGCCTTTCTTTGGTTTGAGCGCCTGCAACGGGTACTTCTTTTGGCTGCGCGCCTTCTTCCAACATGCTTTCCACTTGAGTTTCTACAGGCCCGGTGTTCTCAAGCAACTGGCCTGTTTGCAATGTCGCTTTGGATTGAGTGCCTGCAACAGCTGCGTTCTTTTGCTGCGAGCGTTCCTCCAGCTTGCTTTTCGATTGAACCTCGGAAGAGGAGCCCTTCACCTGCGGTTGAGTGTACGCCGTCGCGACGATCTGAACGCCTGGGTCCTGCTTGCCGAGGACCGCGCTATCAGTGTGAGACAATCGATTAGGGATTTCAGCTTTGCCCGAAAACATCTCACGCATGGCACTGATAAGTTGATCAAACATATCAAACAGCTTCGTGAACACGCCGGCATTATTCAATCCGTCGCGCTGCAGCGTTGCGGAAAATTCAGTTTTGGGGGTGGATGGAGTATGCCCAAAACCAGCCCCGGACATGCTAAGCGTCGTGCCGACATCGGGACCTTTTGACGGTTTCGAGTCAAGGGGCAACACATCATTTTTGAACAAGGGCGAGTTATTGATCGAAAAAGACATTAACAATTTCCTAATTAAGCGCAGCCTTGGCAATTAAACACCCAGAACAGCGACAGTTGTTTTAAGTGCTGCAAGCAACCGCGTTGCTTCACAGTCCCCACTTTTGTGGAGCTCGAGATTATTGAGTTCCAAAAATCGCGCTTCATATAAGGAAACCAAATCAATCTTTGGGACTTTTCCCCGTTGTTACTCACGAAAAACCGAGGCATCGCTCGCCCCTGCGCGCAGGACTACGGAAACACGCGTTTATAAACTGCCAAGCTGCAATTAATCGACATAGTTAACAGAACAACAAAACAACAACGCATGATATTCCGCACTCAGCGAAACACCTTTCGCAACACTTGGTGCGCGAAAAAAAGCAACTAACTTTCCAGAATAACTCTGTAGTAACTTCTGAACGCCGGTAGACAGCGCCTGTTACTTTCCAACATTCAAAAAAGCCTCAGACGGCTAAAAAACGCCACCTCTCAAGCTTGATGAGCCGCCACGGCAACACCTTTAAATGCAAAAATGCTCCGTATCTTTCAATACGGAGCATTTTTGCAACAAAGGCGGCTGTGATCACGTCACTACGCTGGGTCGGGATGCTTCATACCCAACAAGCGGCTGACCTGCTCCAGCCCGGTTTCACGGCGCAGCGCGGTGAACAACTCGACAGCCTCGGGGTAATTGCGCGTGAGCATCGCCAGCCACTGCTTCAAACGGCCAGGTGCCTGCTTTTCGGTGAGTTGCGCCACCGATTGGCGCCAGAACTCATGGAGCATGGGCTGCAGCTGCGCCCAGGTCATTTCCAACACGTCTTCACCCGCCTTCGCCGCTACGATCTGCCGCGCCAGGTCCGGGCGGGCCACCAGGCCACGGCCAAGCATGATGTCCTCGGCGCCGCTGACTTCGCGGCAACGCTTCCAGTCTTCGACGCTCCAGATATCGCCATTGGCAAACACTGGCACCTTGACCACGTCCTGCACCCGCGGGATCCACTCCCAATGGGCCGGCGGTTTGTAGCCATCGGTCTTGGTGCGCGCATGCACCACGATGTGCGCCGCGCCGCCTTCAGCCAGGGCTGTGGCGCACACCAACGCGCCGTCGGGGCTGTCGAAGCCCAGGCGCATCTTCGCAGTGACCGGAATATGCGCCGGCACGGCACGGCGCACGTGCTCGACGATCTGGTTAAGCAGCTCCGGCTCCTTGAGCAATACCGCACCGCCACGGGATTTGTTGACGGTCTTGGCCGGGCAGCCGAAGTTCAGGTCGATTACCTCGGAACCCAGCTCACACGCCAGCGCTGCGTTTTCCGCCAGGCACACCGGGTCGGAGCCCAGCAACTGCACGCGCAACGGCACGCCCGCTGCGGTGTGGGCACCGTGCAGCAGTTCGGGGGCGAGCTTGTGGAAATAGGCCGGGGTGAGCAGGCGGTCGTTGACGCGAATAAACTCGGTCACGCACCAATCAATACCGCCCACGCGGGTCAACACGTCCCGCAGGATGTTGTCGACCAACCCCTCCATGGGCGCCAAAGCAATTTGCATGGGAAACACTCAAGAAAAATCGTGGCGCAGTTTACTGGGTTTCCAGCTGGAACCGTTAACCCCCGGTCAGTGCCGGGCCATAACCATCGAGAAACTCGGCAGGCATGCGTTTGGGCTTGCCGCTGGACAGCTCGATGCACACAAAGGTCGTTTGCGCACGCAGCAGGGTCGCGCCATCACTGGGGCGAACCAATTGAAAACGCCGGGTCATCTTCAGGCGTTGGTCCCAATCGACGATCCACGTAGCCAGTTGCAACTCGTCACCTTCATAGCCCGCTGCGAGGTAGTCGATCTCATGACGCACCACAGCCATGGCGCGGTCCAGCCGCCGATACTCAGTGAGGTCCAGCCCCAGGCGCTGGGAGTGGCGCCACGCACAACGCTCCAGCCAGGACACGTACACCGCATTATTGGCGTGCCCAAGACCGTCGATATCTTCAGCGGCGACCTGCAGGTCGATGATAAACGGCGCTGCCAGATCCCAGCCCATGCCTTGCTCCAGTCGATGAAAGTCACCGACCAGTGTATCAGGCGGTTTGCCGCTCCTGTAAACGACCGCCGGCCAACAGGGCCAGCACAGCCTCGATCACCCGTGGATCAGCCAGCACCCGCTGGTGGCCGCCCTGCTCCAGGCGCAGCAGACGGCTGTCGAACCAGGCTTCGTGGATGGCTTGCGAGGCTTTGACCGGGACAAAGGTGTCGTCTTCAGCGTGTACGATCAACCCCGGAAGGTTCATCTGGTAGTGGGCCACATCCAGGTGCTTGAGCGGCATGCCGAAGGTCAGTTCGACCTCTTGGATAAACGCCAAGCGCGCACGCGGCGGCAAGCCGACCATGCGGGTAAAACCGCGCAGCACATCCAGGAAGCGCGAGGGCGCGGCAATACTCACCAGTGCCTCGGTACGCAGCCCCAGTTGCACCGCCAGCATCGCACTGGCGCCGCCCATGGAATGCCCGACCACCGCGTGCAGCGGCGGTAATTCAGCGGCGGCTTCGAGCATGGCGCGGGCAAACAGCAACACATGCGCCTCACGCCCCGGCGAGCGACCATGGGCCGGGCCATCCAGGGCAATCACCGAATAGCCGTTAGCCACCAACGCGGTGATCAAGCTGGCGAACTGCGTAGGACGCCCTTCCCAGCCATGCATCAGCAATACCGCAGGCCCTTGGCCCCAGCGCAACGCCGACAAGCCGAAACGCAAGGTGATGCGCTCCGATTGCGCCAGCAGCGGCAGCTCCCAATCACGTGGCGGCAGGGTGCGCGGCGTCATGAAGGTACGGCGCAATTTGCTGGCCACTGTGTGCGGCGCCAACCGGCCAACGGTGCCATGGAAACCACGAATCCAGGTGAATGCGCCCATCATGCGACTCCTTCTTAACGCACCGCCGATTTAGCGGCACGCAACACACGGTCGGACAACTCACCCGGACCAAGCGCACGGGCCAGCGCCAGACCGCCGATCATCAAGGCCATGTCGGCCAAAGCCTTGTCGGTGTCTTCGGGGCTTGCCGCCAATTGGGCGGCCATCAACTCGGTGTGCTCGTTGAGCGCCAGGCGAAACTCATCCGGCAGGCGGCTCATCTCGCCCACAGTGGCCGGGATCGGGCAAGCGTGATCGGTGGAGTCGCGGTGCTTGCGCGACAGGTAAAACGCCGCCACCAGGCTTCTGCGTTCCTCCCCCGTCAGTTGCGCGTCCATGTCGTCGATCGACGCACGCCGCCGAGCCAGCAACTGGGTGAAGGCCTCCAGCATCAGCGCGTCTTTGCTTTCAAAGTGTGCGTAGAAACCGCCGACCGTCAGCCCGGCGGCGCCCATGACTTCGCCGACACTGGGCTCCGCCGGGCCGCGCTGGATCAGCGCCGCGCTGGCAGCCTGCAAAATGCGTTCGCGGGTTTGCGCTTTTTTATCGCTCATCAAAGCCTCCGTTTCTCATGGGTTAAATATTATTACCATAATAATATTTAGCAAGCGACAGGCATGACCGCTGGTCAGGACAAAATAAAGGGTATTGAGGAGAAGATTGGCCAAACGCCAGACAAACAAATGGGCCATTCAATAATTGAATGACCCTTAAAAATCCCGCAGAGCGGGTAATCGTGGCGTCCCCTAGGGGACTCGAACCCCTGTTACCGCCGTGAAAGGGCGGTGTCCTAGGCCACTAGACGAAGGGGACACAAACCTTCTATACACTGATCAGCGCTGAGAACTGATCGATTCAAGGACGGTGTGGCCGGAACCTTGAACCTGTAAAATTGGTGGAGCTAAACGGGATCGAACCGTTGACCTCTTGCATGCCATGCAAGCGCTCTCCCAGCTGAGCTATAGCCCCGGATTTTTCGTCTCGCGACGCAGCAGACCTTTCGAGCTGCTTGTTGAAACTGGCGTCCCCTAGGGGACTCGAACCCCTGTTACCGCCGTGAAAGGGCGGTGTCCTAGGCCACTAGACGAAGGGGACAAAACCTTCTGTACAACCGATCAGAGCTGAGTTCTGATCAATTCAAGGACGGTGTGGCCAGACCTTGAACCTGTAAATTGGTGGAGCTAAACGGGATCGAACCGTTGACCTCTTGCATGCCATGCAAGCGCTCTCCCAGCTGAGCTATAGCCCCTCATCGGTGAGGACGGGGCGAATCTTAATGGCGGTTTGGAAGTGTGTCAAATTTATTTTCAACAATTTCCAAACTTTTTTGCCGGGATAACAATCACTTACCGGCGAAACCCCGGAAAACCGGGGTTTCGTCGTAACAACCGCCTGCTTAAGCGATAGCGCCCAGCAGCTTTTCCCACTCTTTGTTTTCTTTCTTCGACACACCCCCAAGCAAATCAAGGGCTTGGCGCAGACGGAAACGCGTGAGGTCCGGGCCGAGAATTTCCATCGCATCAAGCACCGACACCGAACTGGCCTGCCCGGTGATCGCGGCAAACATCAGCGGCATGGCATCGCGCAATTTCAATTCCAGGGATTCGACCACCGCCTGGATCGTCGCGGTGATCGCGTCCTTCTCCCACTGGCGCAGGCTTTCGAGCTTCCACAGGATCAACTGCATCAACTGGCGAACCTGATCACCGGAGAGCTTCTTGGACTCAAACAGCTTGGCGTCCGGGTTCACGCCACCGGCGAAGAAGAAGCTGGCCAGCGGTGCGACCTGGCTGAACGTCTCTACCCTGCCCTGCACCAGCGGCGCGATCTTCATCATGTACTCAGGGTTCAGCGCCCAATGCTGCACACGGCTGGCGAACTCTTCTACCGGCAAGTCACGCAGCCACTGGCCGTTGAGCCAGGACAGCTTCTCGATATCGAAAATCGGCCCGCCGAGGGAAACGCGCGACAGGTCGAAGTGGTCGACCATTTCCTGCAACGAGAACTTCTCGCGCTCATCGGGCATCGACCAGCCCATGCGGCCCAGATAGTTGAGCATCGCTTCAGGCATAAAGCCCATGCGCTCGTAGAACGTCACCGAAGTCGGGTTCTTGCGCTTGGACAGCTTGCTCTTGTCCGGGTTACGCAACAGCGGCATGTAGCACAGCTGCGGTTGCTCCCAGCCGAAGTATTCATACAGCAGGATCAGTTTAGGCGCCGATGGCAGCCATTCTTCGCCGCGCAGCACGTGGGTGATGCCCATCAGGTGGTCATCGACCACGTTGGCCAGGAAGTACGTCGGCAAGCCGTCGGTCTTCATCAGCACCTGCATGTCCATGCGGTCCCACGGGATCTCGACGTCGCCGCGCAGCATGTCCGGCACCACGCACACGCCTTCGCTCGGCACTTTCATGCGGATCACATGCGGCTCGCCGGCGGCCAGGCGCTGGGCCACTTCTTCCTTGGACAGCAGCAGTGCGCGGCCATCGTAACGTGGGGTTTCGCCACGGGCCTGTTGCTCGGCACGCATCTGGTCGAGTTCTTCGGCGGTACAGAAGCACGGAAAGGCGTGGCCCATGTCGACCAGTTGCTGGGTGTACTGCTTGTAGATGTCGCTGCGCTCGCTCTGGCGATACGGGCCGTGCGGGCCCCCAACATCCGGGCCTTCGGCCCAGGTAATGCCCAACCAGCGCAAGGCATCGAAGATCTGCTGTTCCGACTCACGGGTGGAGCGCACTTGGTCGGTGTCTTCGATCCGCAGGATGAATTCACCGCCGTGCTGCTTGGCAAAGCAGTAGTTGAACAAGGCGATGTAGGCAGTACCGACGTGGGGATCCCCAGTAGGCGATGGCGCAATGCGCGTGCGGACGGTGGTCATGGCAGGTCTCGAATGGGCGATAAAACTGAAAATTGAAACAAGGGGCGAATGGTAACACCAGCGCGGGGGGTTCTGGCAGACCGCGGTGCCGCTATCGCAGGCAAGCCAGCTCCCACATTTGATTTGTGAACACAGTCAAAATGTGGGAGCTGGCTTGCCTGCGATGAGGCCAGGCCGACTAGCGAAAAATCAAACAGCCAACAAGCGCTCACGCAACTTGCCAATCTCATCGCGCGTCTGCGCCGCCGCCTCAAACTCAAGATCGCGCGCCAACTGGTACATCTTCTCTTCCAGTTGCCGAATCCGCTTGCTGATCTCACTCGGCGAGCGCAGTTCGTTCTCGTACTTGGCGCTCTCCTCGGCCGCCTTGGCCATGCCCTTGCGCTTCTTGCTGCGCGAACCGGGCACCACGGCGCCTTCCATGATGTCGGCAACGTCCTTGAACACGCCCTTCGGGGTAATGCCATGCTCCAGGTTGAATGCGATCTGCTTGTCACGACGGCGCTCGGTCTCGCCTATCGCCCGCTCCATGGAGCCGGTGATGCGGTCCGCGTACAGAATCGCGCGGCCATTGAGGTTACGCGCCGCCCGGCCAATAGTCTGGATCAACGAACGCTCGGAACGAAGGAAACCTTCCTTGTCCGCATCCAGAATCGCCACCAGCGAGACTTCCGGCATGTCCAGGCCTTCACGCAGCAGGTTGATCCCCACCAGCACGTCGAACACACCCAGGCGCAGGTCGCGGATGATCTCCACGCGCTCCACCGTGTCGATATCCGAGTGCAAATAACGCACGCGCACACCGTGGTCGGCCAGGTAATCGGTCAAGTCTTCGGACATACGCTTGGTCAGCGTGGTGACCAGCACCCGCTCTTCCAGGGCCACACGCTTGGTAATTTCCGAGAGCAAGTCATCGACCTGGGTCAGCGCCGGGCGGATCTCGATTTGCGGGTCCACCAGGCCGGTCGGGCGCACCAATTGTTCAACCACGCGCCCCGCATGTTCGGCCTCATAGTTACCCGGTGTGGCCGAGACAAAAATCGTCTGCGGGCTGATGCTTTCAAATTCGTCAAAGCGCATTGGCCGGTTATCCAGCGCCGACGGCAAGCGGAAACCGTACTCCACCAAGGTCTCTTTGCGCGAACGGTCACCCTTATACATCGCGCCGACTTGAGGCACGCTGACGTGGGATTCATCGATCACCAGCAGCGCGTCGTCCGGCAAATAATCAAACAGCGTCGGCGGCGCCTGCCCGGAGTCACGCCCCGACAGGTACCGCGAGTAGTTTTCGATGCCGTTGCAGTAGCCCAGCTCCAGGATCATTTCCAGGTCAAAACGGGTGCGTTGCTCCAGGCGCTGGGCTTCCACCAGTTTGTTGTTGGAACGCAGGTATTCCAGGCGCTCAACCAGTTCACCCTTGATGCCCTCGATCGCCCCCATGAGGGTTTCACGCGGCGTCACGTAGTGGCTTTTCGGATAGAAAGTGAAGCGTGGCAACTTGCGGATCACCTCGCCGGTCAACGGGTCGAAGGCCGAAAGGCTCTCGACTTCATCGTCGAACAGCTCGATGCGGATCGCTTCCAGGTCGGACTCGGCCGGGTAAATGTCGATCACATCGCCGCGCACGCGGAAGGTGGCGCGGGCAAAGTCCATGTCGTTGCGGGTGTACTGCAAGCTCGTCAGGCGGCGCAGCAATTCGCGCTGGTCGAGTTTGTCGCCACGGTCGACGTGCAGCACCATCTTCAAATAGGTTTCCGGGCTGCCCAGGCCGTAGATGCATGACACCGTGGTAACGATGATCGCGTCCTTGCGCTCCAGCAGCGCCTTGGTCGCCGACAGCCGCATCTGCTCGATGTGGTCGTTGATCGACGCATCCTTCTCGATAAAGGTGTCGGACGACGGCACATAGGCTTCGGGCTGGTAGTAGTCGTAATAGGAAACGAAGTACTCCACTGCGTTGTTCGGGAAGAACGCCTTGAATTCGCCATATAGCTGCGCGGCCAGGGTTTTGTTCGGCGCCAGCACCAACGTTGGGCGATTGGTCTGCGCAATCACGTTGGCGATGCTGAAGGTCTTGCCGGAACCGGTCACCCCGAGCAGCGTCTGGTGCGCCAGGCCGGCGTCGATGCCTTCGACCAGCAGCCGAATGGCTTCAGGTTGGTCGCCTGCGGGTTCAAAACGGGTGACGAGCTGGAAATCCGACATAACGTACCTCGTGAAGTCACCCCAGACTCAACACCGCCAGGGACGAAATAGCTCAGCAACCCGCGAAAAGTCTTCGCAGGTTGCAGGAAAAAACCATGATAGCTGTAGAAGTGGTGGCAAATGTGGCGGGTTTCAAGGCAATCGTCCTACCAGCCGTCGTTGACCAATATTGCAATAAGACTAACGGTGGGCAAATAAACCGAAAAACTTGGCCTAAAAGCCGTTTCGGCTGTCGCCCTGAGCCTGGATGAGCTCTATACTAGCTCCCCGTTTGTGCACCGCTCTAGTGCATTCGGCTGGAGCGCGACACGTCCCTCCCTTCCCCCATAGAGCTGCCGCAAAAATGAGCCTGTTCTCCGCTGTCGAAATGGCACCACGCGATCCAATCCTGGGCCTCAACGAAGCATTCAACGCCGACACACGAACCACCAAGGTCAACCTTGGCGTGGGCGTTTACTGCAACGAGGAGGGGAAGATTCCACTCTTGCGTGCCGTTGCCGAAGCGGAAGCCATTCGCGTGGCGCAAAACGCCGCCCGTGGCTACCTGCCGATCGACGGTATCGTGGCTTACGACCAGGCCGTGCAAAAGCTGCTGTTCGGCGCTGAATCGCCACTGCTGAGCGCCGGCCGCGTGATCACCGCCCAAGCGGTCGGCGGCACCGGGGCGCTTAAAATCGGCGCGGACTTCCTCAAGCAACTGCTGCCCAACGCCGTCGTCGCGATCAGCGACCCGAGCTGGGAAAACCACCAGGCGCTGTTCGAAAAGGCCGGCTTCCCGGTGCAGACCTACCGCTACTACGACGCTGCCACCCACGACGTCAACCGTGCCGGCCTGCTCGAAGACCTCAACGCCCTGCCGCCACAGTCCATCGTGGTGCTGCACGCTTGCTGCCATAACCCGACCGGCGTCGACCTGAGCCCGGCCGACTGGCAGAACGTGCTGGACGTCATCAAGGCCAAGAACCTGGTGCCGTTCCTCGACATGGCCTACCAGGGCTTTGGCGACGGCATCCACGAAGACGCCGCGGCCGTGCGCCTGTTCGCTGAATCGGGCCTGACCTTCTTTGTCTCCAGCTCGTTCTCCAAATCGTTCTCGCTGTACGGCGAACGCGTGGGCGCGCTGTCGATCGTCAGCGAATCCAAGGAAGAAAGCGCGCGCATCCTGTCCCAGGTCAAACGCGTTATCCGCACCAACTACTCCAACCCGCCTACCCATGGCGCGGCGATCGTGGCTGCGGTGCTGAACAACCCGGAACTGCGCGCCCAGTGGGAAGCCGAACTGGCCGAGATGCGCCTGCGCATCCGCGGCATGCGCGAGCAGATGGTTGCCGAGCTGGCCAAGGCTGCACCGGGCCACGACTTCAGCTTTGTCGGCCGCCAGCGTGGGATGTTCTCCTACTCCGGCCTGACCGTTGAGCAAGTCACCCGCCTGCGCACCGAGTTTGGCATCTACGCGCTCGACACCGGCCGTATCTGCGTGGCCGCGTTGAACCAGTCGAACATTGGTGCGGTAACAAAAGCGATTGTTCAGGTTCTATAAACCTGCCAGCGTCATACGAAGGGGGAAGCCAATGGCTTCCCCCTTTTTGTTGGCCAAGCCACTAGACTGAACACCGAACGCCACCTTGCTGTGAGAGCCTTATGAGAAACGACGACCTGGACCTGCGCGCCGACCGCGACGAACTGCATGACTACGCCCCGCGCCCGCCGCAAGCAAAGCGCCAGAAAAGCCTGGTGCTGCAAGTGGCACTGGGTGTGTTTTGGGGTGGGTTGGCCTTGTGGCTGGTGCAACTGGGCGCCACGGCACTGATGGCAAAACTAGCCATGGGCACCCTGCAATTTGGCGGCTGACACAGATCAAAAGGTGGGAGCTGGCTTGCCTGCTCCCACACTGGATCTAAGTGGCTACCAGCCCCCGCTCCTCCAGCAACTTCACAAAGCTGTTCAAACTCTGCGACACCGTGCCCCGGCGCCAGATCAGCCAGGTATTGAGCAGGCGGAACGAGTCCGTCAACGGCCACACACTCACCGTCGTAAAACCCGGCATGCTCTCCAGCATGCTGCGCGGCATTAACGCCAGGCCGGCCCCGGCGCTGACGCAGGCGAGCATGCCGTGGTACGACTCCATCTCGAAGATCTTGCCCGGCACCGCGCCATCCTGTGAGAACCAACGCTCAAAGTGATGGCGATACGAGCAGTTCGAGCGAAAGGTGTAGATGCTCTCCCCCGCCACATCCTGGCCCCGCGTGATTGGCGCATGGTGCAGCGGCGCAATTACCACCATCTCCTCCTCAAACACCGCCACGCCTTCCAGGGTGGCATGCAGCACCGGCCCATCGACAAACGCCGCCGCCAGGCGCCCGGACAACACACCCTCGATCATCGTGCCCGACGGCCCGGTGCTCAGGTCCAGCTCAACCTTGGTGTGTTTCTGGTTATACGCCGCCAACAGCGCCGGGATACGCACGGCGGCCGTACTCTCCAGCGAGCCAAGCGCAAACGCGCCCTGAGGCTCCTCCCCGGCCACGGTTGCGCGGGCCTCCTGCACCAAATCAAGAATGCGCCGCGCATAACCGAGGAAATTCCAGCCGGCTGGCGACAGGCGCAGGCGGCTTTTCTCGCGAATAAACAGTTCCACGCCCAAATCCTGCTCCAGCTGCTTGATACGCGTGGTCAGGTTCGACGGCACGCGATGAATCAACTGCGCGGCGGCGCTGATGCTGCCTTGCTCGGCAACGGCCTTGAAGATTTCCAGCTGCACCAGGTCCAAGTCATTCTCCAAACGTGAATGTATTGCTTAATATTATTCAGTTTCCAGAAAACATGCACCCCCGTAGGCTGACCCCATTCCACTCATTCAGCCGGACGGTGCCATGAACGCTATTACTCATCAGACCCACGCTTTGTCGATCAACCCCGCCAACGGTGAAACGGTCGCCAGCTACCCCTACGAAACCGAGGCGCAACTGGACGCCGCCCTCAAACGCACCACCGCAGCTTTCCGTACCTGGCGCCGCCAGCCGGTGAGCCAGCGTGCAGAGTTGCTGCTGGCCCTGGCCAGTGCATTGCGCGAGCAAGCCGAAGACATGGCCCAAATGATTACCTTGGAAATGGGCAAACCCATCGCCCAGGCCCGCGCCGAAATCGAAAAATGTGCACAGCTCAGCGAGTGGTACGCCGCCCAAGGCCCGGCCATGCTCGCACCGGAGCCGACCCTGGTGGATAACGGCAGCGCGCAGATCGAATATCGCCCGCTGGGCCCGATCTTCGCCGTGATGCCGTGGAACTTCCCGGTATGGCAAGTGCTGCGCGGCGCCGTGCCGACTTTGCTGGCCGGTAACACCTACGTGCTCAAACACGCGCCGAATGTGATGGGCAGCGCCTACCTGATCCAGCAAGCGTTCCAGAAAGCCGGTTTCGCCGAAGGTATTTTTGAAGTGGTCAACGTGACCAACGACGGCGTGTCCAAGGCCATCGCCGACCCACGCATCGCCGCCGTCACCCTCACCGGCAGCGTGCGCGCCGGTATCGCCATCGGCTCCCAGGCCGGTGCTGCGCTGAAAAAATGCGTGCTGGAACTGGGCGGCTCCGACCCGTTTATCGTGCTCAACGACGCCGACCTCGACGCCGCCGTTCAAGCCGCGGTGATCGGGCGTTTCCAGAACAGCGGCCAAGTCTGCGCCGCCGCCAAGCGCCTGATCATCGAAGCAGGCGTGGTGGAAGCCTTTACCGCCAAATTCCTCGAAGCCAGCCGCAAACTGGTGATGGGCGACCCGACGTCGACCGACACCTATGTCGGCCCAATGGCACGTTTCGACTTGCGTGATGAGCTGCACGGGCAAGTCCAGGCCACCCTGGAAGAAGGCGCGACCCTGCTGCTCGGTGGCAATAAAGTCGCCGGCGCCGGCAACTACTACGAGCCGACCGTGCTGGCAGGCGTGACCGACCAGATGACCTCGTTCAAACAGGAACTGTTCGGCCCCGTGGCCTCAATCATCACCGCCCACGATGCTGACCACGCGGTAGCGCTGGCCAATGACAGCGAGTTCGGCCTGACAGCGAGCATCTTCACCACCGACTCGGTGAAGGCACGGGATATCACCAACCAACTGGAAACCGGCGCAGTATTCGTCAACTCGTTCAGCGTGTCCGACCCGCGCGTAGCCTTTGGTGGGGTGAAAAAGAGTGGTTTCGGGCGCGAACTGTCGCACTTCGGTGTACGTGAATTCTGCAACGCACAGACCGTGTGGCTGGATCGCAAATAAACCAGGCAACACCAATCAACTGTGGGAGCTGGCTTGCCTGCGATAGCGGTGGGTCAGTGACAACTCCTTGGCTGACACACCGCTATCGCAGGCAAGCCAGCTCCCACCTTTGATCTGCGGTGTTTGTGGATCAGTCCACCGTGACCTTTCCGCTAGCAGAATTCGCCACGCAGCATTCCCCAGCCCTGAGGGCGAGCAGCAGGCCAGTCGCAGACATAAGACTTACCGCGTCACAGCGCCCACAGGCGGATCAAGGCAAACCCCAGGTCGACGTTGACGCATTCACGCCCATCCACCCACTCATCCCCGCGAAGGCGCCGCCCGGTGTTGGTCTCGCGTTCGCCTTTGGCAATCACCAACACAAACAACTGGGCCGGGCATTCGAATGAACGCAACCGCTCGACATCAGCCCTTACCGACCAGTCGCCCTCCAGGCACTTGGCTTGGGATATGTCGCCCAGGCACTTGATTTCAGCGACCATGTTCGTTGAACCGCTGTCGTCCAGGGCATACAGGTCGGCTTTGCGCCGCTCGCCAATCGACAAATCGGTCCAGAGGCTGATCTCCTCCTTGAACCAGGCATACAAACTGATTTCGGCCTGAATCCAGTGCTCGCGGCAACTGTTCAATTGCAGTACCTGTTCGAGCTTCTCGCCCATTTCACGAAAGGCCTGCTCGAACAAAACAATCCATTGATCAGCATTCATTGCCGGTTCCCTGTGTATGACATTTAGAGGCTAGTGCTTGACTGGCGCATCCCAGCGATCCGGCTGGTGTGCGCAGACATCGTATTGGCGAATGACATTACTAGGCCAGTATCGTATTTCAGCCCATTGCTGATCAAGCTCCCACTGAACCACGCGATGAACTACCATACCGCGCCGGTTCCCAAACGGGACTAATAGGGAATTCGAAGCGTAGCCCATCGCGCCAATCGAAACTGCCCCCGCAACTGTAGGTGCCGAGCCTGCTCCCCACTGCCACTGAGCCATGCTCGGGAAGGCCGGAGCGAGGCGATGACGCATCAGTCAGGAGACCTGCCGGCCAAGCGTTATCACTAACCGGCGGGGTGTCCGGGAAGGACATCCGCGCCCTGCAAACCAGCAGCGTTCAAAGGTGTGTTTCCGAGCCGTACCTGCCCTGTTTTTAAGTACGGTTCACTCGGAGATTGCCCCATGCCGCTACGCGTTTGCGCCCTGATCACCAGCCTGGGCTTTTGTGCCCTGGCCCACGCCACGCCAACTCACTACCCGCTCACGGTCGAAAACTGCGGCAGCAGCGTCACCTTCCAACAGGCCCCGGCACGCAGCGTCACCATTGGCCAGGCCGCCACCGAGATGCTTTACGCCCTGGGCGTGGCGGATAAAGTGGTCGGCACATCGTTGTGGTTCAACAGCGTATTGCCGCAGTTCAAGGCGCAGAACGACAAGATCGCGCGCCTGGCCGACAACGAACCGAGCTTCGAAGCCGTGATCGCCAAACGCCCGCAACTGGTGGCTGCCGAACTGGAATGGGTGGTCGGCCCGCAAGGCGTGGTCGGTACTCGCGAGCAATTCCATGAACTGAAGATTCCCACCTACGTGCTGCCCTCCGACTGCGAAGGCAAGGACAACCTGGTGGGTGCCGATGGCACGCGGCTGGAGCCGTTCCGCATCGACACGATCTATAAAAGCATCAGCCAGTTGGCCGAGATTTTCGACGTGCAAGCGCGCGGTCAACAGTTGAATGACGAACTCAAGGCACGCCTGGCCAAGTCGGTCGCCACCGCGCAAGGCAAAGGCCTCAAGCATGCCAGCGCGCTGGTGTGGTTCTCCAGCAGCGAAATGGCTGCCGACCCGTACGTGGCCGGCCACAAGGGCATTCCCGAATTCATGCTGCAAACCCTCGGCCTGCGCAACGTGGTGCAGTCGGACGAAGAATGGCCCGCCGTCGGTTGGGAAACCATTGCCAAGGCCAACCCGACCTTCCTGGTGATTGCGCGCATGGACCGCCGCCGCTACCCCGCCGACGACCATGAAAAGAAACTCGCCTTCCTGCGCAGCGACCCCGTGACCCGCAACATGGACGCGGTAAAAAACAACCGCATCATCATTATTGATGCTCTGGCGTTGCAGGCCAGCATCCGTATGTTCGATGGCCTGGAACAACTGGCCGGCGCCATCGACGGCTACGACCTGCGCAAATGACCCGTACCCTACTCGCCCTCGCTGTGTTGCTGATGGCCGTGCTCGCCGGCACCGCCATCGGCGAAACCGCGATCGAACCGCAGGTGGTGTTGCAGGTGCTGGCCAACAAACTGTGGGCCGCCGGTTACGTGCTCGACCCGATCGACGAAGGCGTGGTGTGGAACTACCGCCTGACCCGCGCCCTGGTCGCCGCCGCGTGTGGCGCCGGGCTGGCCACCTGCGGGGTGATTTTGCAGTCGCTGCTGCGCAACCCGTTGGCCGATCCGTACCTGCTGGGCATCAGTGCCGGCGCCTCGACCGGCGCGGTTTTAGTGGCGTTGATGGGCGTGGGCGGCGGGCTGATTTCGCTGTCGGCGGGCGCGTTCGTCGGTGCCATGGCAGCGTTTGCGTTGGTGATATTGCTGGCGCGGGCCAGCGGCTCAGCCAGCGGCACCGGCCAGATCATCCTCGCTGGCATCGCCGGCTCGCAGCTGTTCAATGCCCTCACCGCGTTCCTGATCACCAAGTCCGCCAGTTCCGAACAGGCACGCGGCATCATGTTCTGGCTGCTGGGCAACCTCAGCGGCGTGCGCTGGCCGTCAGTGTGGCTGGCGGTGCCGGTGGCGGTCGCAGGCCTGGCAGTGTGCTTGTGGCATCGGCGTGCGCTGGATGCGTTTACCTTTGGCACCGACTCGGCGGCTTCGCTGGGCATTCCGGTGCGGCGCGTGCAGTTTGTGCTGGTAGGGTGCGCGGCGTTGGTGACGGCGGTGATGGTGTCGATTGTCGGCTCTATCGGTTTTGTCGGGCTGGTGATCCCCCACGCCGTGCGCCTGCTGCTGGGCACCGGGCATTCGCGGTTGCTGCCCGCCAGTGCGCTGGGCGGCGCGTTGTTCCTGATCGCCGCAGATGTGCTGTCGCGCACTTTGATCAAAGGCCAGGTGATCCCGGTCGGCGTGGTCACGGCGCTGGTCGGCGCGCCGGTGTTTGCGTTGATCCTGATTGGCCGGAGGAATGCCCGATGACGGTACTCAGTTGCACCGGCCTGGGCTTCAAAGTGCGTGAAGCGCAGTTGCTGCGCGACATTCACCTTGAAGTTCAGCCAGGTGAAACCTTGGGCATCGTCGGGCCGAATGGCTCGGGTAAATCCACCCTGCTCAAATTGCTCGCCGGTTTGCGTGTACCTGCTTCGGGCGAGGTGTTGCTGGGCGGCCAGCGCCTAGGCAGCCTGTCGCGCCGCGCCATCGCGCAGCAATTGGCCGTGGTGGAACAGCAGGCCGACACCGACGACGCCATCCGCGTGTTCGACGCTGTGGCGCTGGGCCGCACGCCCTGGCTGTCGGCGCTGAGCCCGTGGTCTGGTGAAGACGACGCCATCGTGCGCCAGGCGCTGCACGATGTGGACGCCACCCACCTGAGCCAACGCGCCTGGCGCAGCCTCTCCGGCGGCGAACGCCAACGCGTGCACATCGCGCGTGCGTTGGCGCAACGGCCGCAGATTCTATTGCTGGATGAGCCCACCAACCATTTGGATATTCAGCATCAGCTGGCGATTTTGAAAGGCGTGCAAGCACTGCCGGTGACCACGCTGATTGCGTTGCATGACCTGAACCAGGCACTGACCTGTGACCGTTTGGCGGTACTGGATCACGGCTGCCTGGTGGCATTGGGTAAACCGCTGGAGGTGCTGACGCCGCAGCGGCTACAGGAGACATTCGGGGTGCAGGCGCATTACCTGACAGACCCGTTCGACGGCGCGCAAATCCTGCGATTGCGCCCAATTTAACTGACTGAACACCGTTAAAATGTGGGAGCTGGCTTGCCTGCGATAGCGGTGTGTCAGCGCACGCTATATCACTGATCCGCCGCCATCGCAGGCAAGCCAGCTCCCACCTTGATCTATAAATACCGCTGCATATGCGTGGTCTGCCACACCGGGTCGGCGTCGACGTCGATGACCTCAAAGCCCTGCCGCCGCCAAAAATCAATCGCACCCGGCAAAAACGGATGGGTGTGCAGGTAAACCACCGCCACCCCATCCGCCTGTGCCTTCGCCTCTAACGCGCGATACAACCTGCCCGCCAGGCCAAAGCGCCGAAAAGCCGGGCGTACAAACAGGCGCACGACTTCCACCGTTTTAAACCCCTGGTAATTCAACCGAGGGAAACGGCCGTCGTAAGGCAAGTAGCCGATCGCCGCGACGATCTGGTCATCTGCACGCGCAATCAGAAAATGCCCGCCGCCCTCAAGGTAGGTGGATTCAAATTGCGCCAAGTCGTCAGGCATCGCCGCTTCGCTGAGCTTAGGGAAAAGCTCGGCACGCGCTTGCAGCACAAAGGTCAGCACCTGGGGAATATCGGCAGCGGTGACCGCGTGAATGTTCATTAACCGCACGCTCGCTGGTAGAGAAGGTAGGCATTGGAGCCCGTCCCGACACACACAAAACCTGCCTGCTCATACATCAGCCTGGCCGGGTTATCCGCCCGCACGCTCAAGCGCAGTTGCGTGAAGCCGCTACGCTTGGCCGCAACCGCATAATCCTTGAGCAACACGCGACCTATGCCCTTACGCCGGTACGCCTCACTGACGCTGATGGTGCAAAGCTCGGCAAAACCGGCGTCAGGCGTCCATAACGAGTAACCCGCAAACTGCCCCTCCAGCGTTGCCACCGTCAGCCGGTCAAAGTTATCCACCCACACAGCCAGGTTTTGCTCCAAGTGCAGCCGCCATGCGGACTCGTGAGCCGGCTCCCAACACTGGATATAGGCCAATTCGCCGCGGTAAATCAGTGGCAGGTCGGTGACGATGGCCGGCCTGAGCGTCACGTGTAAGTTGCACATTGCACTGCCCTTGGTAACTGACGATAAGAAGGCTTGAGATGACCGACGCTGTGAAAAAAAGCGGATTTCATCTAGTCCTGAGCGGCCTGCACCTTAATCTGAGCCGTGATCCACGCACGGCTATGGGCAAGCACTGCCTGCGCCATCGCCACCGGAAAATGAATAAACCCATGGGCAGATTCCGGTAACAGATGGGCTTGCACCTGTGCCGCTATGCCCCAGCGCTCGGCGATCAGCAGGGTGTCGTCTTTAAGCGGGTCCAACTCCCCCACAAACATCAACGCAGGTGGCAGCCCTGTGAAGTCGCCATACAACGGCGACAACGGCGGCTGCCGACGTTCTTCATCACTCAAGCCCGGCGTCAGCATGCGCAGCGCTTCGACCATTCCCGGTCCGTCCAGCAGCAACGTCTGCGGCCCCGCCGTGCGCACGCTCGGTGTGCCGGTCAAGTCGTACACGCCGTAGTACAACACCGCACCGCGCACACGCTTGAGCAATTCAGGCCATTGCTTAAGTGCCAGCAAGGTTGCCGCCGCCAGATGCCCACCGGCAGATTCACCCACGACGAACACCGGCAGATCGGCAAACTCATCACTGCCGAGCAGCCAGCGCGCGGCGTTCAGGCAGTCCTCCATCAGCCCCTCAACCGGCGTGTCCACCGCCAGCCGATAGTCCACCGACACCACCGCCACGCTGCACGCCTGCACCATGCCCAGGTTGAGGTCGTCATCCATCTGCGCATTGCCGATCACCCAGCCGCCGCCGTGGATATCCAGCACCACGCCTTGGGTTTGCCCTTCGGGCCGCAGGATGCGCACGGGCACGCCAGCCACCCGACGGGTTTCAGCCACAGGTGCCTTCTTGATCGTTTGGCTGACCCGCAACAACGCCTGGATCAAACGCGGCGTGATGCAGTTGCGGATTTTGAAACGCGGCAGCCACGCGAGCTTTTTATTGAACCGGCGCATCTGGGCCAGCTCAGCCTCGCTCGCGGGCCAAAGTTTATGAGCCATCAGCGGTTATTACGCAGAATCGAGAAATTCAACGCTGCCGCCACACTCAGCCACGCCAGGTACGGGAACAGAATCAACCCGGTGATCAAGTCCAACCGCAACGCCATCACCACCAACGCCGCCACCACCAGCCACAGCAGCACAATCACCACCATCCCGGCCACGATGTTATGCGCGCCGAAAAACACCGGCGTCCACAGCGTGTTCAGCGCAATCTGCGCCGCCCACAGGCCCAGGGCCAATTGGCTGCCGGGAATCATCGTCAGGCGATAGCCCGCCCAGGCGAGCAGCAGGTAGATGACCGTCCAGGCCACCGGAAACAACCAATTGGGTGGGGTGAAGCTGGGTTTGACCAGGGTTTCGTACCACTGGCCGGGCTTGAAAATGATGCCGGTACTGGCGGCTGCGCCGCAGGCGATGAGGAAAATCAGAAAGATCATGGGCTATCCACTCTCAGGGTTCATTTCAACATAGGACGCGTCAGCAACCGGTAAAAGTTCACAAATCATCCGGCGAAACGATCTTGAGCCAAGGCCAGCGCGCCTGATAACTCCGGGCCTTGGCGGCGAACAATTCAGGCTCGCGGTGCAGCGGGTTAATCCGCAACACGCCCTGCTCCACATCCGCCAACCCATAGGGCGCGTACACTTCGCCGGTGTCGATCTCCAGCCCGATGCAGGTGCCGGCCACCAGGTAACGGTCCACGCCTTGTTTAGCCGAATGCAACTGTGGGTAAGGTCGACCAAAGCGCTCGCCGTACCAAAGGTGCACCCGCGCCTGGTTCTTGACCTCGACATTGACGCCCAAATCCTCAAACAACCGTTCGGCGGCGCGGATCACTTTGTCCTCAGCTTCGTAGGACAGATCCGTGTCGAAGTAAAAGACGTCGTAGTCCTTTACGCCCTGAGCCGCAGGCAAGTTTGACTGATGGTTCCAAACGGCCTGGAACAGGCAGCCCGCCGTGAGCATGCACTGCTCCACGCCGAGGTCGGGCAGGCGCGCGGTGATTTCGGCGTTGATAGGGTTGGCCATGGCCAGCTCGAGCAGGGTTTTGACGGTCAATGTCATGTTTAATCCTTGTGTGTTCAGGGCGGCTCAAGCCACCGACCCTACACGACGGCGGGGAGGGTTTCGTGACAGCAATGTTTCTATACACTTTGCCCGCCCGCCACCAATCGTCAAGGATAAAACGATGCGAATCAAAGAAATGGCCCTCATCACCGCCGCCGCTTTGCTGCTCACCGCCTGCAGCGACAGCCCGTCGGACGCCGACATTCAAGCCGCACTGCAACCCAGGCTGGAAGGCGCGTCCTGCATCAAGGCGGCGATGTTCAACCGCTTTCCGGTGACCTTGAGTGACAGCGCCATGAGCGGCACCTCCAGCGCCAACCAGCCCGCCTTCGACGCACTGACCGACGCCGGCCTGCTCACCAAAAGCGACAAAACCTACAGCCTCACCGACAACGGCCGCGCCGCCTACGTGCAGCAAGAGTCCGGGTTTTGCTACGCCCAGGGCTATGAAATCGCCAAGATCCAGAACATCGCCGCCAACCCCAACCCGATGGGCACCGCCGTGGATAAATCCTGGGTGGTGACCGTGGACATTCGCCAGAAGACCATCGCCGACTGGGCCAACACCCCGGCGATTGAAAAACTGGCGCGCAACCCGGAAAACCTCTCCGAAGTGCCCAAAACCTACACCGTGGTAGTGGGCCGCTTGAAGGGTGAGCAAAGGTTGAAGCTGATCGACCCACGGTTTTCGATCATGCGTGGGGTTGGGGTGAACCAGGCCTATTGACCAGCACAGAGGATGTAATGCCCTGCACAACCTTGCTCCATTGCCTACGCGTGCGTCAGAATCCGCCGGCTTGTGTGCTGAGGTGGCCGTCTCTAAGGTGGCTCGGTCGCTGAATGTTCAGTGATCGGGTTTAGTAGCCCACGGTTTAACCTAACAAGTGCACAAGCTTCATCCGTCAGACGTTTCTGTCTGTGCTTGATGGTGGCTGTGCGTAGGGCGTCCTCGGGCGCGCCGGTTTTGTTAGGTTCCACCGGTCTACTAACCTGCGTACAGCTACCGCCTTTTCGTTTAGTAGCGATGGGGTTGTAGCCCAAGCAAGGAACTTAACAATGGCTAATGACACAACAGACTCAACCACCCTCTTCACCGTCATCCCCGACGCCAGCACCGAAACCCTCATCACCAACAGCTACGAAACCTTCGCCTCGGTCAGCACACTACTGCTCGACCTGTCCGAAGACCTGTGCGGCAAACACCGCGACATCGCCCTGGCCATCCACCAACTGAGCGAACTGGGCGTGCTGCTCACGGCCAAATTGCTCGACCGTGAAGCGCCCTGCCCTGGCTGATAAACAGCCCAAGGCAGCGCCGCTGATGGCGCTGCCTTCAATTAACCCCTGGGAACGAATCAACGTACTGAATGGTGAAGTCAGGAAAGGAGTCAACAATCTGGATCTTGTAGTCGGGGAAGCTCTCGACTGTCTTCCACTTGCCGGCCGAATCGGGAAAACTGCTCACCTGTTTTACCTTAAGGTCAGGGAAACTGTTTACTACCTTGACCTTATAATCCGGGAAGCTACTGACGAACTTGATATTGCCGTAAATCTTCGACACATCAACAGTCGTATCCGCTTGAGCGCCGAAGGCACACGCCAGCAGCAGCGACGCAACAGCAACCTTAAACATGACAGCCTCATCCTGAGAAATAAAAGGCGCCCAGTCTAACGCCCTGCGCGCGCAGCGTCCTGCACTGCCGGGTTCTTAACCCTTCAACTCACCCGCGCGATTACTCGCCGCATCGTCGTAAGCCACATACAAGGATTCGGCGATCTGGCTTTTGATGGCTTTGGTGGATTCCAGGCCCAAGACAAATCCTTCAGCTTTGCCGCCAGCGCGGTTGAGTTCTTCGTGGGTGGAGGCGCCGGTGATGGCGTCAAGGAGCTTGATGGCGTGAGGACCGACGCCTTTTGGGAGGGAGATTTGGTCGATGGACATGGCGATACCTTGAGAAAAAATGATCGGGAGCGCGTGGGCCACTGCCGGGGGATGCCATGGTAGACCGGTTGGCGGGGAAAGAGGTTGTTTTCGGCTAAAAGCAGACATTGGCGAGTTCTCTTTTTGTACGCCACAAGCATCGTCAGTGTGGTAAGCGAACACGCCGGACTGCTTCAACCGTTGAGTTCTCGAAATGCAAACGTAAATTCCACTACATTCACATGCCTCCTTGAAATTTAACCGACGGCGCAACACGGCCAGCTTCACTTTTATTTATATAAAGAGATGTTGGTCTGTTCCATATCCAGCACGTCCTCACTCGGTCTCTCTGGGAGAAGTGCCGCATTGGTCGCACTCGGTTGCAGCAGCTGGCGTACTGAAAGCTGGCAACCAGCTGATTTTATTAATAAATATTTTTATGAAAATTAAGACATTGCACTCCATGCTGGCTAATGGCAATTTCTCATTTGGATCAGGCCACCACTGAATGGAAACGACATGCCAAATACTTATAATATTTACAAAATTAAACACCATAAAATAAAACAACTAAAGGAGAAGCTTAAATCCGTAGGCCTGATCGAGCAGAAAACCCTTCCCATCGCAAACTACTCTAAGACTTTTTATTTTTCAGAAAACATTGAAGGAAATAATGTTTGGTGGTGGGAAACATATAGAGAATTTTTCAATGACAAGGTAAAAGAGCCAAAGAACAAGTTTAACTTTGGCGTACTACTATGCCAATGCCTAGAGAACCAAGAGCAAATCTATGCAGTGAGCCTGGGGAAGTCTCACTTTTATCTTTCCAAATTTATTTACCTTGATTTCGGGATTGATCTCGCAATACGCGTTGCAGACGAGAACTCAATACTTTTGAAAAAAAGCCGCTACTTCACGGGCACAAAACGACAAGACGTGTCTTCCTATAAGCAGTTCCAGATAGATAACTATGAAGCCGGCGAGTCGGTCGACCATTTAAAACTCAAGGCCGCTAACAAGGAAATATGGGGTGAGCGCAACATAATTTTTGCCGATTCCATTCAGATGGATATGGACAAACAACCTTTGGAATTATCCGCAATTTTCCAACAAATTGATGAAAGTTTTCGTGGTGAAAAGATTATCAATCTGCCTAAGCTTGAGTCAGTAAGTGCCGAAGCAGGAACTGAGCTTGACAAACTATTGCTCCAGCACCTAAAGAGTGCAAACGGTCAAGTTTTCATCGAAGAGTTTCAGGTGCACGGGATAGCTATATGCTTTAGTTTCCATGATTACGATTATGAAATTAAAGCAAAAGGGGAACAGGGCAATCATCGCAAGCTTTTGGGCAATACCATTGATATTCAATCTATTTCGGAGTTCCTGAGCGACCATCTCGACATCACTGATATCAACAACATTACTGTTCAATTCAAAAGCGAAGATACGGGCCGATTCACACGAAACCTGAAGGAAATCCTCGACTGCCCAATCGAATACGAAGAGCAACAGTACTTTCTAAAGAATGGTGAATGGTTTGTCTTTAATCAAACGTTCATGAACTACCTGAAGCGATCACTAGGCAGTATTGAAATAAAACTGGAGGAGCCACTGATTGAATCTGAATTCATTACCTGGCAAACAGAAAAAAGGAAAAACGCGAAACCAGACGACGACAAAATTGACTATCGAGAAGCGTATTTTAATCAAAAAATATGCAGCGAACGTGGCTATCAACTTCTAGATCGGGTCCTGACAGACATTAAATCACTCGAACAAAAAAGACGAAGCTATCAAGTTGAAGTTGCCGACATATATAATAATGGAGAAATTATATCGGTAAAAATCTCAAAGAAAAAACCAGAGCTAATCTACAATATCGAGCAATCCCGAGATGCCATTACATTGATAAAAAACAAGACAATCAAGTTTGATAGAAAATTTCATGGTGCGGCACTTTGGTTCGTATTTGAAGAAAATGTAGAAAAAATCACCGATGTTAACTCTATTCAATTTCTTTTGGCCGTAGAGTCCTGGCACAAGTTGGTTATAAACCACGGACTCATCCCTAAAATCTACATATCCAAACACGAGAGAGACGTTAAGAAAAAAAAGAAGAAAGAAACGTAAATCTCTTTACAAACTTTAAAACACATAACATAAACCAACTACAAAGTGGGCAGATTTATTTTTACGAAAATAAATTTGCCCACCTTCCCTCACCTGCGCACACTTATTATTCGTCTTCTATCAACCTTTTTAACAATGAATAAGTCAGCTCTACTTCGGTCGCTTGGATTTGTATTGGCACTTCCAGACTCATCGGAGCACGGAGTTGGTCTGATAATATTTTCACATCTAACTTCGTAAGGCTCTGAGGGGGGCGAATCAAATAAATGCGATCCGTAGTGACAGCTTCTCCGCTTTGTATTTTCCCTAAGCGGAACACGACTGTAGCCTTATTTCCAACCTTATCTAACGAGGCTTTCGAGCTTGCCAGGTTATATATACTTTCCCTCTTGGGAGCGGCTAATAAATTTATTTTTTTCTCAGGTTTTGGAAGCAGATTGTGGTCGGTAACCACTTGAAAATTCTCGCTGAGAGGTATCTCAACATTAATACTCACATCATTTGCAAAACTGCTACCGGTATTGCGGAGCAAAAATTTTATGCTTAATAAACCAGCACGCTGCTGTATGAATGCCGCTTTCTCTCTGTAATAATCTTCATTTATCCTAGTCATCGACGGAAGAGTAAACCGGGAGTAAGGAGTCGAAGCTTTATATTCAATATAATCAGGCAATTCCTGATCGATTAAAACGTTCTGATATTCGAAATCCAGCGTGGCCGGTTCTCCATTGGCATTCACAGTCTCTAATTCAAGTACGGGTGCATATGACTGGGTTGACTCAACCTTGGCCTCGCCCATTTTTGCAATCTCGGTTGGGCTCGCGATATCTGTCGCTGAGCCTCGGCGAACGTAGACAATATTCGGTAGTACTTTGCCGTACTGTTGTTTGGCATACACTGGCCGATCTTGGACAGGAATCGTGTACAGGCCTAGCGTCAACCCTTTGTACTTAACTAGCCTATACGAGAACTGAACGGGTACGTTTGTTTTACCGTTGATAAACTGTTGCAGCCGGGAGTCGTCAAGGTCCCTATCAAGTCCGACAACGTCAAGCGTATTACTTACTCCGATCAGAATATACGCTGGCTCACTCCTCCAGGCATTCACAAACGCCAATACATCTTTGAGTAACTCTCCTTTCTGGTCGGGCGTTGCCCCATCATGCGGGTACTGTTGTACTTTGTAATCAAGGGTGGTGCCTTCACCTTTGTAAAGAAGCGTATCTATTAAAGCTTCATCATCCATTGTTATATCGCACTCACAGAAGTCGCATGAGGTGTCATTGCGACAGAAATCCTAGGAAAAGTGGAGTCATATTTTAAATAATTCTTTTTTGATCTGACAAAAATTTCCACTCGCGAAAATTAAAAGTGCTTTCTCATAAATACATGAGAAATTAATAAAGATCCCTCCGAAACACCCGACAACAGAGGGCTTCAGTTCTTCGCTAGTCATTAGGTTTATGTTTGTGGATAGGCAAAGTCGGATGGTTTTTATCGTTGGGCGGATTCACGTGTCTTCTGCGATCCTCCTTGCCGTCTTCGCGCTTGGGTTTCGGACCTGGCTTGATATCAGTAAACATACCCACTCCTATAAAGAACGGTAGTTGAGAAGCTATGAAAAAGTAGCACATAGCCATTCATCTAGCTCATTTTTCTGAAAATAATCTGGACCGTCTAAGCTGGGTCCCTGGACCTTTGCAGCAACACTAGGTGAGCGGGCCTAATTTTGTGAACCGGTGACTGAACGCTTCTAGCCAAAAACTACCCTCCCCAACTACCCGCTACCAAACAAACATAGACGCATACATCATTCCCCAACCCGCCCCACCAACACCCCAAACAACTCCCCCCGCGGCATCTCACTCAGCGCAATCCCCGCGTTCTCAAACCACTCCTCCCCCGCTTCCGGATGCGGCCCACTCAACACCACCACGCCCTTCTCATACCGATACCGCGCCGCCGCCACATCGCCATTGCGATACGTCGCAATCACCGTATACGGCGCACGCCCATCAGCCTTGGGAAAATACGGCCCGTCCTGATAGAACACGCTGTCCGGCTTGCCATCCCACACCACTCGCACCGCCGCGTCTTCGATCCCGCGCACTTCAAACCCCGGGCGCCCGGCTTCGGAGTCGAGGTCCTGGGGTATCAACCCGAAGTTGCTGTTATCGGCAAGATAAGCGCCCATGCATAACCCCAGGTAACGCCCGCCCTTGGCCACATAGTCGCGAATGGCGTCCACGCGTGCATCACCGAAGCTGTCGAGCGCAGCCGGAATATCCTGCCCACCGCCCGGCTGAACATAGAGGTCGTAGCGCGCGAGGTTCTGCGGAGTGATGTCGATCGCTTCATCCGCGCCCACAAAGTCGATCTGGTAGTTGGGGCTGAGCCGCAGCAAGGCGTTTTTGACGTTCTCGGAACAGTCATCACAGCCCGCCGGGCCACGGTAGATGGCGACGTGGGTGATGGGCGTTGCGGCCTGTGCCCAAGGTGATTGCACGGTGGCGAGTACAAAAAATGCAGCAGCGATGGCGGGCAGTTTCATGGTTGTGGGCTCAGCGAACAGGGGGTCGGGTTGTTCAAAGCCTATATCGAACGCGACTTTGAATTCGTTAACAGTTGTAAATCAGCTACTGTCGCCTGAAACCACATTCGCCAAGAGGGCCTGTTATGGAGCTGAAGTTCAGCCACGTCGATGTACTGGTCGAGAACCTTGAAGAGACCTGCGCTTATTACGCCAAAATCCTCAAGGCCAAAATCTCCACCACTCAAGTCTGGAATCGCGGCGGCTTTCATGTGCGGTATGCGGTGGTGCTGATGGGCCAGGAGCGTTTCATGCTGGTGCAGCCGGTGGCGGGCAACTTGCGCGAGTTGTTGGACGCCCACGGTGAGGGGATGATTTATCGGCATTGCTACACCACGCCGGATATTGAGGTGGCCTATGCCGAGTTGATGGCCGAGGGTGTGCAGCCGCAGGATGAAAACGGCCGGCCCTTGAGCCTGGCGGATCTGCAATCGCCGTCCGGCACGCGCATCATTTGGTTGCCCAAGCGCTTTGGGCATTTCTCCATCGAGATTCTGGAGGAGAAAGGCTTGGAGGCGTTTATGCTGGCCGCGTTTGCTTGAACGGCGTTGCATTGGCTGTCTACATGAGGATTACTGTAGGCCGCGCCCATCTGCGAGATAACCCGCCATGTTTGAATTCACCGCCCTCGTCACCTATATCGCCGTGGTGCTCGGCCTTTTCCTGATCCCCGGCCCTTCCGTGCTGCTGGTGCTCACCCGCACAGTTCAAGGCGGGCGCAAGGTCGGTGTTGCGACCGGGCTGGGCGTGGCGTGCGGCGATTTGATTCACACCCTGTGCGCGGCGTTGGGGCTGTCGGCGATTCTGATGACTTCGGCGGCGGCGTTTAATGCGGTGAAGTGGGCCGGTGCGGCGTATCTGATCTACCTGGGCGTGCGGGCGTTCATGGCAAAAACCGGCACGCATGCGCGGCTCGAGTTGCCTGCGGTGACGCCGCGCCAGGCGTTTTTCCAGGCGATTGGGGCTGAGGTGTTGAACCCGAAAACCGCGATCTTCTTCCTGGCATTCCTGCCGCAATTTGTACACCCGGAATCGGGTTCGTCGCTGGTGCAGTTTGCGGTATTGGGCTTGATCTTTTCGGTACTGAGCGCGGTTTATACAAGTTTGCTGGCACTCTCGATTCGGCCGTTAAGTCGCGGGATCAAGGGGCTGGCCAAGCTGCGTCGGTGGGAAGGCAAGATCATCGGCACGCTGTTTATGGGGCTGGGGTTGAAAGTGGCGTTTCAGCAACGGTGACCACGCTGGAACTGCAGATCCGCCTAATTAACACTCAGCCTGTTAAGCTGGAATCAAGTCATCCGACAAATACTCCTCGACGCAGAAGGAGCCCGCACCCACACTGCCTACAAAAGCGAGCGCGTCGCGCGCCACATCATAATAATAGATATCGATATTAATAAGGAAAGGTGCATTGTCGAATCGTTTGAAAAGCCAATCTGCAAGAGGCTTATCTGTCAGTACATGAACTCGCGATTCTTGCCCTGGCCACAGTGATAGCCATAACAGCTCTGCGCATGCTCGGTCACGCGAGCTTGTATTCGGATTACCCCTAGACGTTTTATAAGTGCTCGTACTAACCCCACCAATCACGACCCCTTCGAAAAATATATCAAACTCATGCACAGGGCCTTTAGCACCGACGACAAGTTTTTTGGATTCAGCGCGACATGAGAAGACCCTTGAGCATGCCAACCGCGCTTGATTTTCCACATCGAGCCTTTCGCGCTTAGTCATTGCAACCTGTTTATCTTTATTGTTGGCATTGGA
This sequence comes from Pseudomonas sp. KBS0710, assembly GCF_005938045.2. Taxonomy (GTDB): domain Bacteria; phylum Pseudomonadota; class Gammaproteobacteria; order Pseudomonadales; family Pseudomonadaceae; genus Aquipseudomonas. Next base: position 1,459,452 of record NZ_VCCF02000001.1, on the reverse strand, counting down.
AATCATCATACTCCTTACTACTCACTGACCAGCGGTCTGTTGCAACAGATAAATATAATCAAGTAACAAAAACACAACGACCACGCTTGCCAACGTATAAACCAACATTTTAAGTCGGTCTGACCACTTCAACGCGGACCAATGTTGCTTGCGATATTCTTGCAGGTCCGGATGTGTCAGTACATCGTAGGCAAATGTCTCAGCATCTTCTCCAAAGCAGCGATCAAATTTTGCGACCATTGAAATTTCGTATGACTCAAGAATACCCTTATCAGCAGTACGCATTAGGAGATATTCCTTTGCCTCCCTCGGAGAAAAATACAAAAATTTTTGATTAGCGTCTTTCAGATACTTATAAACTATTCGTGATATAAGCACCTGTTCACCATCCACACTCCGAGAAAATACACCAAACGCTTTTTTCCGCCCAATCAAGACAAATGAAATAATGAGCACTGCATCCTTGATCAGCGTTGGAATTTTGAACGGCAACCAAGATGTGAAAAAATCAAATATCGGATATAACAGTCCACGCCAACATTCTGACACGGCATGCAACACGGACAATGAGACTGATATGATATCCTCTAACCCTATGAGCTGGGCTTTTTCAACTATGTAACGTCCAAACTTCGCCCATGACGCTAAGTCATCCAGTACTCCGATCAACCCTATCGCCCCAGATAGCGATAAAATCACACTTACCAAGGCCAGCAGCCTTGCCAAGATAGCTTTGTACTTCCCAGCTTCGCTCTTCTCACGCTTTACTTTCATAATCTATTATCACGTTCTTTTTTCAACGACTTTGATACCAAGGTGAACGCAGCTAGTGGACGCTCTCGTCAGCCTATCTCTTGCTCACCTCGCCCAGCGGCAATCTCATAATGCTATCACTGTATCGTTCAGTTTCGACCTGCGAATTCAAGGAGCACATAAAAACGTGCGAAGCCCTCAATGGATTCTCATCCTTCACCGTTAAGAGCGCCTTTATGTCCATGAGCAAACGCGATACCGCCCGCCTCGAACGCCGCCTGGTCGCCACGCTGACCGAAGCCTGCGAAACCGCCAAGGCTGAAATCCCGGGCTTCGAGTGGCTGACTCACACGGTTGATTACGCCGTGTTCCCGCACAGTCTGCGGGTGATTTGGGTGTTCGATACGCGGGCCAATAAGGAATTGGCACTGGCAAACGGCGCGGACCAACGTATGCGCGAACTGACGGCTGCGGCGTTGGAAGATGCCGAGGTGGCCCCCGTGAAAATCGAGCGCTGCGTGCGTTTTGACTGCGAAGAAGCCTGCAACCTCCAGCATGGCGGTGATTGGCGGGCACGCCTGGCCTGACGCGGCGCTAATGTGGGAACTGATTATTCCTGTGGCTGCAATGACGACGCCACCAGCAAGTCTCGCGTATACGCATGCTGCGGCGCTTCAAACAATTGCTCGGTACTCCCCGCCTCCACCACCACGCCATCCTTGACCACCATCAAGTCGTGCGCCAATGCGCGTACCACGGCCAAATCATGGCTGATAAACAGGTAGGTCAGGCCGTGCTCTTCCTGCAACCGGCGCAGCAGGCTCACCACTTGTTTTTGCACGGTGCGGTCCAGCGCCGAGGTGGGTTCGTCGAGCAGGATCAGGTCCGGTTTGATCACCAGCGCGCGGGCGATGGCGATGCGTTGGCGTTGCCCGCCGGAAAACTCGTGGGGGAAACGGTGGCGGGTGTCGGGGTCGAGGCCGACGTCGCGCAGGGCGCTGATCACTTCGGCTTCACGCTGGGCGGCAGTGAGGTCGGTGTGTACACGCAGGCCCTCTTCGATGATTTGCTGCACGCTCATGCGTGGGCTGAGGCTGCCGAACGGGTCCTGGAACACCACTTGCAACTTGCGCCGCCACGGGCGCAGTGCCTTGCCTTTGAGCGCGTCCAGGGCCTGGCCTTGAAAGCGGATGCTGCCCTGGGCGTCGATCAACCGCAGGATCGCCTGGCCGAGTGTGGACTTGCCCGAGCCGGACTCGCCGACAATCCCCAAGGTCTTGCCGCGCTGTAAGCGCAGGCCGATGCCGTCCACCGCTTTGATCGGAGGTTTGCGCCGCAACAGGCCGCCTTGGGCGAACCAGACCCTGAGGTCGTCGACCTCCAGCAGGTTACCCGCCGGTTCACGGTCGAGCGCACGTCCTTCGGGCTCGGCCTCCAACAACTGACGGCTATAGGCATGTTGCGGTGCGGCGAACAGCGCCTGGCAGTCAGCCTGTTCGACGATCTGCCCCGCCCGCATCACCGCAACGCGCTGAGCGATGCTGCGCACCACATTGAGGTCGTGGCTGATCAACAACAGCGCCATGCCCAAGCCCTGTTGCAGGTCTTTGAGCAGCGCGAGAATGCGCCGCTGCACGGTCACATCCAGCGCGGTGGTAGGTTCGTCGGCGATCAACAGCAGCGGCTCACACGCCAATGCCATGGCGATCATCACCCGCTGGCGCTGGCCGCCGGAGAGTTGATGCGGGTAAGCATTCAGGCGCTGGCGCGGCTGCTGGATGCCGACCAGTTCGAGCAGCTCCAGCACCCGTTCACGTGCGGCGGCACCGCCCAGGCCTTTGTGCAGCAGCAGGGTTTCGGACAGTTGGCGCTCGATGCTGTACAGCGGATTAAGCGAGGTCATCGGCTCCTGGAAGATCATGGCAATGCGGTCGCCACGGATCTGGCGCAGGCGCGCAGGCGGCGCGCCGAGCAGTTCTTCGCCCAGGTAGCGAATGCTGCCTCGGGTGCGCGTGGTGTGCGCCGGCAGCAATTGCAGGATCGAATGCGCGGTCACCGACTTGCCCGAGCCGGACTCGCCCACCAGCGCCAGGCATTCGCCGGCGCGGATATCCAGGTCGATGCCACGCACCGCCTTGTGCCCTTCGAACGCCACCTGCAGGTTACGGATTTCAATCAACGCATCAGTCACGGCACGGCTCGCTTATCAGGATCGAGGGTCAAAGGCGTCGCGGCAGGCTTCGCCGATAAACACCAACAGGGACAGAATCAGCGCCAGCGCAAAAAACGCCGTCAGCGCCAACCATGGGGCTTGCAGGTTGTTTTTGCCCTGCCCGATCAACTCACCCAACGACGCGCTGCCGGTGGGCATGCCGAAGCCGAGAAAATCCAGGGCCGTGAGTGTGGAAATCGCCCCGGTCAGAATGAACGGCAGGTAGGTCAAGGTGGCGGTCACCGCATTCGGCAAAATGTGCCGCAGCATCACCGCAAAATCGCCCACACCGAGGGCGCGCGCGGCCTTCACGTATTCCAGGTTGCGCCCGCGCAGGAACTCGGCGCGCACTACGTCCACCAGGGTCAGCCAGGAGAACAGTGCCATGATCCCCAGCAGCCACCAGAAGCTCGGCTCGACAAACCCGGAAAGGATGATCAGCAGGTACAGCACCGGCAGCCCGGACCATATCTCGATCAGGCGCTGGCCCAGCAGGTCGATCCAGCCGGCGTAATAGCCTTGCAGCGCGCCGGCGGCGATACCGATCAAGGCGCTCACCACGGTCAATGCCAGCGCAAATAACAGCGACACGCGGGTGCCGAAAATTACCCGTGCCAGCACGTCCCGCGCCTGGTCGTCGGTGCCCAGCCAGTTCTGCGCGCTGGGCGGCGTGGGCGAAGGTGCGGTGAGGTCGTAGTTGACCGTGTCATAACTGAACGGCACCGGCGCGAACAACATCCAGCCGCCCTGCCCTTCGATCAATTCGCGCACGTAAGGGTCGCGATAGTCCGGTTGAAACGGCAGCGTGCCGCCAAAATCCTGCTCGGTATAGCGCTCGAATGCCGGGAAATACAATGCGCCCTGGTAAGACACCAGCAAGGGTTTGTCATTGGCCAAGAGCTCACCGCCCAGGCAGGCGACGAACAGCGCCAGAAACAACCACAGCGACCACCAGCCCCGGCGATTGCGTTTGAAGTGCAGCCAGCGCCGGCGTGTGGTCGGGGAAAAAGCCTGCATCAATGCGCCCTCGCAGAGAAATCCAAACGCGGGTCCAGCAGCCGGTAACACAAGTCACCGAGCAATTTGATCACCAGCCCCACCAAGGTGAAGATAAACAGCGTGCCGAACACCACGGGGTAATCCCGCGCCACGGCCGCTTCGTAGCTCAGGCGGCCGAGGCCGTCGAGGGAGAAAATCACTTCAATCAGCAGCGAGCCGCCGAACAGCATGGCCGTAAGCGCCTGGGGCAGCCCCACCACGATCAACAGCATGGCGTTGCGAAACACGTGCTTGTACAGCACCTGTTTTTCGCTGAAGCCCTTGGCCCGTGCGGTCACCACGTACTGGCGGCTGATTTCATCGAGGAAGCTGTTTTTAGTCAGGATAGTCAGGGTGGCAAAACCACCGATCACCAGCGCCGACACCGGCAGCACCAGGTGCCAGAAGTAATCGACGACCTTGCCCGCCCACGACAGGCTGGCGAAGTTTTCCGAGACCAGCCCGCGCACCGGGAACCAGTTCAACAGGCTGCCACCGCCGAACACCACGATCAGCAACAACGCAAACAGGAACGCCGGCATGGCATGGCCGATGATCACCGCCGCACTGCTCCACACATCAAAGCGGCTGCCATGGCGCACGGCTTTGCGGATGCCCAGCGGGATCGACACCAGGTAGCAGATCAGCGTGGCCCAAAAGCCCAGCGACAAAGTGACCGGCAGTTTTTGCAGGATCAGGTCGGTGACCTTGGCGCCGCGAAAGAAGCTGTCGCCAAAATCCAGTCGCGCGTAGCTGCTGAGCATCAGCCACAGGCGTGCGCCCAGGGGTTTGTCGAAGCCATATTGGCGCTCGATATCGGCCAACAGCGCAGGGTCCAGGCCACGGGTGGTGCGCGACTCATTGCTGCCCGCTTCCACACGGGTGCCGGCGACGGAGGCCTGGGTGCCGATGCCTTGCAGGCGCGCAATGGCTTGCTCCACCGGGCCACCGGGTGCGGCCTGCACGATAAAAAAATTGACCAGCAGAATGCACAGCAGGGTCGGCACGATCAGCAGTAAACGGCGTGCGCTATAGGCCAGCATGTTGGCTCACCTCAGTCAGTTCGCGCATTTGCGCGGTGGTCAGCGGCGTCGGGCTCAGCTCCCACCAGGTGTCGATCCCCACTTCATTGAGCGGCGCGGTGCGCGGGCGGCCGAAACGGTTCCACCACAGTGACGACGAGCCTGGCGGGTAGTAGTTGGGAATCCAGTAGAAGCCCCACTGCAAAACGCGATCGAGGGCGTGGGCGTAGCGCACCATGCTCGGACGGTCATTGGCGCGCACCAGGCCATCGATCAATGCGTCTACTGCCGGGTTGCGCAGCGCCATATAGTTGTTGGAGCCCGGGTCGTCGGCACTTTCGGAGCCAAAGTAGTTGATCAACTCGCGGCCCGGCGAAGGGCTGACCGGATAGCCGACGACAATCATGTCGTAGTCCCTGGCACGCACGCGGTTGGTGTACTGGGCGGAGTCGATCATGCGAATGTTGAAGCCGATGCCGATCTGCGCCAGGTTGCGCTTGTACGGCAGCAACAAACGCTCGAACCCCTTCTGGCTGTTGAGGAAGGTGAACTGCAACGGCGTGCCCTCGGCATTCACCAATTGGTCGCCCTTGGGTGTCCAGCCCGCCGCTTCGAGCAACTTCAAGGCTTGCGCCTGCTGGGGCCGAATGCGCCCGCTGCCGTCGGTGTGCGGCGGTTGATAGACCTCATCGAACACCGCCTCCGGCACCTGGCCGCGCCAGGGTTCGAGTAGCGCCCGCTCCTGGGCGTCGGGCAGCTGACTGGCCGCCAATGGGCTGCGGGAAAAGAAGCTGCGCTGGCGCAAGTACATGCCGTGCATCATCTGCCGATTGCTCCAGTCGAAGTCCCATAACAGGCTCAGCGCCTCACGCACGCGGCGGTCCTGGAACTGCGGTTTTTGCAGATTGAACACAAACCCCTGGGTGCCCTGTACGGCGTTGGGCGCCAGTTGCTCACGTTGCAGGCGCCCGTCGCGCAGGGCTTCGCCGTCGTAGCCCACCGAGTAACTGGTGGCCGAAAACTCACGGTTAAAGTCATAGCCCTGGGCTTGCAGGATCTGGCGCGACACATCGGTATCAGCGAAAAATTCCAGGCGCAGGGTGTCGAAGTTGTACTGCCCTTTGGTGACCGGCAGGTCTTGCCCCCACCAGTCCTTGACCCGCTCGAAGGTGACGCTGCGGCCGTTGTCCACTGCGCTGATGCGATAAGGGCCGCTACCCAGCGGCGGTTCAAAGCCACCACCGTTGGCAAAATTGCGCCCGCGCCACCAATGCTCCGGCAGCACCGGCAACGAGGCGATGTCCAGCGGCAAGGTGCGGTTGTCGGCGCTCTTGAAGGTAAAGCGCACCTGGGTCGGCGACTCCACCAACACCTGGTCCACATCGGCAAAGCTTTGGCGGTAGGCCAGGCTGCCCTGGGTGATGAACAGCTTGAAGGTGTAGGCCACGTCTTGGGCGGTGATGGGCGTGCCATCGGCAAAACGCGCCTTGGGGTTGAGGTAAAAACGTATCCAGGTGTGGTCGTCCGCCAGCTCCATGCGCTGGGCCACCAGGCCGTACACGGTGTAGGGCTCGTCCTGCGCGCGGTAAGCCAACGGGCTGTACAGCCAGCCCTGGATCTGGGTGATGCCGGTGCCTTTGTCGACATAGGGGATCAGGTGGTCGAACGCGCCGCCTTCCATGGACGAGCGACGAAAACTGCCGCCCTTAGGGGCGTTTGGGTTGACGTAATCCAGGTGCTGGAAGCCCGCCGGGTATTTTGGCGCCTCGCCGTATACGGTCAGCGCGTGCGTGGGTTGAGCCAGCAAAAACGGCGCCCACAGACCTATCAGTAGCGTACCCAAGATGAAACGAAACAGGGTCACAACGGTGGCTCCTTTCTTGAAAACACTGAAGATCAAGGGTGGGAGCTGGCTTGCCTGCGATGAGGCCCTGTCAGTCAGTATTTCATCGACTGATACACCGCTATCGCAGGCAAGCCAGCTCCCACAGTTGATTGGCTTTGTGCTTGAGGCTGTATTTCAGGCTCAGAAGTTGTAGGAAACCCGGCTATACAACGTGCGTCCAAACGGGTCGGAGTAACGCGGGTCGTAACCGCTCTGGAACGTCGAGGTCTGGTTGCTGAACGGCGGCTCGCGGTCGAACAGGTTCTGTACGCCCACGGTGATCTGTGCGGTATCTCGCCAGGTATAAGTGCCGGCCACGTCCCACACGCTCCAGGCCCCGACTTTGTCGTGGTAGGCGCGGTTGTAGTCGTTGTAGCCGCTGGTGTAGCGGTTGGTCAGCGAGGCGCCGAGCGGGCCCTGGTTCCAGGTGCCGGTCAGGCTGTGACGCCAGCGCGCGACGGCGCCAGCCGAGGAAAAATCACCGCCGCGAAAGTCACCGGCCTTGTCGATGTAGTCACCTTTGAGCTGCTGCTGGTACACATAACGATCAACGTAAGTGCCTTGCAGGTTGGCGCCGAACTGGCCGAACTTGGATTCGGCAAAGCGGTAGTCAAGGCTCACGTCGACACCATTGGTCTTGACCTTACCCAGGTTCGCAAGCCCGGTGACGATATGGTCGATGGAGCCATCGGCCTTGCGCACGATGCGGTCGGCGTACAAGTCCGGTTGTTCAAACACCGCCGACTCCGGGAATTCAGCAATCTGGTTGGCGATCTTGATCCACCAGAAGTCCAGGCCCACCGACAGGTTGGTGACCGGCTGGTACACAAAGCCCAAAGTCACGTTACGCGCAGTTTCGGGGCTCAGGCTCTGGTTGCCGCCATTGCGGCTGAAGAACTGCTGCGCACAGTCGCGGTTGGCCAGGCCACCGTTGCTCGGCCGGCCACCGGCGCACAGGCGCGGGTCGTTGTAGTTGGCCACGGTGAAGGTGGTGAAGTTGGGGTTGTACAGCTCATACAAGGACGGTGCCCGGAAGCCTTCGCTGTAGGCGCCACGCACCACCAGCTCGCGGAACGGCTGGAAGCGGAACGAGTATTTGGGGTTGGTGGTGTTGCCAAAGTCACTGTACTTGTCATGGCGCAACGCGGCGGAGAGTTCCAGGCTGTCGAGCACAGGTACATTCACCTCGGCGTATTGCGCCGACACGCTGCGGTCACCCGCCACTGTGGCGGCCGGGTCGACGCCCAGGCTTTGCACATTGGCGGCAAAGTCGGCGAAGTCCTGGTGGAAGTCTTCCTTGCGGTACTCACCGCCCAGCGCCAGCGCCGACGGCCCCGCGCCGAACCAGTCGCCAATGTCGCGGCTGATGCGCCCATCAATGCTTTTGACCCGGCCCACCGCGGTGCCGTAATCGCCATCCACACCACTGGCATCCAGCAATGCACGGCCGGCGGCTGACTGCGGGCCGAACGGGTTGATCACACCGGTGTTGATGCCGTTGGCCACCGCGCGGTCATCCACATAGCCGCTCTGGATCGCGTTAGTGACTTTGTTCTGGTTGTAGGCCGCGCCGACGTTGTAATCCCAGCCCGCCAGGGTGCCTTCGAAGGTCAGCAGCAGGCGCTGGCCGACGTTGTCGTCTTCATGCTTGCGCGGGCCTACTTCGCTTTCGCGCCAGTTCACGTCCACCGGTTGCGTGGGGTCCAGCGCAAATTGAGTCGGGCCTGGAGTGATACCGTTGCCAGGGTAGTACGGCGTGCCGGGTTGCACTTGCAGGCCTTGCAACAAGCCGGGGCCGATTTGGGTGCGGTTAAGGTTGCGCGCCCAGAAATATTCGAGGCTCACGGTGTGGTCGTCGGCCAATTTGCCGCTGGCCTTGCCGAAAAACGAGGTCTTTTCGGTTTCCGGCACCAGGTCCAGGTAGCTCCACAGCGATTGCCGGCAGATGCCACTGCGCGAAATCAAGCCGGGGGCATTACAGCCGGACGCCGCCAACGGGTTGCTCGCGTTCGCGCCCTGGCTGTAGTTGGCCGGTGAGGCGATGCCCGACGAATAATCCAGGCCACGGCCCGGCTGGTAGTTGTAGGTGTAGTCGCGGTCCTTGGCCTTGAGACTTTGCTGTTTGTCGTGGCTGACCACGCCGAACACGTTGAAGCGGTCTTCTTCCAGGTCGCCAAAGCCCCAGCTGCCGCTGAAGTTATTGGTTTCGCCGCCGCCGGAACGGGTTGGCGTGCTGCCGCCCAGGGTCAGTTGGCCGTCGGTCACGCTTTTTTTGGTGATGAAGTTGATCACCCCGCCGATGGCGTCCGTGCCATACAGCGCCGAGGCGCCGTCGCGCAGCACTTCCACGCGGTCGATGGCGGCAAACGGGATGGTGTTGAGGTCGACACCCGAGCCGTTGATCGCATTGGTGGCGTTGTTGGCCAGGCGGCGGCCATTGAGCAGCACCAGGGTTTTGTTCGGGCCGATACCGCGCAAATCGGCAAAGGCCGCCCCACCACTACTGGAGCCGATCGAGCGACCGGAGCCGACCGAGGACTGGTTGGCGGCAATACGGCTGATCAGTTGCTCGGTGCTGGTGACGCCCTGTTTTTTCAGTTCTTCGGTGCGCAGGATGGTCACCGGCACAGCGGTTTCCGCATCGACCCGGCGGATGGCGCTGCCGGTGACTTCGATGCGTTGCAATTGCGGGATCACCGAGGGGCTTTCCACGCCGGTCGCGACTGAAGCAGTGGCGGCTACCGGCGGTGCGGCGCTCAAGACAATGCCGCTGGCGCTTTCGCTGTCCTGCAAATCGGTGCCTTGCAGGGCGATTTGCAGGGCTTCACCGGCACTCAAATCGCCCTTGATCGCCGGCGCATTCAGGCCGCTGACCAAGTGTTGCTCGAACGAAATCGGCTTGCCGCTTTGCTGGGAAATGCTCAGCAGGGTTTTGTCCAGCGAACCGGCCGGAATATCCAGCGGCGTGGCGACCACGGTGCCGGTGGCGACCGTGGCGGCGAGGCTGAGTAAAAAGCGTGTGTGTCGTGGCATAGGCATGCGTCGAGGGCTCCCTGTCCTTTGGTCTGGGTATGCAGGGTTGTGCGGCGGCGCCGAGGTTTTTATAGGGCGCCGGTTAGACCGTTAACGCATGTCCTTATGCACTCATTTGCCGAAGTGGTAACTCACGTCCAACCAGACTTGTCGGCCGTAAGGGTCGTAGTTGCCGACCGGGTAGTACGGCCACGCGGAGTCATCATGCTTGTAGGTATTGAACAGGTTATTGACGGTCAGGCCGACGCTGGCCGCGTCCGTCACCTGGTAGCGCGCACTGGCGTTGAAGGTGGCCCACGGCGACAAGCGCCCGGTGCCCGCGCCGTTGGTGACGCTGCCATAACGCATCCCGGTCAGAGTGGTGGTGAAGCGCTGATAATCCCAGGTGAGGCTGGCGTTGACCTTGCTGCGCCAGTCGTAGAAGTTGGTGCTGCTGCGCACGTTCTGGGTTTGCGCCTCATCCGAGTCCTTGAGGTAATGAGACAGCACCAGGCTGTAGCCGATCACCGAGCTGAACGCGCCGTACTCGCCGGCGCCCCAGCGGATATTGCTCTTGAGGTCCAGGCCGCTGGCCCGCTCGCTGGCGGCGTTGATGGCATTGATATGCACCTGTTGCAACTGGTTCGGGTCGACGGCGGCGTTGCCGGCGTTACGTTGCACACGCGCCAGCACATCGGCGCAGGTGGTGGCGTCGAGCAGGCCGTTACGGCATTGGTCTTCCTGTTGCAGCAGGCGGTTGATGTCGACGGTGGTCAGCAGGTCTTTGATCTGCACGCGCCAGAAGTCGGCCGACACATCGAACTGGCGCGACGGCGACCAGACCACACCATAGGTCCAGGATTTACCGCGCTCAGGCGCAAGGTCCGGCGTGCCGCTTTGGGTGTAGTCGACACGCCCGCGATTGCACGCGCTTTCGATGCCCTTGCTGCAACCGTAGTAGTCGATCTGGTCGGGTTTGTAGCCTCTGGTGTCGGCCTGGTAGATGTAGTTGAGGTCCGGCGCACGGAAGCTGGTGCCATAGCTGCCACGAAACAGCAGGCTGTTGATCGGCCGCCACTCAAGGCCCAGGTTGTAGGTTTTCTGTTGCTCGGAGCGGCCACTGAATTTGTACTGATCCCAACGCCCGGCGGCCGAGGCCAGCAGCGTGTCGGTGACGGGAATGCTGAACTCGCCGCCCGCCGCATAACGGTCGCGCGAACCACCGGAATTCGAGGCTGGCGTGGTGTTGTAGAAGGTGCCGTCATTGAGTTGGTCATCCACATGCACGCTGTAGGATTGGCGCCCCACTTCGGTCACGCCGGCAAAACCCACCGGCCCGGCCGGCAGGTCGAACAGGTCGCCGTTGATGTTGGCGCTGAAGGTCTGGGACACTGACTTGCTCTTTTGCACCAGGTTGCCGCGAAACTGCCGCCACTGGTCTTCGGTCAGCGGCTGGTCGAGCCGCGACGGGTCCGGGGCAAACACCGGGTGGCCATCCTGCGTGCCCAGTTGCGGCCCCAGGAAGTAGTCGCGGATGCCGCTCAACGGCGTGTAACGGGTGGTGCGGTCGCTGGTGTATTCGGAGCGGTTGGCCGCCAGTTGATAACCCCAGTCGCTGTTGGCGAACTTGTCTTCAAGCCCCAGGGTGCCGGTCCAGGACAGCTCGCGCCATTTGCTGTTGTTGCTGGTCTTGCCGCCGATTTCTTCCGCGGCAAAATTGCGCGACCAGCGCTCCAGGTTGCCGGTGGTCTGGTTGATAAAGTCCGGCGAGGTGAAGCTCGGTCCACGCGTGTTGTTCTGGGTGTGATCGAAGCCGAACATCAAGTCGGCAAACACCTTGCCGCTGTCGCTGAAGTGCCAGGTGCCACGGGTGTAGCCGTCGTAGTTTTCCTTCTCGGCTTGCAGGGTCGAGTAGTCGTTGTAGTACTGGTTGGTGGTGCAGCGGTTGCCGGTATTGCCCAGCTTGCCGTTGTAGATACCGCCGTAGGCACCGCAACCGGGTCCCAGGTATGCACCACTGTCGAGGTTGCGCCGGTAGCCGACATTGACCGCCGGGCCGTCGGTCATAAAACCGCGCTGGTTGCTCCAGATCGGCTGGCGGTTGGTCAGCTCCAGGCCGAACACGCCGTCAAAATCGCCCCAGCTGTCACCACCGCTGATTTGCAGGCGCTGGTTGTCACCGCCGCCCCGTTCGGCATAACCACCGCGCACATTGACATCCACGCCGCTGATCTTGTCCTTGAGGATGATGTTGACCACACCGGCAATCGCATCCGAGCCATACACCGCCGAGGCGCCGCTGCTGAGGATTTCGATGCGGTCGATCATCACCGCCGGGATGTTCGCAAGGTTGGTGAAGTTGACCATGCCATCGTAGGCCGTGGGGTAGTCGGCCACGCGCCGGCCGTTGATCAGCACCAGCGTGTGGTTGGGCCCCAGCCCGCGCAGGTTGAGTGCACTGGCGGCCGGCTGGAAGGTGTTGCCATAGTCTTCGCCCTGGGTCATGCCGGTGTTCTGGGTTTGCGAGGCGATGGCGTCGTAGACGTTTTTGTAGCCCCGATTGGTGATCTCTTCGCTGCTGATCACCGTGACCGGCGACGGCCCTTCGACTTGCGCGCGGGCGATGCGCGAGCCGGTGACCACGACTTTTTCCAGGGCCACATCGCCGGGTACTTTGGCCGCCACGGCGGCAGGCTTGACGCTGGCAGCGGGCGCCTTGGTGACCCGATGCAGCACCCAACCGCCGTCGCCACTCGCCACGGCATCCAGGCCTGAACCGCGCAGGGCCTGCTGCAACGCTTGCTCGGTGGTGAAGCGGCCGCGCACAGGTGCGCTGGTAAGGCCTTGCACCAGGTCTTGCTGGAAGGCGATGTTCTGCCCGCTGCGGCGCGACAGATCAAGCAATGTCTGGTCAAGCGGGCCGCTGGCGATATCAAAGTCGAAGGTGCGGGCTTGGGCGGCCGCAACCGGCGCCGGCTGCCCGAAAGCGATGGCGCCATGACCGGTCAAGGTCACGCCAATGGCCAGAGACAACGCCGCCAGCGTTGAGCGGCTGAGGTGTGTGAATTGCATGGTTGAGCTTCCCCATCAGTGTTATGCAGTTGATGGGTTGAACAACCAATCAGGAGTTTTTATAGGCCGCCGTTAGGCTAAAAAAGCATGGGTTTATAACGCTACAACAGCGCGCGTGCAGGTGGATAAATCTCTGCCTGCATTGAGGTGTGCAACAACCTCGGGTTTTTTATAGGGCCCCGATAAATTATTTTATCGGCGCTCGATACTGACCCAATACGGGCTGTGATAATCGATCTGCACCGGCAAGGATTTGGCCAGCAATTGCAGGGCGCTCTGGCTGTCGTCCAGCGGGAAAATCCCGCTCAAACGCAGGCTGGCCGCCTCGGGGCTGACGCGGATAATACCGCGCCGGTAGTCACGCAACGCCTCCACGACTTCACCCAGTGAACGGTCGCGTACCTGGAGCAGGCCTTGCGTCCAGGCCGCCTCGCCGCCACTGGCGGCTTCCAGCTTGAGAACGCCTTGTGTGTCGAACGTGGCTTTCTGGCCGGCATTGATGACCTGTATGGCGCCGCTGCGCGTGGTGATCTGCACTTGGGAGTGCAGCATCGTGATTTGCGTTTGGCCTTCGCCCTGTTGCACCAGGAACCGCGTGCCCAACGCACGCATGCGGCCTTGTTCGGTCTCGACAATAAACGGGCGCAGGCTGTCCCTGGCCACGTCCACCAGCAGCTTGCCATCGAGTAACTGCAATAGCCGTTGCTGCGGGTCGAACTGCATCACCACCTTACTGCGTGCATCCAGGCTCAACGCGCTGCCGTCTTCCAGCGTGAGGTTCAAACGCTCGCCCGTGCCAGTGCGCAGGGTTCCGTATGGCAGCCAGTTGTCGGACAGCCGCGTGACGATACTTGCCAGAGAAGCGAAGCCGGCCAGCGCCAGGGTCGTGCGCAAAAAACTGCGACGGCCCGAAGGTGCGTTCAAAGTGTGCAGCAAGTTCTCGCGGGGCATGCGCCGCAGGCCTTCGTTGCCGAGTATCGACAGGCCGCTGCCCATCCTGTTGAAGACTTCGGCGCGACGTGGGTCGCCCTCGCGCCAGCGGCGAAAGGCATTCTGTTCCTGGGCACTGGCATGCCCCGACTGCAGTAATGCCATCCACTGCGCCGCCTCCTCGATGATGGCCTCATCGGCTACGGTACTGCTCATGGCTGCGCCATCGCCAGGTAGCAGCGCTTGAACGCATCAGCCATGTACTGCTGCACCCGGCTGACCGAAACGTCCAGCCGCTCGCCAATTTGTGCATAGGTCAAACCGTCCAGTTGGTGATACAGGAACGCTGCCTTGGCCTTGGCCGACAAGCCGTTGAGCAAACGGTCGACCTCAAGCAGCGTCTCGATCAACAACAAACGCTCCTCCGGCGACGGGTGCACCAGTTGCGGCGCCTGCGCCAGCGCTTCCAGGTAGGCGCGCTCCAGGTCCTGGCGGCGCCAGCCCTCATACATCAGGCGCCGCGCAATGGTGGTCAACAACGCCCGCGGCTCGCGAATGGCCGCAGGGTCCGGTAACGCCAGCACCCGTAAAAAGGTTTCCGAAGCGATGTCCTGAGCCCCATGCGGGCATCCCATCGCCCGGCCAACGCGCGCGCACAGCCAGCTGTAGTCACTTTTGAACATCTGGCCAATCAGACCGAAGTGCAGGTTCTGATTCACACCCATTGCATGCTCCATGCGGATAACGGCCATTGGGCCTTGCGGTCGAGAGCGATGGAAAGTCATCGCAGGAAAGGCGGACTTTGCATGAAGGGGACATAGGTTAGGAAAGAATAAAAAATTTCACAGAACTATGTAATTGGCATATGTAAACAGACCGCATAGTCATGCTCGGGAATTCAGCCTGCCGCAATTTCGATTGTTTTTTCCCGCGCATTCCCCTCAACTACTGCCCTGCCCTCACACGCGAGTACCCACCTTGGAACGCTACGAATCACTGGTCATCGGCCTGGGCGCCATGGGTGCCGCCACGCTGTATCAACTGGCAAAAGCCGGGGTAAACGTCGCCGGTATAGACCGTCACCACCCGCCCCACAGCTTTGGTTCCAGCCATGGCGATACGCGTATTACGCGGCTGTCGGTGGGCGAAGGCGCGCAATATGTGCCCATCGTGCGGCGTTCGCACGCTATCTGGCGTGAGCTTGAGGCGTTGTCGGGGCAGGCGCTGTTTGAGCAATCGGGGTTGCTGGTGCTCACCTCCCGTGATGACTTCGACCCCAGCGATGCAACCGACTTCACCCTGCGTACCATCGGCCTGGCGCAGACCTATGGCATCGAACATGAGTTGCTGGACGCTGCGCAGATTCGCCAGCGCTTCCCCCAATTTGCCCAGGTGGCGGACAGCGCCATCGGCTACTACGAGCCCGGCGGTGGCTTTGTGCGCCCTGAGCGCTGCATTGATGTGCAGCTCACGCTGGCCGAGCAACACGGCGCCACGCTGTACAAGGGCGAGACGGTGACGCACATCAGTTCGGATGCCCACGGCGTCACGGTGACCACCGACCAGCGCACGCTACAGGCCGACAAGCTGGTGGTGAGTGCGGGCAACTGGGCCGGCGGTTTACTCGGCGCGCCGTTTGATCGACTGCTCAGTGTTTACCGGCAACAGTTGCTTTGGTTCGCGCTTGAGGCCGGTGCAGATCTGGTGGGTAAATCGCCCACTTACATCCTCACGCACGGGCAGGATCAGACGCACTATGGGTTCCCGGCGTTGCCCGGCGAAGGCAGCATGAAGCTGGCCACGGCGCAGTATCACACCACGGCCACGCCTGAAACGCTGGACCGCACTGTCTCGGCGGCGCAAGCGCGGGAGATGTACGAGCAGCAGGTAAAGGGCCGTATCGCTGGCGTGTCGGCCAACGTGGTCAAGTCGGCGGTGTGTGCCTACACCGTCACCCCGGACCACGATTTCATCATCGACGAACACCCCTCGTTGCAGCACACCCTGGTGGTGTCGCCGTGCTCGGGGCACGGCTTCAAGCATTCGGCGGCGCTGGGTGAGGCGTTTGCGCAGTGGTGCATGCGCGGGTCGAGTGACCTGGACCTGTCGTCATTTTCTCTGAAGCGCTTCGAGGGACAATAGGCCCAGGCATTGAGACCAGGCGCCAGTTTACTTGGCGAACGCGTACTCGCCGCCCTGCTCCACCGCCTTGCGGTACGCAGGTCGCGCCTGGAAGCGTTGCACCCAGGCCGCCAGGTTTGGATAGGCTGGCAACTTGCCTTGGGCTTTGGCGATTTCGCCGATAAAGCTCATCTGGATGTCCGCGCCGCTCAGTTCATCACCCAGCAGATAAGGCGTGTCCGCCAGGACGCTGTTCAAATAGCCCAGGTAATTGGCCACTTCCGATTCGATACGCGGGTGCAAGGGCGCACCCGCCTCGCCCAAACGACCAACGTAGAGGTTGAGCATCAACGGCAGCATCGCCGAGCCTTCGGCAAAGTGCAGCCATTGCACGTATTTGTCGTAGATGGCGGTGGCAGGATCAGGTTGCAGGCGGCCTTGGCCGTGGCGGCGGATCAGGTAGTCGATGATGGCGGCGGACTCGATCAATACCAGGCTGCCATCTTCGATGACCGGGGATTTGCCCAGCGGGTTGATCGCCTTGAGTTCCGGGGGCGCCAGGTTGGTTTTCGGGTCGCGCTGGTAGCGCTTGATCTCGTAGGGCAGGCCGAGTTCCTCAAGCAACCAGAGGATGCGCTGTGAGCGCGAGTTGTTCAGGTGGTGGACGGTGATCATGGGCAGCTCCGCAAAACAAGGTTGGGTGTGTGGGCATGAGACTACGCCGGCCCAGTGGAGTGCCCTTGCAGGACCCGCCGTCCGTAGCGCTGGTTGTGCTTGTGGGCTTCAAGCATCCATTTGCGATAGGTAAGCCCCGGAACGAATGCCTGGGTGTATCGGCGGTACCTATTGTTCAACTGCCAGTGCTTCAGCTCAGCCGGAACCGCGCGGTGTTATCACTCAATGCCCGGCTGCCCTTGCTCAAGGTGTCCGCCGCCTGATTCACCGCCCGTGCGCCGTCCAGCAAGCGCCCTGCCGCCTGGTCGACCTGCTGGATGTTACCGCTGACCTCATCGGCCGTTGCGGCCTGTTCTTCCACCGCTGCCGCGATCTGCGCCAGGGTGTCGGTGACGTGTTGCACCGCACCGGCAATTTCGCCCAGGCGGGTGCCAAGGCCCGTCACGGATTCGGCATCGGTCAGTGCCTGGTCGCACGCCGCGCCCATCAGGCTGACCGCTTGGCTGACGGTGGCGCGCAGGCTGTCTACGGTGCCGGCGATTTGCGCGGTGGACGCCTGGGTGCGTTGCGACAGGCTGCGCACTTCATCAGCCACCACGGCGAAACCACGCCCCTGCTCGCCCGCGCGCGCAGCCTCGATGGCGGCATTGAGCGCCAGCAGGTTGGTCTGTTCGGCAATGCCGCGAATAGTGTCGACCACCGATTGGATCTGCTGGCCCTGCTGGCTGACCTGCTCCAGTGCGTTGGCGGTGTCGGTCAGGCGCTGGTTAAGTTGCTGGATACTTGCCGTGGTGCGCTGGCTGTCGCGGCTGCTGTCTTCGGCAATCCGGCGAGTGTGCTGCGCACTGCCCGACGCCTGCTCGCAGCTCTTGGCCACGCCCATGGAGGTGGCGGCCAGTTGGGTCGCGGCGGCCGCAATCTGGCTGATTTGGTGTTGTTGGTCTTCAACCTCAGTGAGGGTGCTGCCCGACTGCCTATTGAGGGTCAGCACGGCTGAACCGAGTTGCTGGGTCTCGTGGTTGACGCCCAGCAGGCTGGTGCGCAATTGCATCACGGCGACATTGAGCGCGGTGCTGATTGCCGCCAGCTCATCGCGGCCTTCTACCGCTACCTCGACGCACAGGTTGCCGTCGCGCAGGGACTCGGCCAGTGTGGTGATGCCACTGGCGCTGCGCCGGATCGAGGCTTGCAGGCAGATAAACAAGTACAGCGCGGCCAGCGCCAACAGGCTGAACGTCGCCGCTACCGGAATAAAGTGCTGGAGCGAGCGTTCGCGGTAGTAACTCAGGCGCGCATCCAGTGAGTTCAGCGACTGGCTGCGCAACGCCCCCAACGCGCCCAGCATGCTGTCGACGCTGCTGTCGAAGGCGGCGCTATCCAATTTGATGGTGCCGCCAAACACGCCGTCGTCCAAGGTTTTAAGTTGGTTATCCAGCAGCAGCAGGCTGCTGTCATATTGCGCCGTCCATGGCTCGATCCCGGGATATTGCTTGGCTTTTAGCGAAGCGGCGGCCTTGGCCAATTGGTCGCGTGCATCGCCGATACGGCCGCGCAGGTCGCGCATCTGCAAGCGGCTTTGCAAGGTGAACTGCCCCGAGGCGATGGACGACTGGCCGACGCTGGCCGTGCGACCGATGCGCTCGATTAGGTCCGGGGTGTGCTGGGTGGACATCTGCATCAGCAGGTAGGTTTCCAGCCACGGGTCGAGGATCAGGCCTGTGTCCAGCGTGATTTGCTCGCGCAGGGTTTGCAGCGCCGTCAACGCGGCGGTGAAACGGTCGTAGCCGTCCGGCCACCAGCCCACGGTGCGCAGGGACTGGGTGTCCATGCCCCTGACCGCCACCTGCAACGCCTCGAAACGCGCAAGCGTGTCAGCGCTGGCGTTCTGGTTTTTGAGCGCCTCACCCAGGGCTTGCAGGCTTTGCATAATCAACGGGTTACCCGCATCCACCTGGTCCATCGCGGCTTGGGCAGCGGGTGTCGGCGTGTGCAGGATGTCCAGGGCTTTCCAGCGCGCGGCCAGGTTGCGTTGCGCGGTCAATTGGCCATCGAGCGTGTCCAGGGCCAACAGTTGGTGCACGCCGGACTGCTCGCTGGAAATCACGGTTAATTTATCGCGATAGTCCGAACCAATCATCCAGAGGCTCCCCGCCAGGGGCAGCATGAACAGGAAAAACAGCACCTGGAACTTGCGCGCAAAACCGAAACGGCCGAGCAAATGGATACCGGGTGATAGAAGAGTGTGCATGGCCGACCGCTCCGGAAAACAAGCTGGAAATGACTAGAAGCAAAATGCCATGTCATTGATTGAGAAGGCCCAAGCAAGATACGGGCCGTTACGGGCGTACTGGAGATAGGCGCCCTGGCGATGAACCGGCGATGGCGCGCGCACAAAAATGGGGCAAAAACACTCACTGGCGAGCACACACTTGTCACCGTGCGCCTCCCGGCTAAAAAAGTTCAACACCCGCCTAAAGCATGATGGCACTTTGCCGATATCGCTTCTAAGATCACGCTTTCCATTGCCTTACCCAAGTCGTTAACTTCAAAATAATCAAAGGGATATTGATATGCCTCTTCCTCTCATCCTCGGTGCAGCCGCCCTGGTCAGCGCCGCCTATGGCGCCAAGAAAGGCTATGACGGTTACCAGAAACATTCCGAAGCCGACGAGATCGTCAATAGCGCCAAACAGCGCTATGACGTCAAAAAGCGCGCTTTTGACGCGCAAGAAACCGCCACCACCTCGGCATTGAGCGTACTGGGCGAAAAAGAGCTGCAAATCGGTAAAAGCTTTAATGAGTTCAAAACCCTGGCCGATTCGCTCTTGCAGCAGTTGAACGCCGGTCGCCAGAACAAGCTGGAAATCAACATTCCCAAGCACAAGCTGCAAACCATCTCCAACTACAGCTACACCGCCATCGGCGTGCTGGGCTCTGCTGCCGGCGCCGGTGCTGCCGGGGCGGCTGCGGGTTTCGCGGTGTACGGCGGGGTGATGGCGCTGGGCGCAGCGTCCACCGGCACGGCGATCTCGTCGCTGGCGGGTGTTGCAGCCACCAACGCGACCTTGGCGGCCATTGGCGGCGGCTCGCTGGCGACCGGCGGCCTGGGCATGGCGGGCGGTACCGCCATTCTCGGCGCCGCAGTGGCCGGGCCGGTGCTGGCCATTGCCGGATGGGCTTATGACAGCCACGGTGAAGAGGCACTCAAAAACGCACGCAAGGCCAGCCGCGAAGTCGATCAAGCCATCGAAAAACTGCTCAAGGCAATCGATCACCTCGATGCTACCGAAACCTATGTTCACAGCATCTGGACCACGCTGATCGGGCTTTTCGAACAGTTCAACCAGTACTTCGAAAGCCTCAAGAGCATCAACAGCGTCATCGAGGATGCGAAAAGCCGCAACGCCGACGGGCAGGCTGAGTTAAAGCGCTTTGGCGAGTCCATCGTGCTGACCATCCAGAACGGCTTCGCCTTGGCGTCCATCCTGGTCAACGTGATCACCACGCCGATTTTTAAAGTCAAAAAGGTCGACGGCAAGGCCGTGCTGAACGAGCAAGGTGTGCCAGAGATGGAGACGGACGCCCACGGCTCCATGATGTTGAACAGCACCCAGCTGGACGAGGTACTGAGCAACGCCGACGCCCAAGCGCAAAACTTCAAGAAGGCTTGATGCGTTCAAGGGGAGCCCAGAGCGCTCCCCTTTCATCACTCCCCCTCGTTTGTCATGGATGCCATCATGCACGCCGCCGCGCAGGATTTCCCTTGGGCCGAAGAGCTCGAGAACACCGTTGTCACCAGTCTGGTTACCAGCTTTGGCCTGGACTTTCTTCTTTTCAAGGACAAGCGCGGGGGTGAAGTCGACACCGTGCACAATGTTCGCGCAGGTATTTGGGCCACAGAGGCCGAACAGCAGCGGTACGAGAAGGAAAAAAAAGACTATGACTCGACGCTTTATCACTCAGACCCAAACTACAAAGCGACCGGCCTGAAAGACAAACTCAGTCAGCAGGCAGGTACGTTGCACGACCCCTACCGTAATGTCGTCATGGGCAAGGGCGAATCGAGAAACCTTGACCATGTCATTAGCGCCAATGAGATCCATGGCGACGCAGGGCGCATCCTCGCCGGGCTGGACGGTGTGACACTGGCCAACCAAAGCAGCAACCTGCAATCGACCCAGGAAACGGTCAACAAGTCGAAGAAACAGTCATCCATCAATGACTACCTGAACCATTTACCCAACCTCATCACCGGCCATGAAAAAGACCTGGCCAGAGACCGCAAACGCCTTGAAACCTTGCCGCGCGGTACGCCTGAGCAACAACACAAGGCACGCGAACTCGCAGATAAAATCCGCAAGAGCGAAGACAAGATCCGCGAGCTCAAAGCCATCGACCCTGATGCAATGCGTAAACGCGACAAAGCCGCCCGCGCGCCTTACGACCAACAAATCAACTACACCTATTACACCAGCAGCAAATTCCTGCACCAGACGGCCACCGCTTCCGGCGTAGCCGGGTTGAACATGGGCACCCGCCAAATGCTCGGGCTGGTGATGGCGGAGGTCTGGTTTGAACTGCGCGATCAACTGCCCAGCCTGCTCGACAAGATCAAGCACAACTTCAGTTTCGAAAGTTTTATCGACAGCATCAGCCGCACGCTCCAAGGGATCTGGCAACGGGTGCAAGCACGCTTCAATGAGTTTCTGATTGCCTTCAAGGACGGCGTATTCGCGGGCATTCTGGGCAGCCTCACAACGACGCTGTTCAATATCCTGGCAACCACGCAGTTGATGGCGATCAAGATCATTCGCGAGGTCTGGGGCCAGCTGGTCAAAGCCATCAAACTGCTGATTTTCAACCCCGACCAACTGGCGTTTGTGGACCTGTGCAAAGCGGTGATTTCATTGATGTCGCTGGGCTCCGCCACCGTGGTGGGCTCGCTGGCGTATGCCCAGTTGCTGCCACTGTGCAACTTCCCGTTCGGCAGTGAACTGGCGGCCTTTGCCAGTGCGCTGGTCACAGGCGTGGTGACCCTGGGGCTCAACTATTTCATGCTGCACAGCAGCGTGGCGAAAAAGCTCTGGGCGTTTATCGAGTCGGTCATGCCGCACGCCGGCCTGGTGCGGGACTTCCAGGCGATCAACCTTGAGCTCGACCGTTACCTGGCCGAGCTTAGCCAGCTGGAGTTCAACCTGGATGCCGATGAACTGGCGCAATTCGCCGAAGAACTGATGGCCTGCAACAACGAGCTGCAACGCAACGTCGTACTCGGCCACGAGCTGGCCAGGCGCAATGTTGATGTGCCCTTTGAAATGGGGAATGCCGACAGTACGCGCCAATGGCTGGCATCGTTGATCTGAGCATGCAGGCCTTTCCCTGTACCCAATGCGGCCTGTGTTGCCGCAATGTGCACCTGGCGCCCGAAACCCGCTATCTGGATCGCGGTGACGGCGCCTGCACGCACTACAGCGAGGCGGGCAAGGGTTGCTCGATCTACGCCGAGCGGCCCGACATCTGCCGGGTCGACCGCCAATATGAGCTCAATTATGCCGCCCTGCATACCTGGGATGAATTCGTGGCGCTGAACCTTCAAGTTTGTCGGCTATTGGAAGAGCAGGCGCAGCCCGTTCGATGGGTCGCCGACGCGACACCTGCGAAGAAACGTTTTTTGTCTGAGCGATAGATCAAAATGGCAGCCGAATGGGCAAAGGCCGCCGCCATCCCATCGCGCAAATAAACAACCTGCTGACGGCTCTGCGCAAAGCCTTCTGAACCCGGCTGCGAGCGTGTCACCCACACGCTCGCACCCGCCCTCAGTCATACAACCAAGGCTTCAACTCCTTAAGGTTGGCGACCACGATTTGCTGCGCTTCCGGCTTGGGGTTGAGGTTCTTTGGGTCAATCTGAAAGCGATGCAGCACATACTTCACCAGGGCCTGACGGCTGTGAATCTCGAGCTTTCCATCGACCATGCCGAAATCGGTCTGGATGATGTCCTTCTGCGCCGGGCTCAGGCGCTCGTCGGGCTTGATGATCACCGCGATGGTGTTGTTCCAGTCGTCGTCGGCTGCAATGCCGTTGTCCGATTCGTGGTCATGCAGTTCCGGTACCCCACGCAAGCGGCTCAAGACAAAATCGCGGTAGCTGCGGTTCTTCTCGCAGTACGCCCGGACATGCCAACGCATGCCGGTGTAGATCAGCGTGTGTGGGGCAATTGTGCGCCCCTCAGGCTCCGGGGCGTTGAGTGATACGTAGTCGATATCCAACCGCAAGCGCTCGCGACACGCCTTGAGCAAGGGCCGCAGGATTTCGGGCTTGATCGAACGGTCCGGCACCTGCAACACCTTGGTGTGCGCATACGCCAGGGCCAGGCCTTCGACGTGAGGCATACGCGTGTGGGTCTGGTTCAGCAGGTGCAGGTACGCAGACGCACTGTCTTCGATGAACAGCGGGGCAAAGTGTTTGCTGGGTACGTAGCCCTTGATCTGCTTGTCATATGTAAGATTTTTAGGCGCATGTTCATTGATGTAGGTGTTGATGTCCTTTGACGCCTGTTGCCGGCTGATCCCGAAGCTCTGGATCAAGTGCCCCGTGGTCAGGCGGCCTTCCCACCAGGCAACGGTCTCGATCAAACGATAGCGAAGTGCCAGATCCCAGCGCACCTGCTGGAGCTTTTGTTCACGTTTCATGGCCTCTCCATCTGCATGAATTGTTTACCTGTATAAGTCTACATTCTATACGTGTCGCAATTCACTACATATCCTTGCCGAGTGTTAGACACCCACGCAATGAGCAAAAGGACAGTGAAATGACAACGTCGGACGTTGTAGCGACAGGCGCCCTGCTGGTGATGACGGCAGTCGCAGTGTTGATGCTGGTTCAGTACCTGAAGCTTCAGGATATCTGGCAGATGATCCTCGACTGCAAGACAGCCACCCGCTGGGCAAAGATCTGGGAAATGGAAAACAAGGAACTGCGCTCGGCCCTGCGCGCCGAGAAAGAACAGGTCGACCAATTGCAAAGAAAAGTGCAGCTGATTCAGCCGCCAACGCCGGTGGATTCAAACACCACCCCGTGCCCTTGAGGCCGACCCGCAGAACCTAAACGACCCGCATGTACTGGCTGAAATTATTAATGTGATCGTCCAGGTTATCCTCAAGCATCATCCGGTACTGATCACAGAAATACTTCAGCATCGCCTCCCGGGCCTCGGCCATTTCGGCGCCGGACTTGAAGTTGCGGGCGCTGGCCCAGGCATTGAAACGCGTGGTGCCGAACATCATCGAGGCACTGACCTCACCGAGGTTTTCACAGATCTTGAGCTGCTCGTTGGACAGTTCGATATGCGCGTCTGCGCGGTCGTAGAAGGCTTGGTCGGTGGTCTCGGCCATGACGGGGTTCCTGGGTCAGCAAAAGAAGGCGGCTATTGGAGCATATTCGAGGGCAGCAAAGCAGGCGCCTCCCACTGGGAGGCGCCTGGTGCGTCACGCCAACGCCAGCACCAACCGCTCAAGCCCGATACCGAAGCCCGCGCCTTCACGGTAAGCCCCACCGCCCACCACTTGCTGTTGCGCACCCAATGTCGGGCAGCGCACCTCGAAGCCGTTGCCCTCAAGGTAGTAACTCAGCCCACGCTTCACGGCCAGGTTCAGCTCATAGTCGAGCCCCAGCGTGTCCAGAAACCCAGTACACAGAGCCTGGCTGCGTTGCAACGCCAATTCGGGGTCAGGGCCGAGAATCTCCAGCCCCAGTTGAGTGAACTCGCGATAACGTCCGGCTTGCGGGCGCTCATAGCGATAACACCGCGCCACGTAGAAAAACATCGCCGCCGCGCGCCCCTCGAGCAAGTCCGCGTTGCGCTCCTGGAACAGCGCCGTAGCTTCCGGGATCAGGCAACACTTGCGGCCCGCCTTGTCATCGAAGGCCCACATCTGCCCGATAATTTCACTGCCGCCGGTTTTTTCGATAAACGTGTCCTGGCCCCATAGGGCGGGCACGATGACTTCCTCAGCGCCCGCTTCGATGAAGGTAGCTCCGGAAACGGCCTTCTACTTCACGCATCGTTGCGGCTTCTTTACCGGTGACCATTCGGGTTCCACGTAGCATTGTCATGGGTTGAATCTCCAGTGTTTGCAGACAATAAAAAAGGCGCCATAGGCGCCTTGGGTGGGGTTCATTGAGTGATCAGTGGGTCTGGTCAATCAGTGAGCGCAAGCAACCACGGCACCTGAAGGAAGGTCCGTGATGATGATGGCGGTTGCTTTGCGAAAATTGAGTCATGGGCAGATCCTTGCATACCTGTAGGAAAAGTTACAAGTCACTTCACGCCAGCAGCTCGGTAATCCAGCGCGCCTGCTGGGCAATTTCTTGCAGTTTTTGCTCCGGCACCGCCTGGCGGGCCTGCTCAAAACTGGCCAGGGTCTTGTGCTTCTGGCGCAGCATCCGCTGCCATTTGGCCAGGAATTCCGGGCTGCGGGCTTGCATTTGCAACGGGCCGAAGTACAGCTGCTCATCGGTGTAGGCCACGGCGCCTGTGCGCTCGGCCACGATGATCTCGTAGTAAAAGCGGTTTTCCCGCAACAGCTCTTCGCCAAGGATGCGATAGCCGTTATCCATCAGCCATTGGCGCAAGGGTTGCTCGCCGCCGTTGGGTTGCAGGATCAGGCGTTCCTGGCCGCTGAGGTGCAGCTTGCCGTTGTCGAGAATGTCGCGAATCGTCTCGCCGCCCATGCCACAGACGCTGACCGCGGTGATCCCATCGCCAGGTTCAATCGCCGCCAGGCCATCGGCCAGGCGCACGCTGACGTGCTGCTCCAGGCCGTTGTCGCGCACGGTACGTTGGGCTGCGTAAAAGGGCGTGGTTGCCACTTCCCCCGCCACTGCCGCCGTGATCACGCCACGGCGCATCAAGGCCACCGGCAGGTAGCCGTGGTCCGAGCCGATATCAGCCAGGCGTGCGCCGACAGGTACGTTGGCGGCCACGCGCTCCAGGCGCATGGACAATGTGTGTTCGTTCAACGGTGGTTCCTTGTCATTCCCCGGAAAAGCGGTCCCGGCTGTTGGTCAGGTGCAGCACCATGGCGGCTCGCGCCGCGTCCGGGTCCTGGCGCTTGATGGCATTGAAGATCGCCTCATGCTCAAGGTTCGCCAACTGCCCCAGCTTGGCGAAGTCGGCACCGCCGCGCTCAGCACCCTTGACCTGGGTGCGCGGGATCATCGCGCTACCCAGGTGCAGCATGATTTCGGTAAAAAAAGTATTGCCGGTGGCCTCGGCGATCAGTTGGTGAAAGCGCTTGTCCTCCTCCACACAGCTGTCGTTGTTGGCCAGCGAGGCCTGGTAATCGTCCAGCGCCTGGCGCATGTGGGCGAGCTGTTCGTCGCTCCTGCGCAGCGCGGCCAACGCCACGGCTTGCACCTCCAGGCCCAGGCGCAGCTCGAGCATGTTACGCACGCTGGCGACCGTGTCCACATGCAAGCGCAAACCTTGCTGGGCGTGTTGCGCCAGCACAAAGGTGCCGATGCCGTGACGCGTCTCCACCAGCCCCGACGCCTGCAGCTTGGAAATGGCCTCACGCACCACCGTGCGACTCACGCCATGCTCCAGCACGATGCTGGACTCGGACGGCAATTTCTCACCGGGCTTGAGCTGGCCCAGCAGGATGCGCTGGGTCAGCGCCTCGACCACGCCTTGGGCGAGGTTATTGGAACGTTTACGCACAAGGGTTCCACTTTCAATGGGCATCGCTACGGGTCCACGGGGTTGGCTGAGGGGAGCTTAACACCCTGCCCCGAGCAGGCGCTGGCTTGATTAATCAAGAGACACACTTGTATGACAACCAATCTTGACGACGCAGGAATCGCAGGGCTTTGCGGCCAGTGCGTTGAGGTGAAGCGTGCGGAAACCACATCGGCAAACCCCATGAAAACCCAACAAATGCTGGGCAAATAACCAAAACAGTCAATCAAGCAGCAGCCTTATAAGTACAAAAACAGTAACAGGTACGTTGCGAATTCAAGAAATGCACTTGTATGATGTCTGGTAACAAAACACGCAAACCCGCATAAAAATAAATCAGGGGGAGTTTTGAATTGTGAACAATTCAAACCATGCATCTGCCGCTCCAAAAAGTGATTCGGTCCTCACGCGCGCCGTGAGCAAAGTGAAGGGCCACGTGCTCCCACTCTTCGTGATCATGTTCATCCTCAACTACATCGACCGGGTCAATATCGGCTTCGTGCGCACGCACATGGAGCATGACCTGGGTATCGGCGCGGCTGCCTACGGCTTGGGCGCCGGGCTGTTTTTCATCGGCTATGCGCTGTTTGAAGTGCCCTCCAATATGCTGCTGCAAAAGGTCGGTGCGCGCATCTGGCTGACCCGCATCATGTTCACCTGGGGCATCGTCGCCACGCTGATGGCGTTCATCCAAAACGAAACCCAGTTCTACATCCTGCGCTTTCTGCTGGGCGTGGCCGAGGCGGGTTTTTTCCCTGGGGTGATCTACTACTTCACCCGCTGGCTGCCCGGCGTGGAACGCGGTAAAGCCATCGCGATCTTCCTCAGTGGCTCGGCGGTTGCGTCGCTGATCTCCGGCCCGCTGTCCGGGGTGCTGTTGCAAATCGAAGGGTTCGGGTTCCACGGCTGGCAATGGATGTTTGCCATCGAGGGGCTGGCTTCTGTGGCACTGGGCTTTTTTGTGTGGTTCTGGCTCGACTCCAAACCCCACGACGCCCAATGGCTGACCCGCGAAGAACAGGACGCGCTGGTGGGCGCCATCGACCAGGAACAGCGCGAGCGTGAAGCGCTGACCACGGTCAAACCGACTATTGGCAAGCTGCTCAAGGACCGCCAGATCCTGCTGTTCTGCGCCCTGTACTTCTGCATCCA
This sequence comes from Pseudomonas sp. KBS0710, assembly GCF_005938045.2. Lineage (GTDB taxonomy): Bacteria > Pseudomonadota > Gammaproteobacteria > Pseudomonadales > Pseudomonadaceae > Aquipseudomonas. Next base: position 1,431,841 of record NZ_VCCF02000001.1, on the reverse strand, counting down.
GCTGACGATCTACGCCGCAACCTTCTGGCTGCCGAGCATCATCAAGAAGATGGGCGATTTGAGCGACGTGCAGGTCGGCTTCTTCAATTCGATCCCGTGGCTGATCTCGATCATCGCCATGTACGCGTTCGCCGCGCTGTCGGGCAAGTTCAAGTTCCAGCAAGCCTGGGTCGCCGCCGCGCTGTTGATTGCCGCCGCCGGCATGTTCATGTCCACCACGGGTGGGCCGATCTTCGCCTTTGTCGCGATCTGCTTCGCGGCCATCGGGTTCAAGTCCGCCTCCTCGCTGTTCTGGCCGATCCCACAGGGTTACCTGGATGTGCGCATCGCCGCTGCGGTGATCGCGCTGATCAATTCCATCGGCAACCTGGGCGGATTCGTGGCCCCCACCACCTTCGGTTTTCTGGAACAGACCACCGGCTCGATCCAGGGCGGCCTGTATGGCCTGGCCGGCACCTCAGTGCTGGCGGCCATCCTGGTGTTTTTTGCCAAGACTTCGCCTTCTACCGTACTGGCGCCGCCGAGCGTCGCGCCAACGGCTACCGCTATCAGCAAACCTCTTTGAGCTTATAAGGACCTTGCCATGACCACGCCAGTCGTCACCCATTTCCAAGTCATTCCCGTCGCCGGCCACGACAGCATGCTGCTGAACCTGAGCGGCGCCCATGGGCCGTTTTTTACCCGCAATATCGTCATCCTCAAGGACAGCTCGGGCCACACCGGTGTCGGTGAAGTGCCCGGCGGCGAACGTATCCGCGAAACCCTGGAAGACGCCCGCAGCCTGGTGATCGGCCAACCCATCAGCCAGTACCAGCGCATCCTCAACCAGATGCGCACCACCTTTGCATCAAGGGACGCCGCCGGCCGTGGCCTGCAAACCTTTGACCTGCGCATCACCATCCACGCCGTCACCGCCATGGAAGCCGCCCTGCTCGACCTGCTGGGTCAGTTCCTCGAAGTGCCCATCGCCGCCCTGCTGGGCGAAGGCCAACAGCGTGACGCGGTAAAAATGCTCGGCTACCTGTTTTATGTCGGTGATCGCACCGCCACCGACCTGGCCTACCGCAACGAGGCCGACGCCGATGACGAGTGGTTCCGCCTGCGCCATGAAACAGCCCTGACCAGCGAGGCCGTGGTACGCCTGGCCGAAGCCGCCAAAGCCAAATACGGCTTCAACGACTTCAAGCTCAAGGGCGGCGTCTTGAGTGGCGATGAAGAAATCGAAGCCGTCACCGCACTGGCCGAACGCTTTCCGGATGCCCGTATCACCCTCGACCCCAATGGCGCGTGGTCACTCAAAGAAGCCATCCGCCTGTGCCGCGATCAACACCACGTGCTGGCCTACGCCGAAGACCCCTGCGGTGCAGAAAACGGCTACTCGGGCCGCGAAGTCATGGCCGAATTCCGCCGTGCCACCGGGCTTAAAACCGCGACCAACATGATCGCCACCGACTGGCGTGAAATGGGCCACGCGATCCAGCTGCAATCGGTGGATATTCCCCTGGCCGACCCGCACTTCTGGACGATGCAAGGCTCGGTGCGCGTGGCGCAGATGTGCAATGAGTGGGGCCTGACCTGGGGCTCGCACTCCAACAACCACTTTGATATTTCCCTGGCCATGTTCACCCAGGTGGCCGCCGCCGCACCGGGCGACATCACTGCGATAGACACCCACTGGATCTGGCAGGACGGCCAGCGCCTGACCAAGGAGCCGCTGAAAATCGAGGGTGGCTACGTGAAGGTGCCCAGCAAACCAGGCCTGGGCGTGGAGATCGACATGGACGCCGTGGCCAAGGCCCATGAGCTGTACAAAGGCATGGGCCTTGGGGCGCGGGACGACAGCGTGGCGATGCAGTTTTTGATACCGGGCTGGGCCTTCAACAACAAACGGCCTTGCCTCGTGCGCTGAGGTCTTCGTTTGCGGCAGCCAGGGCCAGCTTCACCAGCTCCTTGCGCTGCATCGCACGCGCCAGCACTGCCCGTGTACCTTGCCAATTGAGCGACAGCAGCAGGCTCAGCTTCTGCTGGCTGAGCGAACGCTCGGCCAACCAGTAGCTCTTGCGCTCGCGGATGCTGATGGCGTTCAACAGCCAGTCCTCACCTTGCGCCGCCAGCCAGTGCTCAATGGCTGCGTGGTGCCGTTCAAGCAACCCTTGCGCATCCCACACCGTCATTTGCGCGATGATCTGCGGCAGGTTGCGCGTGGCCGTCATGTGCTTCATATCAGCCGCCAGGGCGACCTCAAGGTCGGCTTCGATCGCAGCCTGGCATTCGCTGAAATAACGCTGCGGCCAATCCGCCGCCAGCCCCGCCCGCCGCGCCAACACCTCGTAGGCCCAGATATCCAGGGATGCGGTCATTTTGCCGGTGAAGTTAAGGGTATTGTCCAGAATCGCCGTGGCCAATAAGGCCGCGCTGTGTCGGCTGATCTGCGGCAGCAGGCCGGACTTTTCCCAGCGCTGGAAAACCAGCGTTGCTGCGGCACCGATTGGCCGGATATCAGCCTGCGCACCCAGCTTTTGCGCCCAGTGGATTTCAAAGCCTGGATGATGGTCAATCACTTCGCACACCTGGTCGAGTGCCACGACCGGGTCAAAATGATGGTAGTCGGAGACATCCACCAACACGAACTCATCACCGGCGCCGGGCCGGTAATCGTCCAGCGAGGCATGCCAGCCCAGCACACTGGCGCAAATGCTGAAATTGAGCGGCGCACTGCTCACCGCCCGCGCTTGAATACCCTGATGATTCAGCAGTTCAGCATAGGCTATGCAGCACGCGTAAGCGTCTATATCCAGATAAGCAGAGCCTGAGGTCACGACCCTCATGATTAAATCTCCTTGAAGTACACCTAAGGCGCAGTCCGGTGCCTTGTGTTTTTCGGCTAGGGGACGTTCGCATCAGCGTGTGACAAGACCATGACTTCAAGGGGAAAGATACTGTCAAAACCGACAGTTGCTGATTATTGTCGGTTGTGCCGTGGCAATTTTTTGTTTGCGCCCGCTGCGACAGGCTGCACAGTCAGCTCAACGCCTAACGCCAGCATCAGTTTTTTGATCGTTTCAAAACGTGTCTTGGAGCCGCCCTTGAGGGTTTTATACAGGCTCTCGCGATTGACGCCCGCCGCCTCGGCCACCTTGTTTACACCCTGGGCCTTGGCGACCTCGGCCAGTGCCTTCATGAGGATGTGTGGGTCTTGGGACTTCATGCTTTGCGCCAGATAAGCGCTGATGATTTCGGGGCTGTCGAGAAAGCGCGAAGCTTCGTAGACGCTGGTGCCGGATGTATCAAGATCGAGGATCGGCATGTCCTCGGGTTTGAATGTCGAATTGCTCATTTCACCTACCTCTCAGGGCATCGAGAATCTCTTTTGCCCGTTTTATGCCTCTTTTTTGGTCGGTTTTATCACTGCCCCACAGCATCAGGTAAGCCGTGATGCCCGTGCGTACAAAGTAAATTCTGTAGCCAGGCCCGACGAATACACGCATTTCACTCAGGCCGTCACCGGCCGGCTCGCAATCGCCAAAATTGTTTTCTTCGGCGCGGTCCAGGCGCGTCAGCACCGCCGTTTTGCCCCAAAGGTCCTTCATACCGTCGAGACATGTATCAAACTCCGGCGTCCTGCCGATCGAATTGGTCAAAGTCTCACCTGTAGCCTACTGGCTACTCCATGCTGATGCCAGTTAATTTTTTATTCCGGCGCCAACCGGAATAAAAAACCCTAGCTCAGCCCCCGTATCAACAGGCGTTCGAGACTATTAGCGCGTGTTACCTGCGCGTTTAAAGGGCCTGATCAAACAACGGCGTCACGTCGTAATGCTGTTTGAGCATCTGCGCATCCACCAGGAAATCCGCCGTGGCCTGGGCCTCACTGACAATGGTCGGGGAGATCGGCAGTACCTTGATCGCATCACGCTTGAACCACACCTTGGCAATCTCCGGTGCGGATTGATTGGCCTTCGACCACGCCTCGGCATACTCGTCCACGTGGGTGCTGCTCCACACCCGGGCACGGGTGAGGCGCGCGATAAAATCCTTGATAATCGCGCTTTTCTGCGCCAGCGCCGGCTCATACGCAACGATGTAGGTTGGCGCACTCATCAGGCCCTTGGCATTGCGGATCAGGGTGCTGCCCTCTTTCTCCTGCAACGACACGTAGGGTTCCCAGGTGCCGAAGGCATCGATGTCGCCCTGGCTAAGCGCCAGGCTGGCCTCGGCCGGCAGCAGGTATTTGAAGGTCACGCTGTTGCGTGGCACACCGGCTTCATCCAGGGCCTTGTAGGCCAGTTGCTGGCTCCACGAGCCGTTCCAGATCGCCACCGTTTTGCCTTTGAGCTCGGCCACCGAATGGATGCCTTTGCGCGCCACGATGCCCACGCCATCAAGGCTGGTCTGGGTGCTGGCGACCACTTTGACCGGCGCGCCATTGGCGGCGAGGCTGATCACCGGCGTGTCGCCGACAATGCCCACGTCCAGCGCGCCACTGGCAACCGCCGAGGCCACCGGGGAGCCGGTATTGAAGCGTTTGAAGTCAATTTTATACGGCAAGTCTTGCAGCTCGCCGGACAGCTCCAGGACGATGCGATTGGAGAAGAACTGGTCACCCACCGTGAGGGTCTGCGGCGCTGCCGCCCACACCGATGAGCCGTGCAGCGTCAGTGAGGCCAGGCCCAGCATGGCAAGCAGGTTACGACGATTGATCATAGGAGGAATCCACACAGTTAATGGCTGGCTCAACCATCTGTGGGCGTGCAGTCTGGCAATGAGGGAAGGGTTTTGACGGTCGCCGAGCGTGGCGCCCGTAGAAGCTAACGCAATAAAAGCGCCGGGTTTAATACTGTTGTGCACTATCGATAGAACCGCTGCACAGTGGGTTAGCTATTTTTCGTATTAAAAGTTTGCAGCCCACTGAGTTAGGGTGACGCCACCAGACCACTGGACCCCGCGCCTGAAACCCTTTCTGCAAGGTCCATTGCATGTCGACTCCCGTATTGAATATCTGGGGCACTGCGCCCTCCGCCCGTTACGAACAACTGGCCGCTCCGTTTCGCCTGCTGTTTGCGCAGATCCTTGCACACGCAGCCGAGGCGGATCAGACACGCGCCAGCCTGGCGACGGTGATCCAACAGCTCAACGCACTGGGTTTGCCACGCTGGCGATTGCCAGTCAGTTGCGGCGGGCAAGGCGCGACCTTCGCTGAACTGCTTGCGCTGTTGACAGAACTGTCCGCCGCCGACTCCAACATCACCCAGGCCCTGCGTGGGCATTTTGGCTTTTGCGAAGACGTACTGTGCGCCAAAGACCACGACTGGCGCGCCCAATGGCTCGACCGCCTCGGCCAAGGCGCCCTGCTCTCCCCGGGCAGCACCGAAGTCGGCAACCAGGCCCGTGGCGATTTCGGTACCCGCCTGCACCGCCACACCGATGGCACACTGCGCATCAGCGGCAAGAAGTTCTACACCACCGGCGCACTCTACAGTGACCTGATCAACACCGTGGCCACCGGCGAAGACGGCGTGGTGTACAGCCTGGTGGTCGACCTCAAGGCGCCCGGTGTACAGATAGTCGACGACTGGAACGGCTTCGGCCAACGCCTCACCGCCAGCGGCACCTGCCTCTTCGACAACGCACCGGTGGTGGATGACGATGTGCGCCCCACCACGCAGCGCTTTGCGTATGGCCAATCGTTCTACCAGATCTACCACCTTGCGACCCTGGCCGGCATCGCCCGCCGCGCCGCGCTCAGTGGCGCGGCAGAACTCAGCCAGCGCGCCCGCACCTTCACCACCGGCAACGCCGACACGGCGGCCCAGGATGTGCAGTTGCTGCAAGTGATTGGCGAAGTCGCCAGCCAAGCTTATTCCGCACAAGCCATCACCCAGCACGCGGCGCAGCGCCTGGACCAGACGGCGCAGTATGTGATCGCCCATGACCAGCCATTGCAGGATGACGACCCGCAGGTTGCGTTGGCGGAGTTGGAGGTGTGCCTGGCGGTCAATCCGGTGGTGGATGCGACGTTGGCGGCAACCACCGGGTTGTTTGATGCATTGGGCGCCAGCGCCACGGCGAGCAACAAGGCCCTGGATCGGTTGTGGCGCAATGCGCGCACGTTGGCGAACCATAACCCGCGGGTGTACAAGTCGCGGATCGTGGGTAATTACCTGGTGAATGGCTTGCTGCCGCCGGCGCAGTGGCGGGTAGGTGTGGCCAAAACCTGACCGTCCAACCAACACAGCCCCCTGTGGGAGCGGGCTTGCCCGCGAAAGCGGAGTGTCAGCCACTGAATGTGTTGGCTGATACACCGCTTTCGCGAGCAAGCCCGCTCCCACATTTAGGTCAGTGTGGGGTTCACGTCCTACAGCGCACACTGAAACAGCAAAGTCCGAAGCCACAGCGCCTTGCTCCATTGCCTACGCTTGCGTCAGAATCCGCCGGCTTGTGCGCTCTGGTGGGTGTCACTAAGGTTGCTCGGTCGCTGACAATTCAGTGATCGGGTTTAGTAGCCCTGGGGTCAATTACACTTGGTGCATGAGCTTCATCTAACAGACGTTCCTGTCTGTGCCTGATGGTGGCTGTGCGTAGGGCGCCTTCGGGCGCGCCGGCTTTGTGTAATTCCCCGGTCTACTAACCTGCGTACAGCTGCCACCCTCTTTGTGTAGTAGCGAAAGGGTGTCGGCTCCATTCAGGAATTACATGATGTTCAAAATTACGCCGAACCCTCCAAGCGAACCCGACCTGAAACTCAATCAGGCCGCCCATCGCGCAATTGATCACTACCTCAATCCACAAACCGACCCAGCGTTGTCACCGCCTGCGCTGTTCAACGTCGCCGCCGACGCCAGCAACGAAACCCTGATCACCAACAGCTACGAAACCTTTTCCTCGGTCACCGCCTTGCTGCTCGACCTGTCGGAAGACTTGTCGGGAAAACAGCGCGACGTGGCGCTGGCGATTCACCAGTTGAGTGAGTTGGGAGTGTTGCTAATGGACAAGCTGCTAGAGCGCGAGGCCGCCGGCTAACGGTGCAATGGATCGCTGAACACAAGACAACCCAAGGCTAATGTGGGAGCGGGCTTGCCCGCGATGGCGGAGGATCAGTTAACTAATTTATTGACTGACACACCGTAATCGCAGGCAAGCCAGCTCCCACATTTTGGATTGGCGCAGGGTTCACGTCATGCGAACTCTCAAGCCCGTTTCGGCAACTTCCAGTTCGGCCGAATAAAGTGGCAGGTATACCCATTCGGTATCCGCTCCAGATAATCCTGATGCTCAGGCTCCGCCTCCCAGAACGGCCCTGCCGGCTCAATCTCGGTGACCACACGGCCCGGCCACAGCTTCGATGCATCCACGTCGGCCGCCGTATCTTCGGCAATGTCGCGCTGCTGTTCACTCAAATAATAAATCGCCGAGCGATAGCTGGGCCCAGTGTCATTGCCCTGGCGGTTAGGCGTGCTCGGGTCATGGATCTGGAAAAAGAACTCCAGAATCTGCCGATAACTGATCACCGCCGGGTCAAACACGATCTCGATGGCTTCGGCATGGTTGCCGTGGTTGCGGTACGTGGCATTCGGCACATCGCCGCCGGTGTAGCCGACACGCGTTTGCAGCACGCCAGGGTAGCGCCGCAACAGGTCTTGCATGCCCCAGAAGCAGCCGCCGGCAAGGATGGCGGTTTCGGTTGGGTTGGTCATGGTCTGCGCCCTCAGTGGATACAAGGATAGTTATGGGGCTGGGTTGGCCAATACCAAGGTCGGACAGGGGATTAATCTCAGGCAAGGGGCCTGGCATTAAGTGCAAACAGGGGATGTGCAGACCACAGGGTTTCAGGTGATGATTCGCCACCTCATCAAGGACGATAAAAACAATGAAAACCGCTCTACGCGCTTTGTTCCTGCTTTGCCTGACCACACCCGCTTTCGCCGACGAAAGCCCGGTCGGTTTCAAAACCACCACTCTGCCCGATGCGCACAACAATCGCCCACTGGAGTTGGTGGTCTGGTACCCCGCGACCACCACGGCCAAGCCCAAGCTGATCGCCGACAACGCGGTCTTCGTCGGCGCCCTCGCCGTGCCCGACGCGCCGCCGGCTGCGGGCGAGCATCCGCTGGTGCTGCTGTCCCACGGGTACGGTGGCAACTGGGGCAAGCAGGTGTGGCTGGCCAGTGCATTGGCGCACAAGGGTTACATCGTCGCGGCGGTGAACCACCCCGGCACCACCACCAAGGACCGCAACCCGCAAACCGCCGCGCAGCTATGGCAGCGCCCGGCCGACCTGAGCCGCGCCATCGACGCGGTACTGGCTCAACCCAAGCAATTTGGCGCGGTGGCGAACCAACAAATTTCCGCCGTCGGCCATTCCCTCGGTGGCTGGACTGTGCTGGAAATCGGCGGAGCGCGCTTCGATCCTGACCTGTTCGCCCGTGACTGCGCAGCCCACCCAAAACTGGGCGGTTGCATTGGCTACCACGAGATGAACCCCGCCGCGACACCCGAAGGCAAAGCCCGGCTGGCCGCAGACTTGAGCGACAAACGCGTCACCGCCATCGTGTCTCTGGACCTGGGCCTGTCACGCGGCATGACCGACGCCAGCCTGGCAGCATTCAAGGTGCCCGCACTGATCATCGCGGGGGGCGTGCCAACCGAGGATATGGACCCCAACCTGGAATCCGCCAACCTGGTCAAGCGCCTGCCAAAAGCCTCGACGCAGTACGTGGAAATCAGCGACGCCACACACTTCAGCTTTATGTCGATTTGCAAACCGGGAGCGATCGCGTTGATTGAGGAAAGCTCGCCGGGCGATGGCATGATCTGCCGCGATGGCGAGGGTGGGCGGCCACGGGCGGTAATTCAGCAGCAGGTGGTGGGGCTGATTACCGGGTTTCTGGGGCAGACAGCCTCCCACTAGAAGAAAGATCTATTCAAATCAAAACGTATCAAATACGATGCATATATAGCTTTAAACCAATAAATGCATTGCATAGGATGCAGTTTAATATGGACGATTTAGGTCTCCTGATCAAAAAATTGCGTAAGGCTGCCGGTCTTTCACAAAGCCAGCTCGCGCAACGACATGGTATGAGCCGTGCGACCATCTCAGGGATCGAGAACAACACTATCCCTGAGGTGGGCATTCGCAAGGTTTCAGCGATCCTCGAGGGCCTGGGATACGAGTTGTCTGCGATACCTAAACGTCGGCGCAAGTCGCTTGATGAACTGAAAGCAGGAAACGTTCATGACTAGGCAAGGTGACAGGTTGTACATCGGTGTCGGCGGCGTGGCGGCCGGTACACTCGGGCGCAGCGAAGAAAACCCGCGCGATTCGATTTTCTCGTATGACAATGCTGTGGCCGAAAAGGATGCGGTCTCTTTGACCATGCCCGTGCGATTGGAGAGCTACAACTGGGCGTATGGCATCCATCCTCTATTTGAGATGCACATACCCGAAGGGCACCTCAAAGCAGAACTTGTGCGGCGCTTCAGCAAGTCAGTGCGCGGTTTTGATGATTTCGCCTTACTGGGTATCGTAGGCCCACACCAGTTAGGCCGCATTAGCGTTGCCCGCGACATCGGCGACGATTCACTGCCTGGAATTAAGCTTTCTGAGCTGTTGGTCCATGACGGGGCGAAGGATCTTTTCGAGGATCTGATGAAAACCTACGCAGCCTACTCAGGCGTGTCAGGTGTTCAACCGAAAGTACTGGTGCGCAATGTCGACAACGCAGACCCCGACGTTGCACGCCTCACTCACCGAGGTGCCACACACTTGGTGAAGGCGTTCAATGATTCAGATTTTGCGCAACTGGCGGCCAACGAATTTTTCTGCATGCGCGCTGCCTTTCATACGGGCCTGGAAGTGCCTGAGTGCCAACTGAGCCAGCAGGGAAAGTTACTGGTGGTGAAACGGTTCGACATTGGCAGTAACGCCTACCTCGGTTTTGAGGACATGTGCGTTCTATCCGGCTGGGGAACCGAAAAGAAGTACGACGGCAGTTACCAGGGCTGCGCGAAGCTGATAAAGGCTTACGTGTCGCCTTCCCGTGTGACCAAGGCTCTGGAGGACTTTTTCATGATGGTGGCGCTCTCGGCGGGCATTCAAAATGGTGACGGTCACTTGAAGAACTTCGGCCTGCTCTATGAGAACTGTGCTGAAGATGCGGATATCTGGCTGGCGCCTGCCTACGACCTCGTGACAACCACGGTGTACCAGAGCAACGACATTATGGGCCTGCTGCTCGGCGGCTCGAAAGCGTGGCCGAAGCGTAAGATGCTGGTCCAGTTCGGGCGTAGCTCATGCAATTTGACTGAGGCTCGCTGCAATGAATTGCTCACCCGGGTACACAAGGGGATGACCTGCGCGCTGACGGAGCTTTCGGACTATCGAACCAGCCACCCAGCGTTTGATGAGGTGGGGACAAAGATGGCTACAGCGTGGGCGGCTGGACTGGCGAGGAGTATTGAGCAGGCGTAATTCTGCTTGCTCACATAGTCAGAAAACCACCGACCGCTGACACACAGAGGCCAGGCCAACAATGTGGCCGCCGTGACCCATGCGCTTCGCAGCGCCGGGCCGTGGTGCAGGCGATCAGAATGGCTTGGTCGGCAAGTACTTGCCATCCAGGGTGATCACGGCGCGGGAGCCACCGTCCGGGTCTTCAACCTTTTTGACGTCCAGCTTGAAGTTGATCGCGCTGATGATGCCGTCGCCAAACTTCTCGTGGACCAGCGCCTTGAGCGTGGTGCCGTAGACCTGGATCATTTCGTAGAAGCGGTAGATGGTCGGGTCGGTCGGGATGCCGTTGCCGATGCTGCCGCGCACCGGGATGGTTTGCAGCAGGAGCACGGCATCCGCATCCAGCCCCAGGGTGTCGGCCACGGCTTGAGCGGCATCGGCTGGCAGTGGGTGCTGGCCGAGCAAGGCGGCGGTGACGAAAGCTTCGTGCAGGCCGGTGCCTTCGGCGATCTGCGCGAACGACAGGTCTTTGCGGGCTTTGGCCAAGAGGATGACGTCGGTCAGGGCAAGGCGAGTGGTCTGGCTGATTTGCGACTGGATCATGGGGTTATCTCCGTGGGTAAAAAGTCGGGGGTCAGTAGGAAACGGCGCGCGCAGTCGGGTTGTCGGCAAGGGCGACGAATTGGCCGGTGCGGCCATCGAAGGCCTGGATGCAGCCACTTTCGATGTCGTAGACCCAGCCATGCAGCGTTACGCGTTTTTCTTCGAGGGCCAGGCGCACCGAAGGGTGCGTCTGGATATTGGCCAATTGCGCGATGACGTTTTCGCGCACCATGGAAGCAACTTTGGCGGGCTGGTCGACATGCTGGCGGGCCTCATTGACCACCCGACCGGAGTCAGCGTAGCGCAACCAACCGGCCACGGCGGGCATGTGGTCCAGGCATTTGCAGGTGGCGATGGCGGTCATGGCGCCGCAATCGGAATGGCCGCAGATCACGATGTCGCTGACTTGCAGGGCAGCGACGGCGTACTCCACCGAAGCCGACACGCCGCCCGGCTCAGGGCCATAGGACGGCACGATATTGCCGGCGTTGCGGATCACGAACAGGTCGCCCGGCTCGCGCTGCGTGACCAACTCTGGCACCAGGCGGCTGTCGGAGCAGGAGATGAACAGCGCCCGAGGGCTCTGCTGGTTGGCCAGGTCTTTGAACAGGCCGGCACGCTCGGGGAAGGCGTTGCGTTGAAACTTCAGGAAACCGTCGATGATGTCTTGCATGGGTGACTCCTTTGGTTCGCGATGCGATGAAGCAAAGGTTACGCAGCCACTTAAATAAGGTAAAAGTCTGATATATGATCAAGTACATCAGATAATCTTATGAGTACAAGCATGCTGGCGCGCCATATCCACTACTTCCTTGCCGTCGCAGAGCATCAGGGCTTTACCAAGGCGGCGACGGCCCTGCATGTCTCGCAGCCGGCGCTGTCGCAGCAGGTGCGGCAGTTGGAAGAAAGCCTCGGCGCGCAGTTGTTTGATCGCTCCGGGCGCAAGACACGTCTGACCGATGCCGGCGAGGTTTACCTGCGCTATGCGTTACGCGCGGCGCAGGCACTGCAGGAAGGCACGCGTGCGATCCATGACGTGGGGGATTTGAGCCGTGGGACGCTGAGGGTTGCGGTCACGCCCACCTTCACCACTTACCTCGTAGGGCCGCTGGTGGAAGCCTTTCACGGCCGCTATCCGAACATCACGCTGAACGTGCGTGAAGTCGCCCAGGAGCAGATGGAAAACCAGTTGTTGGCCGACGAGTTGGATGTGGGCATCGCCTTTGCTCAAGAGCACGCACCCGATATCGACAGTTGTCCCCTGCTGGTAGAAACCCTGGCGTTGGTGGTCGGCAGTCAACACCCATTGGCAGGCGCGGCCACAGTCGGGTTGGAGGCGCTGAATGGCGAATCGCTGATCTTGCTCAGCAAGGAGTTCGCCACCCGCGAGCAGATCGACCGCTACTGCAACCAACACGGCATCCGCCCACGCGTGGTGATGGAGGCCAATGTGATTGGCGCATTGATCGAGGTGGTGCGCCGGACCACGCTGTCAACGCTATTGCCGGCCGCGATTGCACGGGCGCATCCCGAGTTGGCCGCGATTGAACTGGGGCCACAACGGTTGCAGCGCACGGCGGTGTTGATGCAGCGCAAAGGGGTTTACCAGAGCGCGGCGGCGCGGGCGTTTATCGAGGTGGCCAAGGACGTAGCGCTAGCGCTGGGAGAGCGCGAGCGTCCAAACCACGCCGATTAAAGGTGGGATGCCTGCGATACAGGCACCTCGGTGCATCAGGCGCAACCCGTTGATGCTATCGCAGCGGTGCGACGATTTGCTCCCACCTTTGATGAAGGTTGCAGCGGCGGAACTCATCCCGTCCTCACCACCGCCTACGCGCTACGCTTGGCGATCCAGCGGCGATACTGCCGCGTGCGCAAAGCATTGCCCAGTTGTTGCTCGATCAATGCGCGTAACGGTGATACGCCGGGATCAGGCTGCTTGCGCTGGCTGAGTTTGCGCAGTTGGAACTTGACCAGCGCCATATTTGCCAAGGAGGCGAAGGCCTTGTTTTTCCAGGTGATCGGCGGCAGTTCGGGCGCGGTGTCTTTGCCTTCAAGCCACGCACGCGGCAGGTGCGGATCAATCGCCAATGCGGTGCCGATGCCCACCATGTCCACGCCGCCTTGCACCACGCTTTCAGCCACCGGACGTCGACGGATACCGCCGGTGACCATCACCGGCATTTTGGCGACCGTCTGGATGTCGTGGGCAAACTCAACGAAATAGGCCTCACGCGCCAGGGTGCGGCCGTCACGCGCGTCCCCCTGCATGGCGGGCGCTTCGTAACTGCCACCGGACAACTCCACCAGGTCCACACCCAGGTCGTTGAGCCATTCAACCACCTGCTTGGCATCCTCGGCGGTGAACCCGCCGCGCTGGAAATCGGCGGAATTGAGTTTGACCGCCACCGCAAATTCCCTGCTAACCACCGCCCGTACCGCCCTGACGATATCGAGCAACAACCGCGCGCGGTTTTCCAGGGAGCCGCCCCACGCGTCTGTGCGTTGATTGCTCAACGGCGAGAGGAACTGACTTAACAAATAACCATGGGCTGCATGGATTTCCACACCGGTAAAACCGGCCTGTTCGCCCAGGCGAGCGGCGCGCGCAAAACGCTGGATAACCTCGGCAATCACCTCGGCGGTCATGGCCTGGGGCCGGCTGAAGTGTTTGGATAAGGTGCCCAGGTCCATGGCGACCGCCGACGGTGCCCAAGTCTGTTGCCCCAGGTTGGCCTGCATCTGTCGGCCGGGGTGATTGATCTGCAACCAGAATTGCGCGCCGCCAGAGCGGCCCACTTGCGCCCAGCGCTTGAACTTGTCCAGTTGCTGCTCATCCTGTAACACCACGCCGCCGGGGCCGGTCATGGCGCGGCCGTCGACCATCACGTTACCGGTGATGATCAGGCCGGCGCCACCGTCGGCCCAGGCCTGGTAGAGACGCAGCAGCTCGGCGGAAGGCGCCTGCTCGGCGTCGGCCATGTTCTCTTCCATGGCGGCTTTGGCGATGCGGTTCTTGATGGTCGAACCGTTGGGTAATAACAGGGGGTCAAACAGATTCATGGGGCAGTCCTCAGTTGGCGTGGGACCACCTTAAGATTAAAGCCAACTTTAAGGTCAATGGCTTTTTTCAGGTCAATGCACGGCTTTCTCGCGCTCATCCTGCAGGCGGTTGAGCAACAATTGCGCATTGTCCGCACATGCCACGCCCTCAGGCTTGCCTTCGATACCGTCAATCACCCGCAGCAACTGGGCCTTATTCTGCGCCAGGCGTTGCTGCACCACCTCGATTTCCTCGACCTTGCGCTTGAGGGCACCGAGCAACGCTTCGTGCTGCCAGCCGTTGGCATTCATCGGCAGCAATTGACGGATTTCGTCCAGGGAAAACCCCGCCGCCTGTGCGCCCGTGATCAATTGCAACATCGCCGCAGCTTCCGGCGCATAGTCACGGTAGCCATTGGCCTTGCGCGTCACCGACTTGATCAGGCCGCTGGCTTCGTAGAAACGGATGCGTGACGGCGCCAAGCCGCTAAGTTTCGCCAGTTCGCCTATTCTCATGTTCCACTCCGCACACTCATTGACCTTGAGGCGGACTGTAAACCTCAAGTGATCCGGCAGCCAAGCGTGGCCGCCGTGGTCAACCATCTCGGCGTGCAGGACAAAGCTCAGTGGCTCGACCGTCGTAGTGGGAAATGACATGGTAAATCCTGAACAGGGGGTGCAACTGCGTAGACCCCTTCCAATGTTGGCTCAGCGCGCGTTGAGGAGTTCTCTTCGAACGATCTCTGCGCCTGCACTCAACGCATTCAACTTGCCCCTTGCCACGTGGCGAGGCAAGGGCGCCATGCCACAGTTAGTGCATGGATAGAGCTTGTCGGCATCGACAAACTGAAGGGCTTTGCGCAGGGTATTGGCCACTTCTTCGGGCGTTTCAATGGCGTGGTTTGCCACATCAATCGCTCCAACCATGACTTTTTTACCGCGAATCAGCTCAATCAGGTCCATGGGAACATGGGAGTTGTGACATTCCAGCGAAATGATATCGATGCTGGATTTCTGTAGCTTGGGGAAGGCTTTTTCATATTGCCGCCACTGCGACCCCAGGGTCTTTTTCCAATCGGTGTTGGCCTTGATGCCATAGCCATAACAGATATGCACCGCCGTTTCACATTTAAGGCCTTCAATCGCCCGTTCCAGGGTGGCGACGCCCCATTCATTCACCTCGTCAAAGAACACGTTAAATGCCGGTTCATCAAACTGGATGATGTCGACGCCCGCCGCCTCCAATTCCAGGGCTTCTTCATTGAGGATCTTGGCGAATTCCCACGCGAGTTTTTCGCGGCTTTTATAGTGGTTGTCATACAGCGTATCGATCATGGTCATAGGGCCTGGCAGCGCCCATTTGATCGGTTGGCTGGTTTGCTGGCGCAAGAACTTGGCATCTTCGACAAACACCGGCTTTTGCCGGGCAACGGCGCCCACGACCGTAGGCACGCTCGCGTCATAGCGATCACGAATCCTGACGGTTTCACGTTTCTCGAAATCAACCCCGCTGAGGTGTTCGATAAACGTGGTCACGAAGTGTTGGCGAGTCTGCTCACCGTCACTGACGATATCAATCCCGGCGTGTTGCTGTTCCTGCAATGCCAGGCGCAAGGCATCTTGCTTGCCTTCGATTAATTCGTCACCTTGCAACTTCCAGGGCGACCACAGCGTCTCGGGCTCGGCAAGCCAGGCGGGTTTTGGCAAGCTGCCAGCTGTAGAGGTCGGTAATAACTTTTTCATGATAGGGACAACCTTGTACGTTTGATGAGTCAAGCCGCGTAATGGGCGGACCACTGTTCAAGCACAGTGTGATAGGGTTTGATAAAGTTCTCCTCAACAAACCTGCCCTGCTCTATCGCCAGCCGACCACGTTCTTCTCGATCATAAACAATAAGTGTTAATGAATAATCCTGGTGCTTCAAACTCGGCTGGTAGCGTTTTCCGGCAACGGAATTTGCATTGTAAATTTCAGGCCGGTAGATCTTTTGAAAGGTGTCCATCGTGCTAATGGTGCTGATAAGTTCAAGATTGGTGTAATCGCTGAGTAAATCGCCAAAGAAATAAAACGCCAACGGCGCAGCACTGTCTGCCGGCATGAAATAGCGAACACTCAAGCCCATCTTCTTGAAGTACTCATCGGTTAACGAATACTCATCCTGCTGGTATTCAACACCCAGCACAGGGTGCAGATTTTCAGTGCGATGATAGGTTTTAGTGTTCGAAACACTCAGGCAGATCACGGGCAGCTTTTTGAAATTCTGTGTGTACGCACTCGAGTTCACGAAGCACTTGAACAGCTTGCCGTGCAAGTCGCCGAAATTGTCAGGCGTGCTGAACTCAGCCTGGCCCTGGTTATGGCCCAACAACACCACGCTAAAGTCATAGTCGCGTACATATGAAGAGAAATTATTGCCAACGATGCCCTCAAGGCGCTCGTTGGTTTTACGGTCCACGATCGTGGTTTTCAACACTTCGATCAGTGGAATCGCCTGTCCATTGCTTTCAACACCGATCTGCATCTCGGCGGACACGATTTCGAGTTCGAGCGCATACCGATCACCGTTGGCATTATCCCAATGCGCCAAGGCATTAAAGCGGTTATTGATCATCTTCAAGGTATTGCGCAAGTTCTCCTGGCGGCGCTCGCCCCTCGCCAAATTAGCGAAATTGGTGGTGATACGCGTATTTTCGGAGGGGCGATAGTGTTCGTCAAAACAAATACTTTTAATCGTAAATTCAAACGCGTTGTTCATGACCACCTGGCACCTTAAAAAGTTGAGACAGACTTGAATTCACTGCTTGCCTTTTAGCAACACGCCGACATTTGACCCAAGTCTTTACAGTTTCAATAATTAAGGTGGAGTGTATGCTGGCCTTAGAGCAAGAGATAATGAAACGATTTCACTAAACCTTTAGCCCTGTTCATGATGGGTTGCCTGAAACCCAATGGGCCGTAGCCGTGGGCTGTTTAAGCCCTGGACGCGCGCAAATGAGATCGCCTTGGGTGATACTGGCAGGCCCTCTTCCCACTCTGTTTCCCGCAGCTCAATGGATCATGGATAAACCCAAAGACGCCGGCTTTGCCTATCAAGCGGTCTACCGCTACCTGGTCGAGTTGATCGACGCCAGCCCATCGTCAGGCGAGCGCAAACTGCCGTCCCTGCGCCAATTGGCCGAGCGCCTTGGCGTTTCGGTGTCGACCACCAAGTATGCCTACGGCTTGCTTGAGGATGAAGGGCGGATCTACGCCCGGCCCAAACAGGGCTATTTCATAAAGGCCATGATTTCCGCTGCAACCTCCACTGAAACCAACCTGCTCGATCAGGTGTTTGCCAACGCCCGCCAGCCGGGAATGCTCGCCCTGAGCAGTGATGCACCGGCGATGCTGTTGTCGCTGGAAAACCCGCTGCTGATGCTCGAGCGTGAACTGACCCGCCAGCATCCACGCTCCCTCGCGCCGCTTTATTTACCCTTCGGTGAGCCCGAGTTGCGCGCGGCATTGGCCGAGCGCTACACCCAATCCGCCGACCGCTACTGGCAGGCCGACCAGGTGTATATCGGCGCGGACTTGCACAGTGTGCTGGATGTGGCACTCAATGCCCTGGACCTGTGCGGCACGGTAGCGCTGGTGGAGTCACCCTGTTCGTGGGCGATCCTGCGCCAGTTGCAGGCGGCGAAGATTCGTGTGATCGAAATGCCCCTCGACGCCCACGGGCGTTTCGACCTGGCGGCGCTGGAAGGCGTGCTGATGCGTGAGCCGATTCGCCTGGCGGTGCTGTCGTCGACGGTGAATATCCCCCAGGGCGGCGTGATGCCGGCACAGGACAAGCAGCAGATCTGTCGCTGGCTGGCGGCGCGGGATATCTGGCTGTTGGAAAACGACACCTACGGCGAGCTGTATTTCGAGGCGCTGCCGGCGCGTTATCGCGACTTTGCCGAGCCGCAGAAGCTGTTGGTGTTTTCGACCTTCGATAAGGTCATCGGCTCGGAAGCGCCGTATGGCTACGTGCTGTGTCGCGGGCACGCGGCGCAATTGCAACGGGTGTTTATGGAGCGTGGGTTTCGGCTGTCGCCGATCCGGCAGCGGGCCATTGCCAAGTTGCTCACCTCCAAGCGCCTCGACACCCATTTGAAAGCGTTACGGGCGCTGCTGCTGGAGCGCATGACCGGCATGAAAGCCTTGCTGGAACAACACTGGCAGGTGCTCGCACCCCAAGGCGGCGCCAGCTTCTGGCTGCAGGCGCCGCACGCGGTTGATATGCGCCAGGTGTTTGAGCGCCTGCTGGCCCAGCGCATCGTCATCGCACCTGGTGAGCTGTTCAGCCAGCACGGCGCCTGGCCGCAACACCTGCGCCTGAGCTACACCCTCGACTGGAGCAAGGACATCGCCCAGGCCGTAAAGCTATTGGCAGAGGCGATCGATCAAAGCCCGTAGCAATGCCGCGCTTCGGGGAAACGGCCATGGCGCACGTCATCGGCAAAACGCTCGCAGGCATCGCGAATCACCGCGCCTACATCCGCGTACTGTTTGACGAAGCGCGGCAGGTGCTCGCCGCCCAACCCCAACAGGTCTTCGGTCACCAACACCTGACCATCGCACGCAGGTGAGGCACCAATACCGATGGTGGGCCTCTTCGAATCCAGGGTGATCTGCCGCGCGACGCCTTCGGCCACCCCTTCGAGCAGCAGACCGAAGGCGCCCGCCTCCAGGTTGGCACGGGCATCTGCGGCAATCACTGCACCGGTTTCGGCCGTGAGCCCCTGGGCCTTGAAGCCGCCCATCACGTTGACGAACTGCGGCATCAACCCCACATGGGCCATCACCGGAATGCCGCGCGCCACCAGAAACTCCACGGTGCCCGCCAACGCCACGTTGGCCTCCAGCTTCACCGCATCGCAACCGGTGCGCGCCAGCACTTGGGCACAGTTGCGAAACGCTTGCTCGTTGGATTCCTGATAACTGCCAAAGGGCATGTCGGCAATGACGCAGGCCAGGCGCGTGCTGTCGACCACGGCGCGGGTATGGCCGATGATTTCTTCCAGCTGCATGCTCAAGGTCGAGGCTCGGCCATAGCCGACCATCGCCGTGGAATCACCTATCAGGATAAAGTCGACCAGCGGGTCGATCAACTTGGCTATGGCACTGGAATATGCAGTCAGGGAGACGATTTTCTGCTGGCCCTTCATGGCAACCAATTGCGGGACGGTCAGGCGTTTGGTGCGGGTGTGGATGCTCATCGGTGTTTTCCGTTTGTGCTGAATTCACGGCCCGATTATTGGTAAAACCCCAGGGCGTTCAATGCACAGATTGACGCTAAAAAGCGACCCAGGTTTTTAACCTGATATCATCCGCGCCTTCACCCACCAGGCACCGACACATGAACCGCCAGAAAAAACTCAAGCAGCTCTTCAAGGCCAAAGCCAAGAAGGCCAGCGCCAAACTGGCGCCCAAAAGCAAAGACAAATACATCAGCAAAGCTGACCGCGCCAAACTCGAAGCCGAGGCCGATCAAGCCTCAACCGGCGGCGCCGACACGCCCGCTTGAAGGCGTGCCCACCGCATACTTGCTCCAGATACGCCGCAGGTGCCGGGCTGACCCAAAGCCTGCGCGCTCGGCGACGGTTTCCATGTCCAGGCTCGACGCCACAAGCAGTTCACGGGCCACGCTGATACGCAGCGTGTGCAGGTAATCCAGCGGGCTGATGCCCACGTGTTCGTGGAACAGCCGCGCCAGGTGGCGGCTGCTGGTACACGCCAGTTCGGCCATGCGGGTGACAGTCCAGGCTTCACAGGGCGCAGCGGCGATGGCGTCCTGCACCCGATGCACCGTCGGGTGCAGGTGGTTGCGACCGGTAATCCAGGCTGAGAGCTGCGGGTCGGCGCCGCTGCGGCGCATGTACACCACCATGTCGCGCGCCACGCTGCAGGCCAGGCGTGGCCCGGCCAGTTCGGCGAGCAGGTGCAGCATCAAGTCGATACCGGCCGTGACACCGGCGCTGCAACTGACCGGGCCGTCGGTGACATACAGCCGGTTTTCCAGCACCCGGGCCTTGGGCGCCAAGGCCTGCAATGCCGCGCACAGCGCGTGGTGGGTGGTGCACTGGCGGCCATCGAGCAACCCCGCGCGGGCGGCACTCAATGCGCCGGCACACACGCACACCAGCCGCTCGCCCGATGGGGCAAACACGCTTTGCAGCCAGTGGGTCAAGGTGTCGCTGGCCGACTCGAACGCCTGTTGCTGCGCCTTGCTCACCTTCGACGTGGAGCCGACCAACACCACCAGGGTGCCAAGCGCCAGGCTGGGCGGCAGGGGCGCCAACCCGGCCAGCGGCAGGCCAATCGAGGTTTGCAGCGACGGCACCGGGCTGACGTACTGCAAGTCGAAGTCAATGGCCGCCGGGTCATCGGCCTGCGCGGCCAGGCGCAGCACCTCGGCGGGGCCGGCCAGGTCCAGCATCAGCACATTGGGCAACAGCACGAACAGCACCGGCACGCTCACGGGTTCAACGCTCCAAGGCCTGGGCGACGGTGACGATGCGCGCAAAGCGCTCTTCCAGCACCAGTTCGGTACGCTCGCGAATCTCGGCGGCGCTGTATTCGCGACCAGTGCGCGCGTGGGTCATGGGGAAGGTCAGGGTCGCTTCGCTGACAAAGTCCACGCTAAAACCGCTGTCCGACGCCTGCCGGGTGGTGGTTTCACAGCACTGTTCGGTGCGGATGCCACTGATGATCAGCGCGCTCACGCCCATCTGCGTAAGCCGCGCAGCCAAAGGCGTGCCGGCGAAGGCGCTGTGAAAGCGCTTGTGGATGATCAGGTCGGGGTTGATCGACAACTCGCTCAAGGTTTTGACATTGCCCGATGCCATCGAAAAGTGCCCTTGGTCTTCAACATGGAAGACTTGTATCACCGGGATGCCCTGTTGAACACACCCATCGATCAGCGCTTGCTGTTTTTCCAGGAACAATGGCAGGTCATTTTCGGACCAGTAAGCAGAATGACGGAATGAATGCTGCACATCGATAACGATAAGGGCTTTGCGGCTCATGACAGGTCCTTGTGGCTTGCATCACAGTGGTTGATGCAAGCCATGGTAAGCACGCCAGTCGATAAGCAACAGGCAGGTGCAGGACCACTTAAGGACTGATTCGGACATAGTGTTTCAGCGACGCAAATCACCCTGTGAGGTTTCACGCAGCGTGGTCAACGCCACCAACGCACACACCGCCGCCCCGGCCATGAAAAACCCCGGCACCAGCAGGTTGCCGGTCGAGCCGATCAACGAGGTGACGATATACGGCGTGATCCCGCCGCCTAAAATCGCGCCCAGGTTGATACTGATCGCCATGCCGGTGTACCGCACGCGGGTTGGAAACTGTTCGGCGTAGGTGGGATAGCCCACTGACTGGATCACCGGCATGGGCAGCGTCGCGACAAAAAACGCCAGCACCGCAATCAACAGGCTGCTGTTGTTCATCAACACCATCATCGGAATCACCAGCACCGCATAACCGACAAAACCAATCGCCAGGGCCTTCTTGCGCCCGATGCGGTCCGACAGCCCGCCCCACAACGGCATCATCGCCGCCATGCACAGGCTGACGCCGGCAATCACCCAGTAGATCTTGGCCTTTTCAAAATGCAGGTAGGTGGTGAGGTAGATGTTCATGAACACCAGGCCGATGTAGTAGCCGGCGTTCTGTGCAAAAGCGAATACCACCACCCGCAGCACGGCCGGCAGGTTCTGGGTGAGCACTTCCTTGACCGGTGCGGTGGGTGGTTTTTCTACCGCCAGAAAGGCTTTGAACTCCGGGGTTTCCTCGACGTTGTGGCGCATGACGCAAGAGAAGATCACCAGGGGAATGGCCAGGAAAAACGGAATCCGCCAGGCCCAGGCTTGCAGTTGTTCGGCATCGACCAGGCCGGTGGTAATGCCGCAGATGATTGCCGCCATCGAGCCGCCAATCGCCACGCCCACCGGAGTGAAGGCGCCATAAAACCCGCGACGGCCTCTGGGCGAGGACTCGGCGAGGAACGCCGCCGCGCCGATGACTTCGCCACCGGCAAAAAAGCCCTGGGCCAGCCGGATCAGCACCAGCAGGATCGGCGCAACAATGCCCACCTGGCCCGAAGTTGGTAACAGGCCGATGGCCGCCGTCGCGGTGCCCATGCCAATCACGGTACTAAGCAATACCTTGCGTCGGCCGATACGGTCGGCCAGGCGCCCCAGCAAAATCCCGCCCAGGGGCCGGATCAGAAAGGCACTGCCGAATACCGCCAGCGTGGCCAACAACGCCGCAGCAGCGTTATCACTGGGGAAAAACAACGGCGCGATAATCGTCGCCATAAAGCCATAGACACCGAATTCGTAATACTCCACCGCCGTGCCCGTGGCAGCTGCGATCGCAGCGCGCCTGGCTATTTTGGTAGCACTGGTGTCGGTGGATATTTCACGCGTATTAACACTCGGCGATGGCGTAGTAGAGAACACTCGAGACATAAACACCTTCCACTCCGACCTTGGGTCGTTTGAGTTATTGAGGTGGATTGCGCCACCCAGAAGTAAACCCGCCGGGATACCAGGGGTTTTAATGCTCGACAGTAAGAAGGTTGAATGCAGGCTTGATCATGTAGCGCTCCTGTTTTTATTGTTGGGTGGCTACGCGGGTTTATGAGGGGGCGGCCTCCCGTTTTTTAAGCCAGCCCATACGCGCTACCAGCAATGCCTGCGCCGTGGGCAAATCGATCAGTGAGAAGCGAATTTCATCACCCGGCATCAACTGCGCGAGTTTGGGTAGATCGACACTGGCCACCTGCGCAATGCGTGGGTAGCCACCGGTGGTTTGCCGGTCGGCCATCAACACAATCGGCTGCCCGCCTGCCGGCACTTGCACGGTGCCGAAGGTCACGCTTTCGGAGAGCAGTTGCCTGGGCTGTGTCAGGCCCAGGGCGGCGCCTTCCAGCCGGTAGCCCATGCGGTCAGAGGCGGCCGTCATTTGATAAGGCTCGTTGAGAAAATCCTGACGGGCCGACGCAGAAAACTCGTGCCATTCGCGGCCGTGCAGCACGCGGATCGAGACGGCATTGGCTGACGGGTCGAGCAGCCAGCCGGCTGGAATATTCACCCGTGGCGGGTTGGCAAATGAAGAACAGATAGGGATCACATCGCCGGCTTTGAGCGCACGCCCGCACAGCCCACCGAACCCGCCTCGGCTGTAAGTGCTGGCACTGTTCATCACCGGTTGCAGCAGGTAACCGCCGCTGACGGCCAGGTAAGCCCGTACACCGTATTCGCGCTTTTCGAAGCTCAGTACCGCGCCCGGTTTTACGCAAATGGCCTGCCCTGGTTTGAGCACCACACCGTCCAGGCGTGCGCCCAGGTCGGCGCCTGCCAGGGCAATCAAGGCCTTGGCCTGAAAGCACAGCACAGGGCCTTGCAGGGTGATTTCCAGGCTGGCTGCGCGGGTCGGGTTGCCCACCAGCAGGTTGGCCAGTGCGTGGGCGTCCTGGTCCATCGCACCGTTGACCGGCACGCCCCAATGCTGGAAGCCGGTACGCCCGGTGTCCTGGAACGAGGAAAACAGCCCGGGCCTGATCACTTTGATGGTCATGGCCGCACTCCGGCCAGGGACTCAAACTCACGGGCGCTGATCGGCACAAAGCGCACTTGATCGCCACCCGTCAGCAGGCAGGGCGGATCATTGGCGGGCGTGAACAGGCGCAACGGCGTGCGGCCGATGATGTTCCAGCCCCCCGGCAAATCCGAGGGGTAAATCACGCTTTGGCAGTTGGCCAACCCCACACTGCCCTGCTTGACCACAGTGCGCGGCACCGCGCGGCGGGCCAGCTTCAACGCGGGTTGATGCATGCCGATATAAGGATGGCCCGGCGCAAAACCGACCATCAGCACATCCACCCATTGGCCGCTGTGCGCGGCAATCACTTCGCTTGGGGTCATGGCGCAGGCGTTGGCGATGTGCAACAAGTCAGGTGCGTACTCGCCCTCATAGCACACGGGGATTTCCCACTGTTTAGCGGGCGTGCGAGGTGCGTTTTGCAGGCCCAGCAGGGCGTTTTCCAGCACCTGGGCAACGGCGTCAAAGGGCGTTAAGTGCGCAGACTGCATTGCGAAAGTGTAGGGGCAATAATGCACGCCGACCGTCACCAGTGCCGGAACGACATCCGTGATACCGCACAGCTTTCCACGCGCCTGCAAGTCGTGCAGCGCGGCGCTTAACGCCACGGCTCGGCGGTTGGCCTGCGCACTGAACGCCGTGGCAAACACCACCACGATGCAACTGTCGCCACAGGCTTCGAACTGCCAACGCAGCGACGCAGGCACGGGCCTGGTCTCACAGTTAACGTCAGACATCACGGCATATCTCGCATGCGGCAGGCATGAAGATCCGCCCCGCAGGGCTTCACTGTCTTATAAACGCCGTCGCTCTGGTGGCGACGGTCGCACGGTGGGCGCTTACTTGGCGAACAGCAGGCTCATGTCTTTGAACGCCTTGAACTCCAGGGCGTTGCCGCACGGGTCGAACAGGAACATGGTGGCCTGCTCGCCCACCTCACCCTTGAAGCGGATGTAGGGTTCGATCACAAACCGGGTCTCCCGCGCGCGCAGCCGATCGGCCAAGGCTTCCCATTGGTCCCATTGCAGGATGATGCCGAAATGCGGCACCGGCACATCGTGGCCGTCCACCGGGTTGGAGTGCACCGACTCCTGGGATTCGGTTTTGGGATGCTCGTGAATTACCAACTGGTGGCCGTAAAAATCGAAGTCGACCCATTGCGCACTGGAGCGCCCTTCCGAAAGGCCAAACACATCGCCGTAGAAGTGACGCGCGGCGGCCAGGTCGTAGACGGGAATCGCTAAATGAAAGGGAGAAAGGCTCACGGTGGCTACCTGCTGGTTCTGTTTGGTTAGAACCCGATTCTTCACCAGAAAGCCCCACGGATAAAGCGGATATCCTTCGCCCTGAGCCTCAATAATTTCGATGCTCGCGCCCTACTTCGGCGCACCCAGCACTTCAATGACGCACGCCCTGAATAACTCGAAGAGCGGCAATTGGCGCTGGGTGTACTTGGTCAGCAGCACGATTTCACGGTAGAACGTGAGCTTGTCCAATCGCAAAACCCGCACGTCGCTGCCGTGTTCCAGCCACAGGCCAGCCAAGGGCACCAGCGACACGCCGAGGCCGCTGCGCACCATCTTGACGATGGCGTCCAGCTCGTCGAGTTCCAGCGCCTGCTGGGTCTGGAGCTTGTGTTCCTTGAGAAACTGCGTGACCTGGCGCC
Organism: Pseudomonas sp. KBS0710; assembly: GCF_005938045.2. Classification (GTDB taxonomy): domain Bacteria; phylum Pseudomonadota; class Gammaproteobacteria; order Pseudomonadales; family Pseudomonadaceae; genus Aquipseudomonas. The sequence goes on along the minus strand of NZ_VCCF02000001.1, from coordinate 1,406,440 downwards.
CGCCGAACGAGCCACGGTCATACCGCACGAAGGGTTGCTCACGCAGGATCTGCAGCGGGTCGTCGCCCTGCACGTCCTTGGCGGTAATCAGCACAAAGGGTTCGCGGGCGATCACTTCGATATTCAGGTCTTTGGGCAGGTTGAACGGCGGGCGGATCATGATCGCCAGGTCCAGCTCACCGGCATCCACCTGGCTGAGCAGGTTGAGCGAAACCCCCGGCACCAGGCTGACCTCGATAAACGGCGCGCGGCGTTTAAGCGCGACCAGCGCCTGGGGCAGGATGCCGGTTTGCACACTGCCAATGGCGCCGATGCGCAGCGAACCGTGAAAGTTGTTGGCGCTGTCGGGCGCGCCCATGCGCGAGAAAATATCGAGGATCTCCTCCGCCAGCGGCACCGCGCGCTGCCCGGCCGCATTGAGCGTGGCGGAGCGACCGGTGCGGTCGAACAGCTTGACGCCCAACGCGTCTTCAAGGTGTTTAATCTGCGCACTCACAGCCGATTGCGTCAGCCCCACCTGCTGCCCGGCGGCGGCGAAAGTGCCACGGCGGGCGGCGCTCACGAAGGTTCTCAGCTCTCTGATCATGGGGCTACCTTATAGGTCGTTGGGGTTCAGCAACCGCTCAAGGCCACCTGCGGCCGCTCACCTGCGAAGAAGAACGGGCGTAGGCGCACGCCGACGCTGTTACCAACAAACGCGGCCACCAACCACACCCAGCCATGCAGGCTGCCGGAGGCAATGCCGCTGAAGTACGCGCCGATGTTGCAGCCGTAGGCCAGGCGCGAGCCATAGCCCAGCATCAAGCCGCCGATCACTGCGGCCACCAGCGAGCGCGCCGGGATTTTCAGGCTCGGGGCAAACCGCCCGGCCAGGCCCGCGGCCAACAGCGCGCCGAGGACGATGCCGATGTCCATCACGCTGGTGATGTCTTCCCACACGGGTGCTGCCAGGGCTTTGGCATTGCCCGGCATTTGCCAGAACGCCCAACTGGCCACGTCCACACCCAAGCCGCTGGCCACTTTGGCGCCCCACAGCGCAAACGCCGAGGTAATGCCCCATGGCCGCCCGGCCAGCGCCAGCGTCGCATAGTTAAGCAGCGCCAAACCGATTGCACCCCACACCAACGGCCAAGGCCCGCGCAGGAAACGGCGCAGGCCGATGTGCTCGCTGCTCACACCGGGTTCAAGCTGGCCGTGACGGCCCTTTTCCAAACGCACGGTGACCAGCGCAATGAGCGCAAACACGGCCAGGCTCAGAATCATGGCCGGCAACACGCCGAAGCTCTTGACGATGGACACCGCCGGGAACGCCGGCAACGCGAACCACCAATCCACATGGTGCGTGGCAATCAGCGAACCGCAGATAAAGAACAGCAGCGTCACCAGCATGCGCGCATTACCGCCGCCCACGGTGAACAGCGTGCCGGACGCACAACCGCCGCCCAACTGCATGCCGATACCAAAAATAAACGCCCCGAACACCACCGACACCCCAGCCGGTGCCACCAGCCCGACCACCGGCTGCCCGAACAACGTGCCTGCCCCCAATGCCGGGAAGAACAGCAACACCGCGACTGCCAGCATGATCATCTGTGCGCGCAAACCGGCGCCGCGCCGATCATTGATAAATACGCGCCAGGCTGACGTGAATCCGAAAGCGGCGTGGTACAGGGTCAAGCCCAGCGCAGCGCCGACCACCAGCAACAGCACCTGGCGCGAGCCGACGCTGTTTTGCAGGAATACGGCGCCGGCCACCAGGATGATAAAAGCCACCCACGGCGCGATGGGCTTGCGCGCGGGGGTCAGGGAAAGGGAGGTGCTCATGGGGGATCTCGGTTTATTTTTAACAGGAGTGGACAACCAGGGTGTCGAGTATAAAGGATCAGCCTTGTATAAACGCCCAACACGCTGTTGTAGCAAGCACGTAAGCTCACTAGAGTTTTATGGGATTCTTGAATGACCTGATTGAGGGCTCCCATGGCTGTCACCTCGCTGGACACAACCTCGCCCCGATCATCGAGGTCCTGCAATACGGCAGTATCGGTTGCCCCTTCATTGATCCGATTGGCGCTGACGTGTTGCCCGCGAATTGGCTCGGATGATCTGCGAAATTAACCAGCAACCGGGGACACAGAAAAGACCATGAGTTTTCTCGGCACATTCCGCTCGCTGCGCAGCCCCAACTACCGCATCTGGGCCGCCGGCGCGCTGGTATCGAACATCGGCACCTGGATGCAGCGCACGGCGCAGGACTGGCTGGTGCTCACCCAACTCACGCCGCACAACGCCGCCGCGGTGGGTATTGTCATGGCGCTGCAATTCGGCCCGCAGTTGCTATTGCTGCCGTGGACCGGTTTCGCTGCCGACCACTATGACCAGCGCAAGCTGCTGATCTTCACGCAGGCGGTGATGGGCCTGCTGGCGCTGACGCTGGGCGTGTTCACCATCACCGGCTTTGTGCAGTTGTGGCATGTGTATGTGTTCGCGTTTTTATCCGGCTGCGCCTCGGCCTTCGATGCGCCGGTGCGGCAGATTTTTGTGGCCGAACTGGTGGGCGAGAAAGACTTGTCGAACGCCATCGCGCTGAACTCCACCTCGTTCAATATGGCGCGCATGATCGGCCCGGCGGTGGCCGGCGTGACCATCGCTTCGGTCGGCACCGGCTGGGCGTTCCTGCTCAATGGCTCAAGCTTTTTTTTGCGGTGCTGGCGTCGCTGTTTTTCCTGCGGGTCACGGGCCAGAACAGCAAGGTGCGGGCATTGCGCACCAAAGGTAGCCTCACCGAAGGCATGCGCTATGTGTGGGCGCGGCCGGACCTTAAGGCGATCCTGCTGATGCTGTTTCTGATCGGCACCTTCGGCATGAACTTCCCGATTTTTATCTCGACCATGGCGGTCAGCGTGTTCCATGCCGATGCTCGCGGCTACGGCCTGCTGACCTCGACCCTGGCAATTGGCACCATCGCCGGCGCGCTGATCGCCGCCGGCAGTGAACGCCCGCAGTTCAAGTCACTGCTGACCGGCGCGGCGGTGTTCGGGTTTGGCTGCGTCCTTGCAGCATTGGCGCCCAATTACTGGATGTTCGCGATTGCGCTGGTGATCATCGGCGTCGGCGCCATGACGTTCAGCAACACCACCAACAGCCTGATGCAACTCACCACTGAACCTGCGATGCGCGGCCGGGTGATCGCCCTGCGCGTCGCGGTTGCCTTGGGCGGCACGCCGATCGGTGCGCCCATTGTCGGTTGGGTGGCCGATCACCTTGGCCCGCGTTGGGCGCTGGTGGTAGGCGCTGTGTCGGGGATTCTGGCGGTGGGCGTGGCGCTCTACACGATCAAGCGGCAGTTGGATCGGCCGACAGTGATTACGTCCGCCCCACCGACCCCGTAACCGGCAAATTGCCCAGTAACTTAAGCCCGGTGCTCTTCACAAAGGTGTCGTAGTCCATCGGCTTCTGGATACGGGTTTCGGCGTTGGGCAGCACATAGGCCCAGGCGCGTTTCGACGAAGCGTCGTACACCAGTTTGAACAGGCGCGTCGGCACCCACACCTTGTTGTCGCCGATGGTGCTGTAGCCGGCATCAAACAACGGGCCGGTGAACACAAACACATTGCCGCCGGCACGTACGGCGAACTTGCGCACGTCGGCCTCGACCTTGCTCCAGATCTTGCGGTTGTTGGTGGGGTCTTGCGGCACCATGTTCGACAAGGCGAAGGACTGCGCCATGGCATTTGCGCTCGGTGCATCGGCAGCCGGGGATTGATGGCCGCGGTCTACCGCCGGGTGCTGGCTGCGGTAGTCGCTCAATTCGGCGCGGGCGCCTTTGGGGATGCGCGGGTCGGGATAAAACTGGTTGGTGCGCTCTTCACCCTTGGCGTCTTTCAACTGTGCGGCGTTCAAACGCTCGACCACCACCAAAGGCGTCTTGCTGGTTTGCGAGTAGAGCACCGCAAAGTGATCCGAACACAGCGCCATGGGTTTCATCGAGGCGGGTACGGTGGCCGTGTTGATCGGCGTGGCGCCAGGAAACAGGTCTGCGCAGCCGTCGAAGGAGAGCCGTTTTTCTTGACTGGAATAGAGACCGAGGGCCGCGCTTTGGCTGATGGAGCTTGAGCGCGAAGTGTGTTCATGGGCGGGTGGTTTGATCAGGTCCAGCAGACCACGGGCCTGTGCGCCGGGCGAGAGCAGAACAAGCGCCGACAGGCCGACTGCAATAATGCGTAAGTGCATGTTTTATATCTTAAAGTGAGGAGCCTAATGGACCCTCACTTTAAACTTTAGTGCGACGCCTGACTGATCGAATTCCAGGCCGCCTGGGCCAGTAACTCGCGATACTCCCAAGGGCTTTTTTTGACCTTGGCTGACAGCCAGGCCCGCGAGTAGCTTTCGGCCGCGCCGATGATCAGCGAAGGAATGAGTTCGGCGGGCAACTGACTGAAATGCTCCTTGCGCCCTTCTGCATTCATCCAGTCTTTTAACTGATGGTTACGCCGTTTATTGCGCGCAACCAGCTCGTCCTTGAACGGGCCGTTGGACACCGCAAAGCGGCTTTGGAACACGAACCGCGCCCACTCCGGCTGTGCATGCACCCACTCAACGTAGCTGTACACCAGCGCCACAACGCCAGCCTGCGCAGTTTGCGCGTCCTGCAAATAACGCTCGCGCAGGGTGGCCTGGTCTTCAAGTGCGGCAAAAAACAGTGCGGCCACCAGCCCCTCTTTACTGCCGAAATGATGGTAGATGGCGCCCACGCTGGTGTCGCAACGTGCGCGAATGGTTTCGATATTGGTCGCCTCGATGCCCGCCTCGTTAAAGCACGCCAGCGCTTCACGCAGGATGCTGCGCTTGAGGTCGCTGCGCCTGCCGGGGAAGGTACGCTCGATGAGGTCGATGGTGTGCATGCGAAGAGGCGCCAAATAAAAACAGTTTATAGGTTCATCGACCGCCAGAGAAAGCGTGGGTTGACGCGAATGGAATCTACAGAATATTGTTCTGTTACGGAATTTTATTCCGCAAACCAAAAAAGGAATACCCCATGAGCCAAGTACTCAGCATGTTCAACAGCGCCGGCCCCGCCGCTTTCAGCAAAATGGTCTGCCAGATGGCGCCCTATTTCAGCACCATCACCCCCGAATTCGTCGAACTGAGCCCCAACCGCGCAGTGGTCAACGTGCCGTTTTGCAAGGAAATCACCAACCACCTGGCCTCCGTACATGCCATCGCGCTGTGCAACGCGGCCGAGTTGGCAGGCGGCACCATGACCGATGTATCGATCCCGGCCGGTGCGCGCTGGATTCCCAAAGGCATGACCGTGGAATACCTGGCCAAGGCCAAATCAAATATCCGCGCCGTGGCGGATGGCAGCGCGGTTGATTGGCAAACCGCCGGAGACAAGATCGTGCCGGTGGATATTTTCGATGAGGGCGACATCAAGGTGTTCACCGCCCGCATCACCATGAATGTGAAGCTCGCTTAACGCCTAGTGCCCCGCCACCGCAGGCCCATCGGCCGACCGCCGTCCCGGTTTGAAACCATGGGCATGCGCCGCGCAGGCAATCACCAACGCCACCAGCAGCAACAGCGCCATTGCCCAGGGAAATGATGCGGCGCCCCATGTCTGCAGCAACACGCCACCGACTACGCCGCTGGCCGCAATGGCGCTGTTCCAGGCCACCACGTTCAGCGACAGCGCCACATCGGCGCCCTCTCCGGCGGCATCGGCCAACGCGGTTTGCAGCAGTGTGGCAGCACCACCAAAGCTCAGGCCCCACACGGCCACGCCGAGGTAGATCACCTGCGGCACGTTGCCAAAGAAACCGAACACCAGCGTGACTGCCGCGAAGGTCACCAGGCTTGCCAACACCGTCTTGCGCAACAACGGCTCGACCAGTTTGGCCGTCAACCAGATCCCCAGCAGCGCGGCAATGCCGAACACCAGCAAGACTAAATCCACACGTTCAGCCAAGCCTGCACGCGCCACAAACGGGGCAATGTAGGTGTACAGAATGTTGTGGGCCAGCATCCAACTGATCACCACCGCCAGCACCGGCCGCACGCCGGGCGTGGTCAGCACTTGGCCCAGGGACAGACGCTGGTGCGCGGGCTGCGGCGGATAGTCCGGGACTTTCACCAGTACCCACACAATCAGCACCAGCGTCAGTACCGACATCAGACCAAACGTGGTACGCCAGCCCACCAGGCCGCCCAGCCACGTGCCCAGCGGCACACCCAGCGACAGCGCAATCGGCGTACCCACCATGGCCAGTGCCAGTGCCCGGCCCTGTTGATGCGGCGCAACCATGCGCCGGGCATAACCGGCCAGCAGGCTCCAGGCCAGCCCCGCCGCCACGCCGGCAAAGAAGCGCGCCACCAGGGTTACGCCGTAATGGGACGACAGCGCAGTGATGGAGTTAAACAGCAGAAAGCCGACGATGGTCAGCAGCAACACATTGCGCCGCCGCCAGCCACGGGTGGCAATCGTCATGGGGATCACCGCCAGCACCGAACCCAGCGCATAGGCCGTGACCATCTGCCCGGCCATCGACGGCGAAATCCCCAGGCCGTCGCTGATCAACGGCAACAGCCCGGCAGGCAGGGTTTCGGTGACGATGCAGATAAAGCCGGTCATGGCCAGGGCGAGCAAAGCGCCAATGGGCAGACGCTCGGAGGACGCGGATAAGCTGAGTGAGGGTGTCACGACAAACTCCTTGGGAAGATTTAAATACTGATCGATACAAATGTTGCGTGCGCACCGACCTTGTTGTCAATGACTTATGTATCGACTAGTATTTATCTCGCTTACCCAGAGGATCCCCACATGGCAAAGATGGGCCGCCCGCGTAATTTCGACCGAGACCAGGCCGTGGAACAGGCCATGCACCTGTTCTGGCAGCACGGTTACGACGCCACCTCCCTCGCCCAGCTCAAGGCCGGTTTGGGTGGAGGTATTTCCGCGCCAAGTTTTTACGCCGCATTTGGCTCCAAGGAAGCGCTGTTCGATGAGTGCGTGCAGCGTTATCTGGCCACCTATGCCCAGGTCACCGAGTGCCTGTGGGATGAGGCTTTGCCGCCACGCAAGGCCATCGAAACCGCGCTGCGCCAGTCGGCGCGCATGCAGTGTGAAGACGGGCACCCCAAGGGCTGTATGGTGGCGCTGGGCGTGATGAGCGCCCCCAGCCCGGAGAATGCGCGGGTCGCGGACGCACTCACGCAATCGCGCGTGCGCACCCGGGCGGGCATTGTGGCCTGCGTTGAGCGCGGGATACGTCTTGGGCAATTGCCAGGCACCACGCAAGCGGCGTCGATGGCGACGGTGTTTGACAGTTTCTTGCAGGGCGTTTCGATTCTGGCGCGCGATAACGTGCGGTTTAGGGATATCGACGCGGCGATCAGCCAACTCCTGCTGACATGGGACATTGCCGCCGCTACCGCGCCGCCCATTCGTCCCGACACGCCAGCAAAAAGTCCACAAACGCCCGCACCCGATGCGGCACATAGCGCCCATGGGGATACAGCAAGGTGAAGGGCCGCGAGCGCCCGCCAAACGGCTTGAGCACTTCAACCAGGCTGCCGTCGGCCAACTCACGCTCAACGATAAACTTGTAGGTCTGAAACAGCCCCGCGCCGTGTTTGGCCAGGGTTACGCCGCCCAGCACATCATGGGCAATGCTGTAACCGGCCTCCCCGGCGAACTCCTGCTCCTGGCCTTGCACTTGAAACAACCACGAAATGCGCCGGCCATTGCTGGGCAACTCAAACTGAATGCACTCGTGCACAGGCAAGTCGTCCAACGTCTGCGGCGTACCGACGCGCTGCAAGTAAGCGGGTGCGGCGACAACCACCAACTCGGCATTTTCCAGCAGCCGCGCGATCAGCGACGAATCCGGCTGGGCGCGCACGCGAATGGCCAGGTCATAGCCTTCGGCAACGAAGTCGATATTGCGGTTGCTGATATGGATGTCCACGGTCACTTGCGGGTACTGCGCACGAAACCTGGGCAGCAGCGGCAGCAAGCGGTGATGCGCGTAAGTGGTCGGCACGCTGATGCGCAAGCGCCCGGACGGCACCGCCTGCGCGCCCATCACTTCTTGCTGGGCCTCCACCAGTTGCGTCAGCGCCTGGCGGCATTGCTCGAAAAATGTACGGCCGCTGTCGGTGAGGCGGATGCTGCGAGTGGTGCGCACAAACAAGCGCGAACCCAGGCGTTCTTCCAGGCGCGAAATACTCCGGCTCACGGCGGCCGGGGTAACGCCTGCGGCTTGCGCGGCAGCGGTAAAGCTGCCGGCTTCGGCAGCGAGGCAGAACAGCTCGATGCTGCCCAGCTGCAAATCTTCGAAATGGCGTTTCATGATTGATTTCGTCGGCTCACTATCCGACGCCATACTTACCAGCCTCTTGCCCTTTAATACAGCGTGCCGGGCGAGAATGAGTTACCGGCCGTCCTTGTGTCCGGCAGGTTAACGCACGATGGCGGCGACACTGAATGCGTGGATCTTGTCGACGATCTGGCGTGAGGCCGTCCGGATGGCCGTGGTGGTATTGCCGGCAATGTGCGGCGTCAATTGCGCAGTGGCAATAGCGGTCAATGGCGAGTCGAAGCGGTCTTTCTCCAGGGCAAAGGTATCGATGGCCACCGCTTTGATATGCCTGGGAAACTCGCCCATGAAGGCGGCCAGTTGGTGTTCGTCGACGATCCCGCCGCGCGCGGTATTGATGAGGATTGAGCCCTGGCGCATCTGCCGGAATTCAGCAGTGCCGAACAAGCCTCGGGTCTGCGGGGTGAGCGGTACGTGGATCGATACGATGTCAGCCTCGGCCAGTAACGCTTCAAGACCCGCCCGTCGTTCAAGCCCAAGGCTGCGGGCCACCGGTTCGGTAAAGCGTGCGGACCCGGTGGCGATCACCTTGAGGCCAAGCGCCGCAGCCTTGCGCGCCACCTGTCGGGCAATGCTGCCGGTGCCCACCAGCCCAAGCGTGAGTTCGGCGTATTCGCAGGCAGGTGCCAAGGTGCCTTTTGCCCAATGGCCGTTGTGCGTTTCGGCGTTGTAGGCATCCAGATCGCGCGACAGATACAGCGCCTGGGCCACGACGTATTCGGCAACAGCGGCCGCGTTGGAGCCCGGCGTGTTGAGGATCGTCACGCCACACTGCTCGCACGCCAGCCGATCAATATGATTGACCCCTGCGCCAGCCTGGGCAATGGCGCGCAGTGGCGTGGCCAACGCCGGCGAGGTGGCAGCGCGGATCAGGCCGGCGCCCAAGGGGATGTTCAGGCGCGTCTTGAACACGCTGTAGCCCCCGGCCTGACTCACGGCGGCAATAAAGCCAGGCTCGTCATGGCAGTTGATCTCGGCATAGTGAATGCGCGTGCCGTAGTGCTGCCGAATGCGCTCTTTGTCCGCGAAATAATGCAGGTTGAGGGTGACGCCCAGGCCCAGTTCAAGAAAGCGATCGACTTCCTCAAACAGTAACGGCGGCCCGGGAGCATCCAGTATCAGGGTGGTAAATGCCATACCGTTGATCCTCTTGGAGGGTTGCACCTGCCGATACCCAGGTTGCCCTGGGGATTTTGATCGTTCCCACGATCACAGCAGTAACCTGGAAAAATCGCAGCACGCTTGCGCCATCTGCGCCACGTCCTGGTTCAAGCCAAACTGCCGATCCACCCGGTGCAACGCCACGTACTGGATGCGCGGCAGTTCGGGCTCGGTGACCAGGGCCCGCAGTGCGCCTTGTTCGATCAAGTGCGACAAGCACGCCCTGGGCAGGTAACTCACGCCAATCCCCGACAACGCCAACCCTACTTGCACCAACAGGTTGTGGCTCGACAGCGTGCGCGGCATCTGCACGTTGTGCGCGGCCAGCCAACGCTCGTAGATCAACCCGGTGCCCGACTGCGCGCCCTGGGTGAGCACGGTGTAGTTGGCCAGGGCCTCAAGGCTTACCGGGTCGGCGTCGGGGATCAGGCTGGGCGCGCAGATCCAGGCGTTTTCCACGCTTTGCAGCGCGGTGCTGTGAAAGCGCGGGTCGCTGAACACGTCGGGGACGATCACCAGATCGAGCTGGTCGCTTTCGAGCTTGCGGAACAGCTCGCTGCTCAGTTCCACCGAAGGCTCGATCTGCACCTTGGGGTAAGCCTGGCGCAAGGCTTCGACCAGTGCCGGTAACCAGGTCAGCGCGGTCAACTCGGTAACGCCGAGGCGAAACCTGCGCACCAGCACTTCACGAGCGCTGACCCGTTCGAGCAGTTGGTCGCGGCCCTTGAGCAGGTCGCGGGCATAGTCGAGCAGCTCGCCGCCCTTTTCGGTCAGCCGCGCATTGCGTTTGCTGCGGTCGAAAATCTCCACATCAAAGGTGTCTTCCAGCTCCTGGATGCGCTTGGAGATCGCCGACTGAGACATGTTCAGCTTGTTGGCCGCCGCTTCAAAACTGCCCAGTTCAGCGATCCAGTACAGCGCGTCGATTTGCTTGAAGGTGATCATGGCGGCTAACTCATGAGAAAAATCGATGCTATCACATTATAAAATATCGCTAAAACTGTCCGTTTATCACTCCTAAGATCCGGCCATAGCCCTTCGCTATCTGACGACTCTGGAGATTTGCCATGTCCTTGCCCGGTTCACGCATCCTTCCCAACGCCCCGATGGCCCCGGCCGAGTTGGTCGAAGCCTTTGCCAACGTGGTCACGCCGCATATCAGCGACAACCTCGGCCGCCACATCGGCGCCCGTGGGCTGACGCGTTATAACCGCAGCGGCAAGCTGGTGGGCACGGCGATCACGGTCAAGACCCGGCCCGGCGACAACCTGCTGATCTACAAGGCCATGAGCATGATGCAGCCCGGCCACGTGCTGGTGGTGGACGGCCAGGGCGATACCAATAACGCGGTGATCGGTGAGCTGGTCAAACTCTACGCCCAGCAACGCGGCTGCGTCGGGTTTGTGATCGACGGCGCGATTCGTGATGTCGCAAGCTTTGACAGCACGCCCTGCTATGCCCGCGCCGTGGTGCATACCGGGCCTTACAAAACCGGGCCTGGCGAGGTGAATGTGCCGGTGTCCATCGGCGGCATGCTGATCAACCCCGGCGACTTGCTGGTGGGAGATGAAGACGGATTGGTGGCGTTTTCCCAGGCTGACGCAGCCGAAGTGCTGCGCCGTGCCGGGCAACATGCCGAGCATGAAGAAGCGGTCAAGGCCGAAATCGCCAGGGGTGCGGTGCGCCAGAGCTGGATCGACAAAGTGCTGGCGAACGCCGGCTTGGCGGATTGAACATGAGCACAGCCTTTCTTTCCGAGCGCGTGCTCGGCATTGCGCCGTCGCCGAGTGTGGCCGCCAATGCCTTGGTGACTGAACTGCGCGCCCAGGGCCGCGATATCGTCAACTTCACCGTGGGCGAGCCGGACTTCGATACCCCGGCGCATATCCTCCACGCGGCCCGCCTGGCGATGGAGAGCGGCGACACCCATTACACCGCCACCACCGGCACCCTTGCGCTGCGCCAGGCCATTTGCCTGAAACTTGCACGCGACAACGACCTGGCGTATGGCCTGGACGAAGTAGTCGCCGGCTGCGGCGGCAAGCACATCATTTACCACGCGCTGGCCGCCACGCTGAACCGTGGCGATGAGGTCATCGTGCATACGCCGTATTGGGTGTCCTACCCGGACATTGCGCGGCTCAATGACGCCACGCCGGTGATCATTCCCGGCGATGAAAACCAGGGCTTCAAATTGTCGCCCGAGGCGCTGGAACAGGCGATCACCCCGCGCACCAAATGGGTGATTCTCAACAGCCCCAACAACCCCAGCGGCGCGGTGTACAGGGAAGCCGAACTGCTGGCGTTGGCCGAAGTGTTGCGCGCGCATCCGCATGTGCTGGTGATGGCCGATGAGATCTACGAACACTTTGTGTATGGCGATGCCCGCCACGTGCCGCTGACGCGCCTGGCGCCGGACCTGAAGCCGCGCACCCTGATCATCAACGGCGCGTCCAAAGGCTACGCGATGACCGGCTGGCGCTTGGGTTTTGGCGCAGGGCCGGCGTGGTTGATCGCCGCTATTGCCAAGTTGCTGTCGCAAACCACCACCTGCCCCAGCTCCTTGAGCCAGGCCGCTGCGGTGGCGGCCTTTGCCGGTGAGCAGGCGCCCATCACTGCCATGCGCGAGGAATACGTGCGACGCCGTGCACTGATGCTGGACCGCTTGGCGGGCATTCCCGGCTTGAGCGTAACCCCGCCGGACGGCGCGTTCTATGTGTTCGCCAATGTCAGCGGGCTGATGGGCAAGCTCACCCCACAAGGGGAAACCCTGGAGAGCGACACTCAATTGGTGGAGTACTTACTGCGCGATTACGGCCTGGCCACGGTCAGCGGCGCGGCGTACGGCATGTCGCCGTATGTACGCCTGTCCTTCGCAAGCGCGCCAGACGTTATCGAAGAAGGTTGCCGTCGCCTCCAGGACGCGTGCCACGACCTGCGCTGAACCCAACGCTGCACCCGGCGGCCAATGGATGGCCGCTGTTTTGACTGCCTAGAACAACAACTTAAAAATCATTGATCGCAAATGAGGCATTCCCATGCACACGCCCCGCATCGCGCTGGTCTGGCAAATCATGATCGGCTTGCTCGCCGGTATCGCCATTGGTGCCCTGTTGCACCGCTTTCCCGAATCCCGGCCGTGGCTGGTGGACAACATCCTGCAACCGGCGGGCGACGTTTTTATCAAGCTGATGAAAATGATCGTCGTGCCTATCGTGTTTGCCTGCATGGTGGTGGGCATCGCCGGGCACGGTGACGGCAAGGCCCTGGGCCGTATCGGGGTCAAAACCCTGAGCTATTTTTTCTGCATCACCACCCTGGCGATCATTGTCGGGCTGGTGTTGGGCAACCTGCTCAAACCCGGCGCCGGCACTGAACTGGCCAGCCTGCATGCGGCGACTGTCACCCTGCCTACCAGCGGCGGCGGCCACAGCCTGGGGCAGATCATCGTCGGCATCATCCCCGATAACGTAATCAGCGCCATGGCCCAGGGCAGCCTGTTGTCGGTGCTGTTTTTTGCGGTGATGTTCGGCCTTGCGGTGTCGCGCTTGCCCGCAGAACGCAAAGACCCGGTAATTGCGCTGATGCGTGGCGTCTCGGATGCGATGTTCAAACTGACCTCAATGATCATGGCCTACGCGCCCATCGGCGTGTTCGGCATGATCGCCGTCACCGTGGCCAACTTCGGTTTCGGCGCGCTGCTGCCGTTGGCCAAGCTGATCATGGTCAGCTATGTGTCCATCGTGTTTTTCGTGCTGGTGGTGCTCAACCTGATCGCGCGTTTGTGCGGGATCAACCTGTTTGCCTTGATGCGGCATATCAAGGATGAACTGGTGCTGGCCTTCTCCACCGCCAGCTCGGCGGCGGTGATGCCGCAGTTGATGAAAAAGCTCGAAACCTATGGCGTGCCGCCGTCGCTGGTGAGCTTTGTGGTGCCGGTGGGTTACTCGTTCAACCTCGACGGCGCCTCGCTGTTCCTCGGCATCGGCACGTTGTTTGTGGCGCAGTTGTATGGCATCGACCTGAGCCTGTCCGACCAGGCCTTGCTGGTGGTGACCATGGTGGTGACCTCCAAAGGGGCTGCGGGTGTGCCGGGGTTTATGTTTGTGATTCTCTCCGCCACCTTGGGCAGTGCTGGTTTGCCGCTGGAAGGCGTGGCGATTATCGCGGGGGTTTATCGCTTGATGGAAATGCCGACCACCGCGCTGAATGTGTTGGGCAATGCGTTGGCGCCGTTGGTGATTGCCAAGTGGGAGCAGCGTGAGGCCAAACCGGCTTTACAGGTGGATGCCAAGGACTTTCGCACACCTGTATAAGCACCCTTTGCTCAGGGGCAAACACTGTCACCAGTGGCGGTCAGGATGGTCCTGCTCGCCACGGTGAAGGTGTGCGTCCTTGACTGATGGGCGTTGCACGCCCCTTAGAACTTCGCCTGCACGCCCACCCGCACTGTACGCCCTGGCGCAGGCATAAAACTCTGCGCCAGCGGGTCCAGGTAGTAGCGGTCGGTGACGTTCTGCAGCGATACATTCAGGCTCGCGTCCTCCTGCAACTTATAGTTGAGGAACAGATCCACCAGTGCCACTTCGCGGTAGTTCAGTTGCGGCGTGGTGGCGCCGGTTTGCCAAGGCTTGTCGGCGGTGACGGTGGGGCCGCTGGTGTAGGTAATACGTGTGCCGAGCGTGAGGCTTTGGTCAAAGAAGCGCAGGCCGGTGGTCAGGTTGCCGGCAAGCCGGGGTGGGTTCTGGGTGTTGGTGTATGAACCCATGAAGCTGCCCGGCGTGCAGTTCGGGGTGTCGGCGGTTTTCTGGTAGCTGTTGCTGGTGGCGCGCAGTGTGGCGGCGAAGGCCGCGTCGCAGGTTTCGGTTTTCAAGTAGTAGGTGGACGACAGGTCGGCGAACACGCGCCCGGCATCGTAGCGGGCTTGCAACTCCAGGCCGCTGGTCTTGTAGCTGTCGGTGTTGCTGAAACGCATCTGGCCCCAGGTGCCTGGGCTTGGGTCGTAGTAGCGGGTGATGTAGTTCTTGATGGTGTTGTTGAAGTAGGCGAGCTTGATCGCCGCCGCGTCATCCTCGACCAACAGCCCTTTGCGCAACGTGCTGGCGCCGACCTCCCAGTTGCTTGAGCGCTCGGGTTTCAAGCCCTTGCCGGGCAGGGTTTGCAGCACGCCCTGGCTGGTTTCAAACAACGAGGGCATGCGAAACCCCTGGGTGTAGGAGACATACACAAAGGTGTCCGGCAGCACTTCGATATTGATGCCCAGCGCCGGCGAAAATGCCCCGCCGCTGTTGCTGGCCTTACCGGAATAGTCATAGCCGCTCACCACGTCACCGACCTGGGACGGGTAAACCGTCGAATCGATCACGCCAAAGTCGTTGTAGCGCACGCCCTCGAAAGGGAAGTTGGTGTTCTGGAACACGATGCCGTTGTTCAGGCGCGGATCGGTGGCGTTGGTGTACTCGCCGTTCTGGTCCGGGAACCACATCATGTTGCCGGAGTTGTTGCCGTTGTAGACGCGCAGGTAGCGCAGGTCACGCTCCTCGCGCCGTGCGGTGGACCTGGCAATGTGGTCTTTGCTGCGATAGTGGGTATAACGGCCGCCACCCCATAAGGTCAGGCGGTCCACCGGTTTGTATTCGAGTTTGCCATTGAAGCTGTACTCCTGCCGCGAGCCTTCGCGCAGCATGCGGTTGGCGTTGATATCGTGCTGGGTGGTGACCACGCCTTTTTGCGGGCGCAGTTCTTCGAGCTGGAACGAGCTGCCCAAGTCGAGCTTCAGATCGCCGTAGTCGGTCGCCCAGCGTGAGGTATTGGCCAGCCCGCCGCCGATGCGCTGGTTGGCCTGGCGGCTCCAGGCGCGGTCCGAGCGATATGCCTGGGACGCAGGTGCGGCCACCGAGGTGAGCTGGCTGGTTTGGGCGTCGGTCATCCACAGGTCGGCGGTCAGGTCCACCAGCGGGTTGCCCGAGGGCAGGTAGTTGTAGCGAGCGGTGTAGGTGTCGATCCTGGTATGGCCCAGCGGGTACTGATAGATGCCGCCGGTGCCGAAACGAAAGATATCCGACGGCATGATCTCGCCAATGCGCCCGTCATAACGACGATAGCCCAGGTCAAAGGTATGGCCGTCCGCCGGGCGCAGGGTGGTCTTGAGCAGGAACGATTCGGTCTTCGCCGAGGAGTTGAGCACTTCTTCACCGGCGTTGTAGGTGGTGGCGACGCTGGTGTCTTCATCACCCCAACGGTCGTAGGTGCGGTAACGGTCCTGGCCCTTTTTACCGGCAAAATAATTGCCCTGGTTACGCTTGGCGTAGGCCGCCACCACGTCGAAAAACTCATGGGTGTAGGCAAACGCGGCACTGCCGGCTTCGGCCTGCGAGCCGAACAGCCCGCCCCGGCTCTGATGCGGCTCGGCATACAGGTCCTGGGTTTTGGAGTGCGGGTCGCGGGAAGCCGGGGCGACGCCGTTGTTCCAAAAATCGCCCTTGAGGCGCAGGCCGATGTTCTGGCCGTCCTTGAGGATATCGCCAACGCCCAGGGTGCGCATTTTTACCGTGCCGCCAATGGCGCTGGAGGTCAGGCTGGGGCCTTTGTCGATAGTAATGTCGCTGATCAAATCCGGGTCGATGTAACTGCGCTGCTGAGTACCGGCATAACCGCGATACACATCCAGCGCCTGCTGCGAACCGTCCACCGTGACCGCCACGCGGCTCTGGCCCTGGATGCCACGAATGTTTACATCCAGCCCGCCGCCATTGCGGCTGTCGCCGACCTGCACGCCGGGCTGGCCCTTGAGCACATCACCCACCGACACCGCGCCAAAACGTTGCATGTCTTCGCCGGAGATATACACCGACGAACGCGGCGCGCGGTAGACCTCCTCTTCGTCAAGATTTTCGCCCGTCACTTTTTGCGTCGGCAGTTGCACGGCCTCCTGGCCCAGGCGCAACACATAGCCGCCATCGGCCTGGCGCTGATAGTCCAGGCCGGTGCCCGAGAGCACTTGGGCCAGACCGTTCTCCGTGTTGAATTCACCCTGCAGCCCCTGGCTTTTCCTGCCCGCCGTGAGCAGCGAACTGCCCGCCATGCTGATCCCGGCTTCGGCACCAAAGCGCGACAGCACCTGGTCCAGCGGCCCGGCGCTGATGCTGTACGGGCGTTCACCGACGGCCAATACCAGCTCACCGCACAATGGTTGCAGGCCGAGAAACAACAAGCTGAACGTATGACGACGCAAGACACTAACGGGGGAAATCATGCAAGGCTCCTAGGATCGAAAACCACCTGTGCCGGTGGGTAATACCTAAAGGCCAAGCCAGATCGAAAAAACTATCGCGTCGACGAAAAAAAACTTTACGCGGGCACCACCGTCACCCAATAACGGCTTCTTCGCTCGATGCGCACCGGCAAGGTTTTGGCCACCAGGGCCAGCGCGGCATCGGTGTCGTCCAACTGGAAACTGCCGGTGATGCGCAGCGCCGCCACCGCTTCACTGCAACGCAACAAGCCTGGACGATAGCGCGAGAGTTCGGCGAGCAATTGATCCAGGCGCATGCGTTCGGCGGGCAGGATGCCGTGCATCCAGGCCTGGGCCAGCAACAAGTCAACCGGGCTTGGGCGCCCTATCGCGTAGTCTTCAACGCTTATCTGCCAGCCAGCCTGCAACGGCACGGGCGTCGGTTGATGCCGCGCACTCACTTGCACCCGCCCGCGCAAAACCGTCACCTGCGTGCCCTGATGATCGTGGCGCACCAACAGGTTGGCGCCCTGGCTATAAAGCCGCGCGTTCGGGGTTTGCAGTTGCAACGAAGCAGACCCCGCTGGCGTATCAAGTGCCAGCTCGCCCTCGACCAACTGCACGCTGCGTTGGCCTGCGCTCACGTCCAGGTTGACCGCACTGGCGGTGTTCAGCCACAGCGAACTGCCGTCCGCCAAGGTCCAGTGTCGGCGCTCGCCTGTGCGGGTGCGATAACTCGCCAGCGCTGCACGTACCCGCGTGGAGTCCGCACCTTGCCAGGCAACGCCGCCGAGCAGACCCAGCGCCAACAGGCACTTGAGCACCTGACGACGGCGCTGAGGATCGACCCCGGCCGCCTGCAATGCCCGGCGTGCCGTGGCGTCGGCCAACACATTGGCGCCTGGTTGCAACAACAGCGGCAAGCTGCTGACCCGTTGCCAGGCGTACTCATGCGCGGGGTTGGCCTGGCGCCATTGCTGCAAAGCCTGATGGTCGCCAGCATTCATCAAGCCAGACTGTAAGCGCACCAGCCAATCGATGGCACTGTCGCGCACCTGCGGGTCAACCGCCACACTGCTCATTCAAACCGGCTCGCATAGCAGACACTGAAGGCCTTACCCATGGCGCGCTGCACCTGGGCCACCGTCAGGCTTAATTGTTTGGCGATTTGCGGATAGGTCAGGCCATCGAGCTGGGACAAGAAGAAAATCTGCCGCACCCGCGCCGACAAACCGACCAGCAGCGAATCCAGCTGCAACAGCGTTTCGATCATCAGGTGCCGCTCTTCCGGCGAAGGCTCCTCGGCCACCGGCCGCGCTGCCAGTGCTTGCAGATAAGCCCTTTCGATGGCTTGGCGACGCCAGCGGTTGATCAGCAAGCCATTGGCGATCGTGGCCAGAAACGCCATGGGCTGGCGTAATTCACGCACGTCCTCCTGGGAGCGCAACACGCGGATAAAGGTGTCGTGCGCGAGGTCTTCGGCATCGGCCGTATGCCCCAGCCGCCTATGCAACCAGCCTCGGAGCCAGCTGTGGTGATTGGCGTACAGCTGGGCGACGGGCGAGGGGGTGCTGTCGTGCTGCATTTCAGATCCGCATTAATGATAATGCTTCTCATCTTAGAGGCGAGGGGATGGCTTGTATAGAGGGACAAGTTGCGACGATCAGCCAAATTTCAGACAAAAAAAAACCTGCATCTCTGCAGGTTTTCTCTATCTGGCTCCACGACCTGGACTCGAACCAGGGACCCAATGATTAACAGTCATTTGCTCTACCAACTGAGCTATCGCGGAATGCGCCGTATGTTACTGATTAAAAAGAAGAAGTCAAGCGTTGCGCTGCACCTTCCGGGAAATGTCGGATAACCGGTGTTGCCCGCTTACAACGGGCTGGCCATTTCCTTGGCCAGATCCAGCCACGCACGCGCCGCCGGCGGCAGGTGTGCGCTGGCCCGCCAGGCCAAGGCGATGTGCCAATCCGTGTGCAGTTCATCCAACGCAATCAAGGCGATACCCGCGTGTTGATGTTTGAGCGCGAGCATGCGCGGCAGGAAGGCGACGCCCAGCCCGGCCGCCACCAGGTCAACGATAAAATCGATTTGCCCGCTGCGCGCGGTCACTCGGGGCGTGACGCCTTTGCGTTCACAGGCGGCGAGGATCTTGGCGTTCAGGGCAAAGCCGGCTTCGAACAAAATGAACGGTGAATCGGCCAGGTCGGTGAAGTCGATGCGTTTGCGCTTGGCCAGTGGGTGGCTGATGGGCAGTACTGCCATCAGCGGTTCATTGCGCACGGGCTGGTAGTCGAAGGCTTCGTCCACCGGCAACAGCAGCGCGGCGAGGTCGACCTCCCCTGCTTCCAGGCATTCGCGCAGTTTTTTGCTGCCGTATTCGGTGAGTTCGATTTCGATCTCCGGGTAGCGGCTGCGGTATGCCGCGAACATCGCCGCAAACAGCACGCCGCAGCCCACCGGCGGCAGGCCGATGCGCAGCACGCCGCGCTTGAGGCCGCGCAGGTCGTTGATCTCGGCCACCAGGTCGTTGTGCTCGGTGAGCAACACCAGCGCGCGGCGGTAGGCGATTTCGCCGGCGGCCGTGAGCTCGTTGCGATGCCCCAGGCGGTTGAGCAGCGGCGTGCCGAGTTCGTCCTCGAGGGTCTTGACCGCCTTGCTCACGGTGGATTGGGTCAGGGCCACCACCTCAGCGGCCTGGGAGAAACCGCCCTGGCGCACCACTTCGACAAAGGCCCGCACGGTTCTCAGGTTCATCGGTATTCCTATAGCGACTGGGGATTAGTAATAAAAGTTGTTTTTATCATGCCAGCTTTTTGCTTATGGTGGTGCAACCCAGCTCTGTGGAGAACCCGTTCATGATCATCTCGTCCGCCGCCGACTACCGTGCAGCCGCCAAACGCAAGCTGCCGCGCTTTCTGTTCGATTACATCGACGGCGGCGCCTACGCCGAACACACCCTGCGCGCCAACAGTTCGGACCTGGCCGAGATCAGCCTGCGCCAGCGCATCCTGCGCAATGTCGACAACCTGAGCCTCAAGACCACGCTGTTCGGCCAGGAGCTGGCCATGCCGGTTATTCTCAGCCCCGTGGGCCTGACCGGCATGTATGCGCGACGGGGTGAAGTGCAGGCGGCCAAGGCAGCAGCCAACAAGGGCATTCCGTTTTGCCTGTCGACGGTGTCGGTGTGCCCGATTGAAGAGGTGGCGTCGCAAAGCCCGCAGTCGATCTGGTTCCAGCTCTACGTGCTCAAGGACCGTGGCTTTATGCGCAATGCGTTGGAGCGCGCCCAGGCGGCGGGTGTGACCACGCTGGTGTTTACCGTCGATATGCCGACACCCGGCGCGCGTTACCGTGATGCGCATTCGGGCATGTCCGGGCCGTACGCGGCGCAGCGCCGGATGCTGCAGGCCGTATGCAAGCCGCAATGGGCCTTTGATGTGGGCTTGATGGGCCGCCCACACGACCTGGGCAATATCTCCAAGTACCTCGGCAAGCCCACCCATCTGGAAGACTACATTGGTTGGTTGGCGAACAATTTTGACCCATCGATCAGCTGGAAAGACCTGGAGTGGATCCGTGAGTTCTGGAAAGGCCCGATGATCATCAAGGGCATCCTCGACCCCCAGGACGCCAAGGACGCGGTGAGTTTCGGTGCCGATGGCATCGTGGTCTCCAACCACGGCGGGCGCCAACTGGATGGCGTGCTGTCGACCGCCAAAGCCTTGCCACCGATTGCCGAGGCCGTGGGCGATGACCTGACCGTGCTGGTGGACTCCGGCATTCGCTCCGGGCTTGACGTGGTGCGCATGCTCGCCCTGGGCGCCAAGGGTTGCTTGCTGGGTCGCTCGACGGTCTACGCGCTGGCCGCCGCCGGCCAGTCCGGGGTGGAAAACCTGCTGGATATCTTCGCCAAGGAGATGCGCGTGGCCATGACCTTGACCGGCGTCACCTCGATCGACCAGATCGACCACAGCACCTTGGTTCAAACAGCCAAATAACTGACGTCACTGCACAGCGACTGTTTTAGTATTTTTAAAACAGTCGTTGATTTATAAGGCATTTTTAAAAGTTAAACAAAGTGGCATGAATCTCGCTCTAACCCCTTTCAAGCAGGTTAAGCGATGACAAGACGTGTGGCAGGGCCCAGGGGTTATAACCCATGGCAAAGCGGTTTAAACTGTTTCCAATGTTTTACGGAACTGAAGGAACAGTAAGACGCTTGGCATTTGCCGCTCTCGTGCAGCCTGTAAGACAGTTAAGTGCTTAGAGGCCGTCAGCTTATGAAATCACCGACCCAGACCAACGCAATTGACTTCGACAGTGCCAAATTGCAACGCCTGGGGTTTGGTCAGCCTTCCCTGCTTCCACGTCGTCCCACCACACTTGCGCAACTTCGCCAGCAACTGAACCAGCAATTGCAGACCAGCCTTGAGCCGGAGCGCATCCTCGCGCTGTTCTTTCGCGAAGTTCAGCGCCTGGTGCCGTTGGACGCGCTGCAATATCGCCATGAGGCCAGCGACTTGCGCCTGGAGTTTGGCCATCGTGGGCACCACTCGGTGAGCTACACCTTGAGCCATGAAGGCGAGCATCTGGGCGAGTTGATATTCCGGCGCAACCAACGCTTGCTGGACGATGAACTGGCGCAGCTTGAGTCTTTGCTGTCGACCTTGCTGTACCCGATGCGTAACGCCCTGCTCTACCGCGCGGCCACCCGCAGTGCCCTGCGTGACCCGCTGACCGAAACCGGCAACCGCATTGCAATGGACCAGACGCTGCAACGGGAAATCGACATGGCGCGGCGGCACCTGAGCCCGCTGTCCTTGTTGATGCTGGACATTGACCACTTCAAGAAAATCAACGACACCCACGGCCATGCGGCGGGCGACATCGTATTGCGCGCAGTCGCTGACTCGATCAAAAGCCAGTTGCGCAATGTGGACATGGTGTTTCGGTTTGGCGGGGAAGAGTTTTTGATCCTGCTGTCGAACACCGGCCGGGACGCGGCAGGTATGGTCGGCGAACGCCTGCGTCGGGCGGCAGAGGCTCAGGACTATTGGGCGGACGGTAAGCGGATTGAACTGACGGTGAGCCTGGGTTGTTCGACCCTGTTGGCTGCCGAGTCGGCCGAAAGCCTGTTACGGCGGGCCGACAACGCCCTGTACGTGGCCAAGCGCGAAGGTCGCAACCGCTTGGCAATGGCGGGGTAAAACCCCGCCATCACGCTTACATCACGCCTCGCTGGCGACACGAACCTGACGTTCGCGAACGGCTGCTGGCGCCTTTGCTTTTTCGTTCTCCAACCGCATGCAACTTTCCAAAAACAGGTACATGTAGTCGTAGCTCTTGCACACCGCTTGACGCAGTTCTACCTGCAGGGCTTTGCTTGGGTTCATCCCAGCCAGCGTGCAGATGATTTCCAGCGCTTCCCAAGGG
Source organism: Pseudomonas sp. KBS0710 (assembly GCF_005938045.2). Classification (GTDB taxonomy): domain Bacteria; phylum Pseudomonadota; class Gammaproteobacteria; order Pseudomonadales; family Pseudomonadaceae; genus Aquipseudomonas. The sequence goes on along the minus strand of NZ_VCCF02000001.1, from coordinate 1,384,228 downwards.
TGGGCGTCGTCGTATTGCGCGTGCATCTTCAACCACTTCATGGCGCGCTTGCGGTCTTCTTCAGGAAAGGCGGCCGCATACACACCGGTCGAGCACACCACGGCGGACCACTCCCCGGTCGCCCCCTCGATCGCGTAGTTGGTCGCGGCAATCGCCACGATCAACGAATCGGCCGAGCTGGTGTGCCAGCACCAGTGACTCAGTGCGTGCAACTCCGGTGGTACGTTCTGCGCTTGCAACTCTTCCAGGCTTACCCCGTGGGCACGCGCCCAGTGCACCCAATAGTCGGCGTGGTTGAGTTCCACGCGAATATTGCGCATCAGCCACCGGCGCGCCATATCCTCCCCAGGATGACGGGCAAACTTGGTCTTGGTGAGGTTCTGTGCCATGTACAAGGCAAACTGTTCAACCACTGGCCAGCCACCGATAAGGTAGTGGCGCATGGTCTTGGCGCTGAGCGTGTTGTCACGCATGCGCTGGTACAGTTCGTGTTCGACAACGCGGCGCTTGCTCTCGCTACAGTCCAGGATCAATTGTTGCGCCCAGGCTGGGTAACTCGAGGCTTCCATAAGCGGGCCGGTTCGGTTGAAGGTGTCGATCACTGTAGGGCTCCTTTTCTAATGTGATTGTACAGACCGTCGGATGCTTCAGCGGAATGTGCCGGGCGCCTTGAACAACAGTGGCTGCGGCCGCACGGGTCGGCACTGCAGACTATCAAAGGTAAACAATTGCGGACGTTCGATCAGGTATCCCTGAGCATAATCCACACCGATCTCAAGTAAAGCCTGTTCGATCAGCGGTGTTTCAACAAATTCGGCAATTGTGCGCTTACCCATGACATGGCCGATGTGGTTGATCACTTCGACCATGGCACGGTTAATCGGGTCGTCCAGCATATCCTTTACGAAACTCCCGTCGATCTTCAGGAAGTCTACAGGCAAATGTTTAAGATAGGCGAACGAGGACATTCCGGCACAAAAGTCATCGAGTGAAAAATGGCAACCTAAGGCCTTGAGTTCATTAATAAAACGGATTGCACTACCCAAATTGGCAATAGCACTGGTCTCTGTTATTTCAAAACAAATCATTTCCGGCGGAATGCTGTAAGCCTCGAATTTCTCACGTAAAAATCCGAGAAAATCATCATCTCCGATAGTTATGCCTGACAGATTAATCGCACACATAGCCATAGGACGGCCCGCACGCTCTTGCATACAACCGGCAATAATCTTAAATACGTTTTCCACCACCCAACGATCCAGCGAAGTCATCAGACCGTAACGTTCGGCAGCCGGAATAAAACTGTCCGGCAGGATGATCCGGCCTGCCTCGTCGTGCAGGCGCAGGAGGATCTCAATATGGCCATTGCCGCCATCGGTGTGGCCCAGTGGTGAGATTTCCTGGGAGTAGAGGCAAAAACGATCTTCCTCCAGGGCCATGTGCAGGCGCTGCACCCAGGCCATTTCGCCAAAGCGCAGGGACAATTCCGAGTCATCGGCATGGTAGACCTGCACCCGGTTGCGGCCCTTTTCCTTGGCCATATAGCAGGCCATGTCGGCGGCGCGCAGCGAGGTTTCCAGGGTGGTCGGCGATTGCGAGATATGCACCAGGCCAATGCTCACGGTGGTCATGAACGGCCGGCCCTTCCACACAAAGTGCAGGCTTTGCACGGTATGGCGCAGGCTTTCGGCGATCTTTTCGGCCACCGCTGCCGGGCAGTTCTCCAACAGAATGCCGAACTCGTCGCCGCCCAGGCGCGCCAGGGTGTCACCTTCGCGCAGGTCCGATTGCAGCAACGCGCAAATATGCCGCAGCAATTCATCGCCCGCCGCATGCCCGCAGGTGTCGTTGACCAGCTTGAACTGGTCGAGGTCGAGGAACATCAAGGCATGCCGCCCGCTCTGCTGGCGCGCTACCTGTTGCAGCACTTGCTCCAGCCGGAACTCGAATTCGCGGCGGTTGGCCAGGCCCGTCAAGGCATCGTGGGTCGCCTGCCACGACAGGTTGGCGATGTACTGGCGCTCCTGGGTCATGTCGTGCAACACCAGCACCGCGCCACTGACCTTGCCGCCACTGCGAATCGGCGCACCTACCAGCGTGACTGACACCGTGCTGCCGTCCACGCGCTGGATCAGCTTGGAATGCTCGCTGCCGCCACTGAGTTCGCCCTTGATGATGTGCTCGATCAGGGCGAAGCCATCGGGCTCGGCATTCTCATCCAGCAGGTTGAACAACGCCGCCAGCGGCAACCCCTGGGCCTGGGCGGTCTTCCAATGGGTCAGCGCCTCGGCGGCCGGGTTCATGTAGGCAATGGCGCCGTCGACATCCGTGGTAATCACCCCGTCACCAATCGACTCCAGGGTGATCTGCGCCCGCTCCTTCTCGGCTTGCAACGCAGTGGCGAAGGCGTGGCGCTGGGTCAGCAGCTTGTGGGTACGCATCAGCGCCAGCACGATCAAGCCCAGCGCAGTGGCCAGGTTGGTGATCAGCAACAGGCGCAGGATCATCCGCGAACCTTCGCCCAAGGCATCACTGAAGGCCTTGGCGGCGGGCGTCACGCCGTCGTTGATGGCGATGATGCGCGTCTTCCAGTCAGCAATGTCGCCAGGGCTGACCTGATTGCTGCGGATCGCGCGGTGCATCGCCTGGGCCAGGTCATCGAGTTGCACCAGGTAGCCATCGCCCACGGTCCACAACTCGATGGCTTTTTCCAGGTAGCTGAAATGACGAAAGTTGAGGTACAGCCAGATCAGGCTGGACACGTCATCGGGGTGGTTGCCGCCCTTGAGTATGCCCAGGCGCGCGGCCGCAAGGTCAGGCGCGGGATGGTCCAGCGCCACCCGCAACTCATGGCCGCCCTGGGGCACGGCGATGGCTTGCTGGTATTTGAGGAAGGTCGCTTCGTCGCGGTTATCGGCGTAAAGGGTCAGGTAGTAGATGGCATCTTTCTGGCCCTTGGACCACAAGCTCTCGCCTGCCACGTAGCCGCGCACCGCCGACAGCATGTAAAGGCTGACGCAGCCCAGCAATGCCTGGAACAGCACGACGGCGATAAAAGGCCAGACAATGCCCAGCAACCGCGGCCTGCTTAACGTCACTCCGAGAGTACGCTTTTGCTTCATGAGGTCCCTTGCACATGCACTGCTTGATACGCACGCGAAAATCCGCTCTCGATAGCTCAGCTAAATCAACGCACTTGTTGCAGATGCCCATAGAGTTTGGCGTACAACCCTCCATCGGCAATCAACTGCTGATGGTCGCCATCTTCGGCGATATGCCCACCATCAAACACCAGTACCCGGTCTGCCTGTTTCACTGCAGATAGCCTGTGGGCGATGATCAGTGTAGTACGCCCACTGAGAAACCGCGCCAGCGCCTGGTGCAGGTTGTACTCGGTAGCGGCGTCCAGGGCCGAGGTGGCCTCGTCGAGTATCACCACTTTTGGCTCGGCCAGCACCATGCGCGCGATGGCCAGGCGTTGGCGCTGCCCGCCGGAAAAACGCACACCCGAGCGTCCCACCACACTGTCCAGGCCCAACGGCAGTGCCTTGACGGTAGCATCCAACTGGGCGATTTCCAGTGCCTGCCAACAGGCTTGGTCACTGCGGGCACGGCCCATGGTCAGGTTGGCGCGCACGGTGTCGTTGAACAGCGCCGGGTGTTGCAGCACCACCGCGACGTTCTCGCGAATGGTCGCCAGGCCGATTTCCTGCTGGGTGGCACCACCAAAACGAATACTGCCAGCCTGTGGCGTATAGAGCCCGAGCAGCAGTTGCACCAGGGTACTTTTGCCGCCGCCGCTGGCACCCACGATCGCGACCTTCTCGCCCGGTGCGATGGTCAGGTTCAGTTGGTCAAGCACCAGCTCTTCGCCATAGCCGAAGTTGAGGCCACGCACCTCGATACCGACAGTTTCACGCCCGGTGAACGGGTCTTCGCCGCCGGCATATTGCGGCTCGTCGGCGCGTGCCAGCAGCTCGTTGATACGCGTGAGCGCACCACCCGCCGCGTAGTAGGCGTATTGCAGGTTCAGCAGTTGTTCCACCGGGCCGATCATGAACCACAAGTAACTGAACACCGCGAGCATCTGGCCGATGGACAGGTCGGAAAACAACACGGTGAGCATCGCTGCCGCGCGGAAGATGTCGATGCCGAACTGGAACAACAAGCCGCTGGCGCGGCTGGAGGCGTCGGTTTTCCATTGCGAGTGGATCGCGTAGTCACGCACTTCCTGGGCGCGCTGGCCCAGGCGCCCAAGGAAAAAGCCCTGACGGTTGCCGGCGCGCACTTCCTGGATGGCGTCCAGGGTTTCGGTGAGCGCCTGGGTGAAGCGCGAGGTGCTGTCGTTCTCCAGCTTCTTCAGGTGTTTGACGCGTTTGCCCAACTGCACCGTGGCATAGATCACCAAGGGGTTGAACAGCAGGATCAACAGCGCCAGCTGCCAATGCATCCACACCAGGATCGCCGAGGTGCCCACCAGCGTGAGCATCGCTACCAGGAAGCGGCTGAGGGTTTCGCCGACAAACTTGTCCAGCGTGTCCAGGTCGGTGACCAGATGGGTGGTCACCGTGCCACTGCCCAGGCTTTCGTATTCGCCCAGGGAGATCCGCTTGAGCCGTTCGATCAGGCGCACGCGGATACGGTACACAATATCCTTGGCCAGCCGCGCGAACAGCCGCGCCTGCACCACGTTGAACACCAGCGCGCCGCAGCGCAGGCACAAGGTCACCAACAGCATCAGGCCGATATAACCGACGGCCTTCTGCCACCCCAGTGGCAACGCGTGGTTCATCACCTTGAGGGCTGCATCACCGTGGCCCAGCAGCACTTCGTCGACCAGCAACGGCAACAGCAAAGGGATAGGCACGCTGCACAGGGTCGCCAATACGGCAACGCCATTGGCGATCCACAGGGATTTTTTGTGACGCAGGGCCAGGCGGCGAATTTCCGCCCAGGTCAGTCGGTCGATGCGTTTGGACTCATCCGGCACAGGTGGCTCGCTCCAGCCATCGGGCGAGCAAAGGCGACAGCTCGGACAACGGCTGATAGCCGTTGGTCAGCAACGCCAGCTGGCCATTACGCTCGGCCAGCAAAGTCGGGAAACCGGCAATGCCCAGGTCCTGCACCCAGGTAAAGTCGGCCGCCGTTGCTGCATGTTGCTCGGCGCGGTCGAACGCACCGGCAAACTCGATGCGCGGAATACCGGCCTGCTCGGCCAGCTCCACCAGCACGCTGGCGAGGGTTACATCGCGGCCTTCGACATAAAACGCACGCTGGATCAGCCCCAGCAGGGTCCAGGCACAATCCGGCGCCAGGCTGCGCGCGGTGACGATGGCGCGGCATGCAGGCTCGGTGTCATAGACAAAACCGTCGGGCAACGCACCTTCGCGCTTGAACGGCTGGCCGGTGGCGTCGGTGACGGCCTGCCAGTGCTCAAGGATATAGCGCCGCGTGGTCGGCTCCAGCGCCGCGCCGCTGCCGGTGCGCAAACCGCCCACCACCAGGTGTACATCCACGCCGGCCGCCTGGGCCTGCTCAACCAGCGCCTGCGCCACCGGGGCAAAGCCCCAGCACCAGGAACACATCGGGTCCATCACATAGAGCAGGCGCGCGGGCATGGGTCAGGCCTCGGAAGGGGTTTGCTTATAGTTGAAGCCAATCGGGTGCGGCATGTTGCGGGCCTTGGCCAGCTCGATCTGCTTTTGTCGGTCGATGGCACTGCGACGGGTCTTCTCCGGCAGCTTATCCCAGCAATGCGGGCAACTGATGCCAGCCACATAGTGCTCGGACGCGCGGTCTTCTACGCTGACCGGTGTACGACAGGCATGACATTGATCGTAGTCGCCTTCGCTCAGGTCGTGGCGCACGGTCACGCGATTGTCGAACACAAAACAGTCGCCCTGCCATTTGGTCTCCGCCTGCGGTACTTCTTCGAGGTACTTCAGGATGCCGCCTTTAAGGTGGTAAACCTCGTCGAAGCCTTCGCTGAGCATATAGCTGGAAGCTTTCTCGCAACGAATGCCGCCGGTGCAGAACATGGCGACTTTCTTGTGCTTGGCCGGGTCGAAGTTGGCTTTGATGTAGTCGGGAAATTCGCGAAAACTGGTGGTTTTCGGGTCGATTGCGCCCTCAAAGGTGCCGATCGACACTTCGTAGTCGTTGCGCGTGTCGATCAACAGGACTTCAGGGTCATTGATCAGTGCGTTCCAGTCCTGCGGCTCGACGTAGGTGCCGACTTTTTTGTTCGGGTCGATGCCTTCGACGCCCAGGGTCACGATCTCTTTCTTGAGCTTGACCTTGGTGCGGTAGAACGGCTGGTCGTCGCAGTACGACTCTTTGTGGTCGATGTCGTCCATGCGTGGGTCGTTCTTCAGCCAGGCCATCAGGCCATCAATGCCTTCGCGGCTGCCGGAAACGGTGCCGTTGATGCCTTCTTCGGCGATCAGCAAGGTGCCTTTGATGCCGTTGTCGACCATTGCCTGCAGCAGTGGCTCGCGCAGGGCGACGTAGTCTTCGAGGGTGACGAACTTATACAGTGCCGCCACGACGATGGGTTGAGTCATGGGTGTTCTCTCCAGGTGGCTACCCTCGTAAGGGGTGAACCGGATGCAAAAAAAACGCGCCGGCTATGCGGCGCGTTGCGGATTCTAACAAATGCCGGGTGTCAGAGACACCTGATCATTAGTCATGCCCGCCGGCGCAGGTCGGCGAGGCCGGGGCTGCGTCGATTTTCGCCCATTCTTCGGGCGTGTAGGTATGCAGCGCCAACGCATGAAATTCGCTCATCAGGTCACCCAGGGTGGCGTAGACCGTCTGGTGGCGCTTGACGCGGTTGAGCCCCTCGAACTGCGGGCTGACCAGCACGGCCTTGAAGTGGGTCTGCAACCCACGGCTGTGCATATGGCTTTCATCCAGCACGTTCAAGTGTTGCGGGCTCAGGGCGGCAAGCGCCGTTTCGATACGCTGTTGCATGGTCATTCCTGCTTACTTCTTCTTGGCCGGTGCGGCGGCTTTTGGCGCCAGCTCGTTGGTCATGTCTTCCAGCAGTTTGTTCACCACCGGCACGGCGCTTTCCAGCTTGGCCTGGGTCATCTGGGCCGATTGCTGGGTCAGTTGCGGCATTTTTTCCAGGACTTTCTTGCCCAGTGGCGACTGGTAGAAGGCTACCAGATCCTTGAGCTCGGATTCGCTGAAGTTGGTGGTGTAGAGCTTGACCATGTCCGGCTTCAGCTTCGGCCAGCCGATGGCTTGGTCCAGAGCGGCGTTGGCCTTGGCCTGGTAGCTGTCCAGTACGGACTGCTTGGCGGCAGGTGCCTTGGTTTGTTCGAAACGCTGGGCAAACATTTGCTGCACTTGCATGTACACCGGGGTACCCAGCTTGTCAGCGTGGGCCAGGGTAAGGAAGGCTTCGGCACTGGCGTTATGGCTGGCGGTATCGGCAAAAACCTGGCCGCTGGCGCAAACCAGAGCAACCGCGGTACAGATGGCACGAAGACGAGTCATCGAGTTTCCTTTCTAGCAGGCGAGGTAAAACCCCAAGGGCGACCATTCTGCGCCTAAAAAACGACATGTCTCAACCCCAGCGCTCTTCGCTCCTACATTCGCGGTGGATTAATCCGATGAAAAGTCTTTTAGGGAACCCCCAACGCCAACCACAGCCTAAACTGCGCAAACGAACCTGAAGGAGTGTGCCCGATGAGCCGTATCGAAACCGACAGCCTGGGAGAAGTCAGCGTCCCGGATGACGCTTACTGGGGTGCGCAGACCCAACGCTCACTGGTGAATTTCGCCATCGGCGAGCAACGCATGCCCCTGGCGGTATTGCACGCCCTGGCCCTGATCAAGAAAGCCGCGGCACGGGTCAATGACCGCAACGGCGACCTGCCCGCCGATATCGCCCGCCTGATCGAACAGGCCGCCGACGAGGTGCTCGACGGCCAGCACGACGACCAGTTTCCACTGGTGGTATGGCAGACCGGCAGCGGCACCCAAAGCAATATGAACGCCAATGAAGTGATCGCCGGCCGCGCCAACGAGCTGTCGGGCAAGACCCGTGGCGGCAAAAGCCCGGTACACCCTAACGATCATGTGAACCGCTCACAAAGCTCTAACGATTGCTTCCCTACGGCCATGAGCATTGCGGCGGTGCAGGCGGTCCATCAACGCCTGTTACCGGCGATCGCCACGCTTTCCGGCGGTTTGGCGGAGTTGGCCGCACGCCATATGAAGCTGGTGAAAACCGGCCGTACCCATATGATGGACGCCACGCCAATCACCTTCGGCCAGGAAGTCTCGGCCTTTATCGCCCAACTCGACTACGCCGAGCGCGCCATCCGCAGCGCCCTGCCCGCCGTGTGCGAGTTGGCCCAGGGCGGCACCGCCGTGGGCACCGGGCTAAATTCGCCGCATGGCTTTGGTGAGGCAATTGCTTCGGAGCTGGCCGCCTTGTCCGGCTTGCCGTTCGTCACCGCCCCAAACAAGTTCGCCGCCCTCTCCGGCCACGAGCCACTGGTGACTTTGCACGGTGCACTGAAAACCCTGGCGGTGGCGCTGATGAAGCTCGCCAACGACCTGCGTCTGTTGGGCTCTGGCCCACGCGCCGGGTTGGCCGAGGTCAAGTTGCCGGCCAACGAACCGGGCAGCTCGATCATGCCCGGCAAGGTCAACCCGACCCAGTGCGAAGCGCTGTCGATGCTGGCCTGCCAGGTACTGGGCAATGACGTGACTATCGGTATCGCCGCCAGCCAGGGTCACCTGCAACTGAACGTGTACAAGCCGGTGATCATCCACAACCTGCTCGAATCGATCCGCCTGTTGGCCGATGGCTGCAACAACTTCCAGGAGCACTGCATCGCAGGCCTTGAGCCGGATGCCGAGCAAATGGCCGAGCACCTGGAGCGCGGCTTGATGCTGGTAACGGCGCTCAACCCGCATATCGGCTACGACAAGTCGGCGCAGATTGCCAAGAAGGCGTATGCCGAAGGCTTGACGCTACGCCAGGCCGCGGTGGATCTGGGCTACCTGACTGATGAAGAGTTCGATCAGTGGGTGCGCCCGGAAAACATGCTCGAAGCCGGACATTAAGCAGCCGATAAAACAACATAACAGCGTAGCCCACTGTCAGTTCTCACAGTTACGCCCGCCAGCCACCGAAGGTTTAATGCACTGAACCTCAAGGCTGGCGGTACTCGTGATGAAACGCAGAAACTTGTTCTTCTACGCCGCCCTGCTGGCGGTCTGCCTGATCGGGCCAATGGCTATCTATACCGCCAACCAGCCGACCCTGCAGCCTTTCCCGGTGATTATGCGCCCCATTGCGGTGTCTCCTGCCAGGCACGAACTGGTGATTCTCTATTCCGGCGACAGAGGCTGGGAGGCATTGGAAAAGGCCGTAAGCCACAACCTGAACCAGCGCGGTTATGGTGTGCTGGGCATCAGTACGCTGGCGTATTTCTGGCATGAACAACCCCTCGCGGACTCGGCCGCACAGCTGGACGCACTGATCACGGCTTACCGCAAGGAGTGGGATGTGCCACGGGTATGGCTGATTGGCTACTCTTTCGGCGCCAACGTCCTGCCTGCGATCATCAACCGGCTCACACCGCAAAACCGTGCACGCATCTCGCAACTGACCCTGCTGGACCCCACAGAAGATGTGTTCCTGGAAATTGAACTGGGTGACGACATGCGTGTGGGCTGGTTCAACCGTGTCAGCCAGACCTGGCGACACGCGCGCCGGCCGGTCATCCACCATGATCCACTGCCGGCCTTGTTTGAGTTGAAAGGACAAATGCCGGTCAACTGCTTCCACTCCACGGAAAATGCAGACGGCCTGTGCAGCCAGCCGTCACGTCCCGAGTGGGTCACCTCAACCTGGATCGACGCCAGCCATACCTTCAATCGCGATTACGACGGTTTGACCCAACGCCTTATCGAACAGCATCCAAACGCACCCGCCGGGCCTTGAGCCCGGCCAGCAGCGATGGCGCCAGCGCCACGGTCGCCGAGCCCAGTACCACCACCAATGCCCCGGCATACCCCACGGCATTGATCTGTTCAGCCTGCACATAGTCCGGCCACAGCCATGCCGCCAAAGCCACCGCCACAAAGGTCACCAGCGGCGTCAGCGCCAAGGTTGCGCTCACTCGCGACGCCTCCCAATGCGCCAGCGCCTCGGCAAATGCACCATAAGCCACCAGCGTGTTCATGCAGCACGCGAGCAGCAACCAGCCTTGCAGCGGACTCAATTGCAACGCCTCAAGCGGATGCGCCCAGGGCGTGAGCAACAGCGCGCACGAGAGGTAGATCACCATCATCACCTGCAACGAATTCCACACGGTCAGCAATTGCTTTTGGCCCAGGGCGTAGAACACCCAGATGGTGGTAGCCAACAGAATCGTCAACACGCCCGCCGTGTAAGTGCCCATGGAGGTCAGCAGCTCAGCCAGGCGCTGGTTGAAGAACAGACCAAAGCCCAGGATCAGCACCACCAGCCCCACGCCCTGCCCCAGGCTGAAACGCTCCTTGAACACGAACACACTGGCGATCATCAAAAAGATCGGCCCCATCTGCACCACCAGCTGTGCAGTCCCGGGGCTGAGCATTTTCAGGCCGACCAGGTACAACACATAGTTGCCCACCAGCCCGCACACGGCCATCGCCACCAGCCAGCCGCCCTTGGGGCCAAGCACCTTGCGACTTGGCAAGCGTTTGCTCAGCGCCAGGTAGATAAACAGACAGCTACCCGCTACCACCAGGCGAAACCAGGTGACGGTGACCGGGTCCATCACCTGCAACACTTGTTTGAGCTTGATCGGCAGAATGCCCCAGAGCAGCGCGGTCAGCAGGGTCAGGAGAAAACCATAGACCCAGCGGCCCGAAGAAATGTGCATGTGTGCCCCAAAAAACCAGAGGTGGAGGAGCGGGCATTCTAGGGTGATGCACGGTGCTTTGGGTATCGATGATTTTGTGTGTCAGGGCACTCCCATCACCAGCACACCGCTGCCACTTATAGCCCCGGCCGCCGGGAAGGGGCCATTGCGCCGCACCAGCGAAAACGTCACATCGTCGCCGCCCATGCTGTTGGTAATACGGGTGAGGAACGAGCCATTTACCGGCACAGCAGTACCCAAATGCACCATCGCCGTTCCCACGTCCGGGTTACTCATCATCAGCAGACGCGAGTCGAATCCGGAGCGGGTGCCTTTGTAGGTAATGGTAATCGGCGTGTTAATGCCGCCGTCCGGGCACGAGTAGGTGAGCCTACGGTTGCTGACGATGGAGGATGTGAGCGGGTCGGTGCCGATTGCGCGCTGATTCACAGTGCCGAAGTTGATCTCGATCGGGTTGTTATTGTTGATCGTGCAGGTAGAGGGGGAGACGGTAAAGTTATTAGCGGCGATGTAGGTGACGCTGAGCTGCGGTCGGCTGCCGTCGTAGTTGTTCGAACTGGTAAGGCGCAACAGACCCAGGTTGTCGCCGATGCGAACATCGAACGGATTGGACGGATAGTTACGCATCAAAATATAGGGGGTGATATCGATCGGGTAGCTTCTCAGGTCGTCCGGCATCGTCGCTGCACGCACTCCATTTTGGACAGGCGTATTGAAAAAACCACCGTTGATACGCAGGCCAGTCCGTTCGCCGCTGAACTTCGGGCCCGGGGTCCAGGCGCTCCCTGACGCATTGCCGGTGGCCCAGTAGTCCGCCCACCAGGACGGGCTCTGCCCCCCTGGGGAAAACCTGCATTCAAGCCGCGCGCCTTCCAACGTGATCCTCGTACGATCTGCGGCCAGAACAACCGTAACCGGAACCTGCAAATTGGGATTGCCCGTTTGCCAAGCCCCACCATTAACACGGCAATCGACGGCTTGCGCGGTCGTTGCAACTCCCGTCAGCGCGAGAAGCGCTGCGGTTCTATAAAGTCGTTGCATGTTGATCTCTCTTAGTTCTTTCACCCGAGGGCCGCCTTCAGCCTTAGCCTTGCGCGTGAATCAGGGCACGCCCATCACCAGCACGCCACTGCCGCTTATGGCACCTGCGGCCGGTAAGGAGCCATTGCGCCGCACCAGCGAAAACGTCACATCGTCGCCGCCCACGCTGTTGGTGATGCGGGTGAGGAATGAACCGTTTACCGGCACCGCGGTTCCCGCGCGCACCATGGCCGTACCCACATCCGGATTACTCATCATCAGCAGGCGCGCGTCGAAGCCTGTTCGGGAGCCTTTGTAGGTAATGGTGATCGGCGTGTTGATCCCACCATCCGGGCATGAGTAGGTGAGCCTGCGGTTGCTGACGATGGTCGATGTGAGTGGGTCGGTGCCGATTGCGCGCTGGTGCACGGTGCCGAAGTTGATTTCGATCGGGTTGTTATTGTTGATCGTGCAGGTGGACGGGGAGACGGTAAAGTTGTTGGCAGCAGTGTAGGTGACGGTAAGCTGCGGCCGGGTGCCGTCGTAGTTGTTCGAACTGGTAAGGCGCAACAGCCCCAGGTTGTCGCCGATGCGAACATCGAACGGATTGGACGGGTAGTTACGCAGCAAAATATAGGGTGTGACATCGATCGGGTAAAAGACCCCGTTGTTGGGGATGTTCGCGATCCCGATGCCGGACGGCACCGGTGTATTTCGGAACACACCATTGATGCGCAAACCGGTGCCTTCGCCGGCAAATTTTGGGCCTGGAGTCCAGGCCGTGCCTGCGGCGCTCCCACTGGTCCAGAAGTCCGTATGCCAAGCGGGGCCGCCGCTATAGGTAAACCGACATTCCAGCCTTGCCCCTTCGAGCATGAGCCTCGTGCGATCTGCAGCCAAGGTGACCGTGACCGGCACCTGCAGGTTGGGGTTGCCATTTTGCCAAGGCCCGCCGTTAACACGGCAATCAACGGCTTGCGCGGTCGTCGCAACACCCGTCAGGGCGAGAAGCGCGAAGGCTCCCAAAAGTGCTTTCATTTTGATCTCTCTTGCTCTTGCCTATCCAGATACTGCCCAACGAGCCTTCACCGCTCGCGGTCTTGAGGGCAACACGCTGCTACGGATAGTCCAACGTAAAAGTCGAGGTCACCGTGTACGCACCGTGCCCAATGGTTTGATCGCGGATAGCCGTCGGCTCGCCTTTCACGTAAGCCTTGAGTTCGATCACATTGCTGCCATCGCTTAATACCTGTTCATCGCTGACGGCATTCAAGGGCAATGGCTTATCGCTTAATGTCTCGATACCGACGCCAATCCCCGAGGCGCCACTGCCACCGTCCAGCGCGAGCAAACCCGGAAGTTCGCCATTTTCGGTACCGCCGAAGGTGATGGTCACGGTGTTGCCAATGCTGGTGTCACACTCCTCAAGGTGCAGTTGGAAGCGCTTGCCGACGGTTCGCGTGTTGATATAGAGGTGCTTGCTGGTGACATCCCAGAGTTCCAGCGTGATGGCCTCATCGCCTGGGCGGATGGTGCAGGCCTCCTCCACCAGGTTGCCCTTGAACACCAGGTTGTCCGCGCCCTGCCCCACAGGAATCAGGCCGAAGGTGAGCAGCAGCGCCAGCCCGCCCTTATGCAAAATTTGGTCTCGCATCGACTCAGCTCCTACTGGTATTCAGCCAACAATGTGGCCACGGCCGTGAACCGCGCGGGGGTTAATGTGGCGCCTGGCTGTTGCACGGGCACCACCTCCAATGTCGGCGGTGACGACAGGATGATGTCCAGCGGCGTATTGAGTGGAAATGGCAGGTTATTCTGGAACACCCGAATGCCCAGCGCCGGTACGCTGGTCTGCACCGCTGCACCGTCAAACGAGGTGGCTGTACCGTTGACGCTCAATTTGAGCTCCCAGGGCAATGTGTCGGTGCCACAGTTGATGGCATAGCCGACGCCCCGGCGGTATTTCACACCGTCGACGCGTTTTACCCCCACATCGCCAAAATCCACCTCAATGGTGTTGCCGCTGTCGATCGTGCACGGCGGCGGTTCATTCAGCGTACCGCTGAAGGTCAGGTTGGCCGACGCACCACTGCAAAGGCCGATGGAACACAAGGTGAGCAACACGCGTTGCTGCCAAAATGTCATTGAGCATTCCTCGTCATTGGTAATCGACCACCAGGGTTGCGGCGGCATCAAATGCACCGCCGGTCAGCTTGCTGCCCACGCGTTTGACGGGCACCGCCTGTACTGCCGGGAAGTTGGGATAGGTAAAATTCACCGCCGTATTCAACGGCCAGTCAGCGCCATTCACGAACAGCTTGACCCCAAGGTCGGCCTTGCGGGTCGACAGCACGCGGCTGTCGAACCCGGCGCCGGTGCCTTTGAGTTCCAGGGTCAGGGCGTTGCTGAACGGGGAATCACAGGTGACGGTATAGGGCACGTCACGACGGTAATTGACCCCGTCTACCCGTGACGTCTGCAGGTCGTTGCCAAACGGCACATCCAGGGTTGTGCCACTGTTAATCACGCAAGGCGGCGGCGCGATGATGACCGCGCGGATGGTCAGGCTGGTATCAGCCTGCACACCTTGGCTGGCCGCCCACAGCAAGCCGCCACCGATAAGAATGGCCCACAGGCCGAATGATTTAGCCATCGCTCTGCCCTTACTCATAGTTGAGCCTGAATTGCACCACGGCCTTGAATGCCCCGCTGGTCAACGGCGCCGAGGTGCGCGTAGGTCGAACACGCCAGGTCTGGGTGTTGCGGCCTACGGGCAAAAACAAGGGTTGGCCCCTTGAGCCCAGCTGTACGTCGCGGCCCAAGGCGTCGGTCAATTGCAGGCCCATCCCGGTGATGCCTTGCACTTTGACCAGCCGTGGGTCATCGGCATCGGCCGGCGCATCAAAGGTTACCGACAGCACCGGTTGGTAAGCACTCCATGTCAGGTTTCCCGTGCGTTCGTTGCGCACTCGGCCGGCAGTGCGCAGGCAATCGGTAAACCGCAGCTGGAATGCCTTGGCCGTCGCCTGGTCGCCGGGCCGTTGCAACTGGTTGGTCGACACGGCGTCCAGTTCAACCGTTTGGTGCAGTGAGGTCATATCCAGGCTGCAAGGCGACTCATGCATAGAGCCGAGCACATTCAACATCCCACTCATTCCTTCGATATCTTCGTCGTCCTCGGCGGCGTGAACGCCCGCCGCCAAGACCCATAACAGGCCGCCCAAGACCTTCACACGTTGCGACTTCATGATGTTCTCCAGCAGCTGGCATTACTCAATTAGGCGATGAGGCCTGCACGTTCACGTTGCACGTGTCACCCGTGCAGGTGAACGCCAGGAGCGGGCGCCCGCCGTAGTCATTCACATAGGCCAGGTAAGGCGCCGTACCCAGCGCCTTGGCAGAGGGGCCCAAGGTCAAGCCCTCCTTGGGCGGGATCATCAGGGGCGCAAAGCCCTCCACGGTTTTGCCCTCCTTGCTGCTGCGCGCGTCCACCAGGGTCACGTAGTAAGGCGTCGGGTTGTTGACCCGGTATTGGTCACCTTGGCGGGTCAGGGTGAGTTTCTGCTGCCAGGGGTTGGAGAGGTCCTGCTGGCTCGGCGTAATGGCTTGCGGCCGGTAGAACAATTTGATGCGGGTCTGCAAGGCAATTTGCAGGGTGTTGGACTTGTCGCTGCGGGGCGGAATTTCCCGCAGGTTGAAGTAGTAGACCGTCTCCCGGTCCTGCGGCAGCGACTTGGCCGCCGGCAGCGCCTGGACTTTCACTTGGCTTTGTTTGCCAGGCTCCAAGCGTTGAACCGGCGGCAGCACGATCAACGGCGAGGTGATTTTTTGACCCGCCTCGTCCTCGATCCAGCCCTGGGCCAGATACGGCAACTGGGTATTGTTGTTGGTGATATTCACGCTGGTGGCGTCTTTGCCGCCATCAAAAATCACGCGGGTACGGTCCAGGCCGACGGCGGCGTTGGCGCTCTGGCTCAGGGCCAGGACCAGCAGAGCCAAGGCCTGGGAGGTGAGTCGTGTGTTGGGCATCATGAGGATGTGTTCTCCGTATCAGTGGGCTTGCCGGTCAGTACGGCGGGTTCAGCCAAGGGTGGGTCTGTGGCTACCACCTGGCAGTGCAGTTGCAGGGCGTCGGTCAACCCATCCGCAGGCAACGTGGCAGGCAGCGTGAGCAGGCAGCGTTCGTCACCGCCCCAACTGACGACCATCTGTTCCCCGGCACGAATACCGCTGAGGTAGACATTGCCGCCGTCATTCACAATCCCGGTGTCCTGTTGCTTGAGGTTCTTCACCGTGGCGCCAAAGGGCGGCGAACTGCCATCCGGCAGGCGCAGAATCGCCATGGCTTTTTCACCGGCAATCACGCTCAACGAGCGATAACCAATCGCCCCTTCGGTGAGCGTCAACTGCGTGACCGATTGCGTGGCTTCGACCGTGCTCGGCAAGCGCTCCAGATCCACGCTGGCTGCCGTACGCTGATAGCTGCTGATATCGGAAATAACCGCTTTGCCGAAGGCATTGCTGCGGGTCGGCGAGCCGTAACCGCGCACCGGCACGTCGGGTACACCACCGGTATCGAGCATCAGGCGCGTGCCGCCGGTGCTGGTGGTACGGTGCAAGGCCGCGCCATATTGCGTGAGCGTGCCACCGCCACGCGCCGACACATCAAGGCGGCTGTAGCCGCCCTCTTGAGTGCTGGCACTGACGTTGATATCGGCCTGGTCGCCTGTATGGCTCAAGTAACCACTGGCGGACGAATCGCTGGCACTGAGCTGATAACTGTTGCGTTCATCGAGACGATCGCTGTAGCGCGTCGTAAAGCTGTTCTTGCCGGCGGTCCGGTCGGCGTCCATCGACAATGTGCCGGTGCGCCCCAGGGGCAGGCTGACGGTAACGGCCATGCCGTTGTCTTTGTAGTTGTAGTCCTCGGTGCGGTACATGTTCAGAGACAGGCTCATGTTCTTGACCGTGCCCACATTGAAGTAGCGCGACAGCGACAGGTTCCAGCGCTGCGTGTCTGGCCGATCCCAATAGGTTTGCTTGTTGTAGCTGGCGTAGACAGTGGCGCCCAGGTCGCGAAACTGCTTGTTGACCGTGACCGTATACAGCGCCTTGCTGCCACCAATCGGCTTCCACCCTTCACTGGGGTCGCGATAATCGCCCCGCCCGCCGAGTTCCCCGTTCAAGCCGTAATACCGGGCGTCCAGGTATTCGCTCATGCTCAAGAAGTTTTTCTCGGAAAACCGGTAACCGGCGAAGGTCACTTGGCTGTCGTACTCTTCAAAGTTCTTGGAATACTGAAGGCGATAGGATTTGCCCGAGAGCGTCTCGCGCCAGACCTCGGCGCGCGACTGCGTCACATCCAGCGAGACGGCACCGAACGACAGTAAGTCCCGGCCAGCCCCGACCGATAACGCCCGATAGTTGTTATCGCTCATGCCGCCGCCGAACAACGACCAGCCATTGCTGATGCCCCAGGAAAACTCGCCGGTACCAAAAACGTTGCCATCGGAGCCGTTCTGAAGATTGGACGGTCGGCCAGTCGCCAGCTTGTAGCGAACCTGCCCTGGGCGCGTCAGGTAAGGAACACCCGCAGTGTCCATCTGAAAGCTGTGCACCGAACCATCCTGTTCTTCCACCCGCACATCCAGCTTGCCCGTTACCGCGTCCTGCAGATCCTGGATGCGATAGGGCCCGGCTGCGACCAGGGTTTCATAGAGCACGCGCCCCTGCTGGCTGATGATGACCTTGGCGTTGGTCTTGGCCACCCCGACCACTTCCGGCGCGTAGCCACGCAAGTTGGGTGGCAACTGGCTTTCATCCGAGTTGAGCGCGGCACCGGTGAAGCGGAAGCTGTCAAACAGGTCCGAATACAGGTAGTTCTCGCCCACCACCAAACGTGCCTTCAGCGCAGGGATGGCGCGGTACGCGTAGTAGCGGCTCCACTCAAGCCTTTGCGGCCCGGCCGCTTCCTGCGGGCCACGTTCGACGCGCCCCTGCCAGTCGGCCCGCAAGCGCCAGGCGCCAGCGTTAGCCCCAACGGTGCCGTTACCACTGAGGTTATTGCGGTTGCCATCGCCGCGTTGATAGTTGGACTGCGCCGTGAGGCTATAGTCGACCAGCAACCCCGGTACACCTTCATCCCATCGCGAAGGCGGGTCCCAGTTAATGGCGTTGTACTCCAGGTACGCCTGGGGCAAGTTGATACTCAGCGTGGAGGTGGCCAGATCACCACTGACTTCCATGCCTGGCAAACTTTGAATATCCAGACACTCGCCGCCCTTCCACCATGCCAGCTTGTCGGCCTCGGAGACTTTCAGGCTCAACTGTTCTACCAGGCTGCGCGACAAACACGCCTGACTGCCTTTGGGATCTTTATCCGGTGGGTAGAACGCCACTGCCTGTTCAGGAATAGGCTGGCCATTGACTTGCACGACCATCGTGTAAGTACCCGGCAAAATAAAACCGCTGCGCGCAAATTGAGACAAGTCAATATTGCTGCGGTCCATCAGGTCGAGCACATCCGTATTAAACTCGACATCGCCGGCGCCCAGTGCTGTTCCTGCCAGAGACATCAACCCGCCAAACAGGCTAGGGCGCAGCGTATTTTTGAACTTCGCTGTATTCAACATGAACGCCTGTCCATCACTATTCAAAAGTATTCCAACTTGAACCGCACTGCCGCGGTGTGAGCACCCACGACCAGCGGCAGTCCATTACCGACCAGATAGAACCTGTAGTTGAGGGTCATATCGCCCACCGATAGAGGCGTGGGTGACATTCGCTGCCCGGGAATACTCTCTTCGCCGGCAGCGTCAATGATGTGCAGCGCAACCCCCTGCGAGGCACCCGACACCGCGAAGGAAAGCCCGGCCCGGTCGGTTGCGCCGTCAAACGTCACCCGCATGTGCTCCCAGTCAGGCAGGGTTGCCCCTGGGCGCGACGGGTCCGGGCGAGTCAGCGTGCAATTGACCAGGCGCAACTGGAAGGGATGGTCTTCGCCGCGCGTGTTGCGTAGCAGCCGGCCAACCGGCTCCGGTGGCATTTCGATGGTCTGATCGATACTGCTCAGTTCCAGCCCACAGGCTGAGTCAACGACTTCTCCTCCGAGCAGGACGACGCCATCACCTTGCGAAGTCGCCTGGGCAAATACGCAAGGACCGATGAATGTCGTCAATGAAGAGGCGAATGCGAGGCGTATGAATGTATTCACCTGGATCTCCCGTCAGCGTCCCCCCGCCACACAGGGTGGCGGGGAGCAAAACTTACTGATAAGCCAAGGTGAAGTTGGTGACGGCGCTGAAATCGCCCGGGATGATAGGGTCGGTGGCGGCGCCTTGTACGTAGGCACCGAACTCCAGGGTGTTATTACCGGCGGCGATGGCCTGCGGAGTAGTGGGTGTGCCCAGTTCGATCAGGTCGCCGCCGTGGGTCATCATGATGCCCACGCCGCCTGCACCGCCGACCGTACCGATCGCGCCAGGGACCGCGCTGGAAGGCGCGCCGGTAAAGGTTGTGGTCACGGTGTTATCGGTCAGGCCGGACAGGTCGCAGCCTTCAAGCTCGATCAGCACACGACGGGCTTCAGACTTGCCGCCCGACTCCAGTTGGTGTTTGGCAATCGCACCCAGGCGAACGGTCTGATCCACAGAGTCAGGCTTGATAGAGCAAGCACCCGAGTGCACCGACCCCAGAAACGTGACGGTTCCGTCTGCTGCCTGCGCAACAGAGATCGAGCCGGCCAACAGACCGATAGACAACAGCGCAGCTTTCATTTTGGTTTTCATTAACAGATTCCCACTTAATTACCAGGTGTCTTTAAAGAAGCTCTGCCACAGGTCGGTGCAGGGCTGATTAAACGAGCGGTTATAACCCGTGCTGTTGAGGCGATGATTCCTGAACTGTTTTTCCAACTAGTTGTATTGCTATTCAGGAAATCTCTCAACGCAGGGCAATTCTCCACCTCACACTTTGGTAAGTAAGCCGTCCATTTCCCTTAACTAAGTAGCCTGGAGATATCACGACGCGCGGGAAAAGTATGGCCTTTTGCCAAAACTTTAAAATCGACTGAAGGAATTAGCCTACATGCAGATTAATGAGAATAATTCAGCACCACTGGCCTCTGTAGGACCAGGATTACATGCATTGGAAAGTACCAGTCATTATTGGGTCATGCCCACTAATTAACTAAAGCAAAGTGCAACAGGGTTATGACTGAACTGCAGACGTACACAGGGGGAGCATGCTCCCCCTGTGTAGTGATCGAGTACGAACTGTTGGTTGACTAACGCACCGCCTCAAACAACCCGGTGGCGCCCATGCCACCGCCCACGCACATGGTGACGATGCCGTAGCGCAGGTTACGTCGCTGCAGCTCACGCACCAGGTGCCCGACCTGCCGCGACCCGGTCATGCCGAACGGGTGGCCAATGGAGATCGAGCCGCCGTTGACGTTGTATTTGGCATTGTCGATTTGCAGGCGATTGCGGGCATAGAGGCACTGCGAGGCAAACGCCTCGTTAAGCTCCCACAGGTCGATATCCGCCACCTGCAAGCCCTTGGCCTTGAGCAGTTTTGGCACTGAGAACACCGGGCCGATGCCCATTTCGTCCGGCTCGCAACCGGCCACGGTAAAACCACGGAAAAACGCCTTGGGCGTGAGCCCCAGTTGCAGGGCTTTTTCCAGGCTCATCACCAGAGTCATCGAAGCGCCATCGGACAACTGCGAGGAGTTGCCCGCTGTCACCGAACCGTCTTCGGCAAACACCGGTTTAAGGCCATTGAGGCTGGCCAGTGTGGTGTCCGGGCGGTTGCAGTCGTCGCGGTCGACCACGCCATCGAGCACCTGCACCTCGCCGGTATGCTTGTCTTCGACCTTGTACTGGACCGCCATCGGCACGATTTCATCGTTGAACAAGCCGTCGGCCTGGGCCTGGGCGGTACGCTGCTGGCTTTGCAGGGCGTACAGGTCCTGGTCTTCTCGGCTGACGTTATAGCGGCGCGCGACGATCTCGGCAGTCTGGCCCATGGGGAAGTAGATGCCCGGCACCTGCTCTTTAAGCAAAGGGTTGATCAGGTTGTCGGTGTTGACGCTTTTCATGGTCAGGCTGATGGACTCGACGCCACCGGCAACGATGATGTCGCTGCAGCCCGAGGCAATCTGGTTGGCCGCGATCGCAATTGCCTGCAAGCCCGAGGAACAGAACCGGTTGAGGGTCATGCCCGCTGTCCCGGTGCCCAATTGCGAGAGCACCGCCACGTTACGCCCGATGTTGTAGCCCTGGGCGCCTTCGTTGGAGCCGGCGCCGACAATGCAATCCTCGACCGTCGCCGGGTCGATACCATTACGGGTCAGCAACGCGTTGACGCAATGGGCCGCCATGTCATCCGGGCGCGTCTGGTTGAACTTGCCACGAAAGGACTTGGCCAGGCCGGTTCGCACGCTGTCGACGATCACTACTTCACGCATGGGCTACCTCGATCTTGTGGTTGGGAGATGGACCGAGCATAGAGCCGGGCCTGCCCAACCGCGACGATCATTCACCTGGCATATGCAAAAGCATGGAGACTGATGACGAACACAGTTAGGGTGGCGAGCGAGCTTGCTCGCCACAAAACCTGCCGCCGCTATTTCTTTTTCTTTTTATCGTGCTTGTCGGTCTTGTCGAACGCCTCTTCCAGCGCGCGGTTGATGGTGCGCAGCACTTTTACCCGCGCCCAGCGCTTGTCATTGGCTTCCACCAGGGTCCAGGGCGACACTTCGGTGCTGGTACGGTCGACCATGTCGCCGACGGCGGCCCGGTAGTCGTCCCACTTGTCGCGGTTGCGCCAGTCGTCTTCGGTGATCTTGAAGCGCTTGAAGGGGATTTCTTCGCGGGCCTGGAAGCGTTCCAACTGCGTGTCTTTGTCGATGGCCAGCCAGAACTTGACCACGATCACGCCCGCATCGCGCAGTTGCTCTTCGAAGTCATTGATCTCGCCATAGGCGCGCATCCAGTCCGCGGGGGTGCAGAAGCCTTCGATGCGCTCCACCAACACGCGGCCGTACCAGGAGCGGTCGAACACGGTGAACATGCCGCGTGCCGGAATCTTCTGCCAGAACCGCCATAGATACGGCTGGGCGCGCTCGTCTTCGCTCGGTGCGGCAATCGGCACGATATGGTACTGGCGCGGGTCCAGCGCCGCGGCCACGCGGCGGATCGCCCCGCCCTTGCCCGCCGCATCGTTGCCTTCAAACACGGTGATCAATGCGTGCTTGCGCATGCGCTTGTCGCGCATCAAGCCGGAGAAGCGCGCCTGCTCGGTAATCAGCTGTTCTTCGTAATCGTCTTTTTCCAGGCGCAGGGTCAGGTCGAGGCTGTCGAGCAGGCTCTTCTTGTCCACCGAGGCGATCAACGGCGCCGGGTTCATGCCGCTGGCCTTGCCTTTGGGCAGTTTCAGGGCGTTTTGCAGGCTTTCGAGCAGGATCTTGCCCACCGTGAGGCTGCGGTAATGCGCATCCACGCCTTCGATCACATGCCACGGCGCGTAGTCGCGGCTGGTACGGCGCAGGATGCGCTCGCCAAAATGCACAAACTTGTCGTAGGTCTCGGACTGCTGCCAGTCCAGCGGGCTGATGCGCCAGCTGTGCAGCGGGTCGTCGGCCAGCGCCTTGAGCCGCGCCTTCATCTGCTTTTTGGACAGGTGGAACCAGAACTTGAAGATCAGCGCGCCTTCATCGCAGAGCATCTTTTCCAGGCGCTCGGCACCGGCGATGGCCTGGTCCAGGCGCGCGTCCTTGATCTGGCCATGCACACGGCTTTGCAGCATCTGGCTGTACCAGTTGCCGAAAAAGATGCCCATGCGGCCTTTGGCTGGCAGCTGACGCCAATAGCGCCACGCCGGGGGGCGTGCCAGTTCTTCGTCGGTCTGCTGGTCGAAGGTGCGCACCTCGATCAGACGCGGGTCCATCCACTCGTTGAGCAGCTTGACGGTTTCGCCCTTGCCCGCGCCCTCGACGCCGTTGATCAGGATGATCACCGGGAAGCGCTTCTGCTGTTGCAGCTCGTACTGCACTTCCAGCAAAGCTTCACGCAGGGCCGGCACTTCGGCGTCATAGGTGTCTTTGTCGATGGCGTGACCGATTTCGGCGGATTCGAACATGGGCAGCTCCATTTGAAGATGGCTCAAGACTAGCGGATTGGGCACCTCGACAGTCAAGGAATTCCAACACGCTTGCCGTGGATCAATCACCGGCCGGATGCCTAGTCCCCGGGAACATGGCAAATACCCAATTCCTGCTGCCTCAACATCTGCTGGGTGAGGCGCTCTACCACTTCGATAATTGCCTGCCGGCGCGGCAAACGCAGGGCCTCCATTTGCTTGAGGTACTCTGCGTCGGTGAGGTTCTGGCTGTTCTCAAAAAGTGCTTGCTGCTGCGTATCAAAGGGCCCGGTCGCCGACTGGAACTCAGCGGAAAATTGCTGTTTGAGGTGGGTTTTCCAGAACGCTAACTGTGAAATAAAACGCAAGAACGTGGGGGACAGCTCTGCCGTGCGCACTTGGGATTGCGCCACCTCCAGACTGTCGCGGGTCACATTGGCAAATTCTCCATATTGGATGTGCTTGGGCTGCCCCGGCAACTGCAGGATCCTGGCCAACCCGACCCGGAATGCGAGGCTGACTTCCAGCGGGTCTACAGACGCGTTTTCGATTGCGTAGGTGGCCGCAATTTTCTCCAGCTCACTGAGGCGAAACAAACCTCGGCCCAAGTTCAGCAGCGCCCCGGAGTGGCCCTGTACACGAGCAGCTTGCTGCGTGGCCTTTTCGACCTCCTTCAAAACCTCCATCTGACTGAAAATCTGCGCGGCATCATCTGCGCAATTTGCCGGATGTGCTGCCAGTTGGAAAACCTGCTCGCGCAGATCGACACTGTCGTGGGTGGACTGCAACACATCCCAGACCCGCTGGGTCATATCCTCGCGCACATGATGACTGTCGGCAGTACCGGACAGTTCAGCCAGCAAGTGAAACAACGGCGTCGATTCCGGGTCATCCCGAAGGTTAGCCCAAACGATAGACTTGTGGGCCTCTCGGGCCGCTACCGCGTCCGGCAACCACAATGCCCTGGCCTTCAGCTCGGTCATGCGTGGCTGATCGTCCTCTACATAGCCCATGCCAATACCCACTTCATCGCGGTAACGCGTAAGTGCCGTTACCGTCGTGCTGGAGAGCGGGTTACCGCCCAGGTCAATCGACTGGCTGAAACTACGCGGCGCCGTAAATAACCACTCAGGCAATATAGTTATCAAGTTATTACGCAGGTCCACTTGCTCCAGGTGGGCCAAGCGCGCAAGCCCAGCAGGTAAATCGACGATTTTGGTGTCCTGCAGCAACAGGGTATGCAAGTCACGCATCCGGCTGACATCCACCAGTTTATCCAGCGGGTTGTAGCTCAGGTCCAGCAGGCGCAACGTATTCAGGTCTGCCAGTTTGAGCCGGGTGTATTCGGTGAGCGCAAGACGATTGCGGGGCATCGACAAACGTTCCAGATCGAGCATCCGTGAGATGACTTCCGGCAAACGGGTCAGGCGGTTACGATCCAGTTTCAGGTGCTGCACACCTTTAAAGCACTTCATAAAATAAGCGACGTCATCGTCCAATCGCATGTTCCTGAGTGATAACTGCCGAACATGGTCGAATCGAATGTCGGCAGGCAATACCGGCAATGATCCAACGCGCATGCCGTCCAGATTCAAGCTGGCAACGGACGTCTGGTACTCATTCAGCGCAAAGCTTTGACGCCGCCAACACGCTTCAATGCGCTCTGCCACTTGCTCGCGGCTATAACGAATATCACTCAGGCCCGGCTGCGTTTCCATACCCTTGATATCGGTCTTCCAGTGCTTGAGCAGCGCTCGCAAATGGCCGAGTTCTGCCTTCAAACGCTTTACTGCCTTGGCCCTGGCCAGGTGGTCAGCCCCCAACGTCATCAGTAGCGAAGACACTTGAGCGTCACTGAACAACGGGTACAAACGCTTGACCTTACGCACCAGCGCGCGCGGATGAACCAACGGCCCGGTCGGTAAATCGGCCATCTCACAGGGGGCCGCCTCCAGCGCGGGCTCGCTGACCTGGCTGGAAAAAGCCTCGGCTGCCAGCTCCCGCTCGCCTTTGGCCTGCGAGGAACTCATGTAGCGCAATCGCCAGACGTTACTGGCGTCTTTCAGAGGCAACCCCATTGCCACGCGCTGGCTCTGCATCAGCGCTGCATCGATCGCCTCGAACAAGCCATCCGGCCCGG
The DNA here is from genome assembly GCF_005938045.2 of Pseudomonas sp. KBS0710. Lineage (GTDB taxonomy): Bacteria > Pseudomonadota > Gammaproteobacteria > Pseudomonadales > Pseudomonadaceae > Aquipseudomonas. Next base: position 1,359,034 of record NZ_VCCF02000001.1, on the reverse strand, counting down.
CATAAGGCCCACCGAGACTGCGGCCATTGTCGCTGAACGCTTCAAACCCTGCGTTCGACCTGACCACTACCCGCCGCACGCCAGCGTCTTTAAGCGCGCCCAAGGCCAACAAGTCGCCCTGTGGCGAGTCCTGGCGCAACTCCAGCCGCAGCTCTGCGCCCCAGCCCACCACGCGCGGCATTGTCCGAACCGCGATGAGCGCGGTATCCAGGCTGGCCAACTCTGGCTGCTCAAACCCCATCAAGGCACGGTCCAGGCGTTGCGCCTCAAGCGCACGTTGCACTGACTCGGCCAACACCATGGGAATCCGTTGGTTATCGCGCAGGGACTCACGCTGCACGGTGGTTGTTTCGGCCATCAATTCGCGCATCAGCGTGCAGGGCAATTGCGGGTAGGTGCGCCTGAGCAACGCCCATTCCGGCGGTACGGGCCCGTCATAGGCCTGATACAACTGCTCAAACAGCGGCTTGCGATCAGCCTTCAGATGCGCGAGCAACTGACGCGCCAGCACGCTGTGCTCCTGATCGACTGCTACACCCTCCCCCAGCAGGCCAGTCTTTTGTGCCTCATCCAGCCCGGACAACAGCACATCAAACACTTTTCCCGTACTGAGCATCGGCTCGGTGAGCGTCAATCGCAGGCCTGCATTGTTGTAGGGCCCGCTGGCGGGGTAACGAGCTTTGACACTGCCCTGTGCATCCAGCACCTCAAAATAGCGCCCCGCGGGCCACCCTTGTAACAGGGGCAAAGCGTGCATCTGCAAGATCGAGTTTTCAACATTGGGCGATGCACCGCTTTCCAGCTGCCAGCTCAAATCGCGAATGGACTGATCGAGCCTGAAACGTTCGTACAGATCGCGAAAGCGTGCGGGAAAAGGCAAACATTCCTGGGCCTGATAGACGCCCCAATCATCGGGTTTATCCAGGATGGCCTTGATCTGCAGAAGTTTCCTCGCCGGGAGCGAGGAACCGGGCCCGGTCGGTTTCAAGCGTGAAAAGAGATACTCCGGGCTTTCCCACTCGTCGGGCCTCTCAAACGCAAAACGCCAGCTACCTTCACCGTTATGCAGCAATTGCGGGCGATAAGCCGTCTGCCGCACCGAGTGGCTGGCCCGCCACTGATCCAGCTTCGCGTCGTACGCAACCCGGTGGATGCGGTCATTGACCTTGACATACGAATGCCCCTCGACTTTGTAGACTCCCGACGCATCGCCAGCCTCGTCGTCGCCAAGGCGCTGATCATGGACGTATTGCGTGATATCCGGACGCCACAACCGCTGGCTGCCGGCAGCGGGGTTAATCACCTCGAATTTACGAAAAAAACCATTCAGATTAAGGCCGGTACGCTGCATTGCCGAACCGACAACCTTGCTCCCTGCCGCGAACAACACCATCGATGTGATGTTTTGCGCGATCACTGCCAACTGCTGGAACGCCTCTTCCTTATCGCCACGGCGCCAGTCTTCAATGCCCTCATAGAGTTCGCCGAGCATCTGGCCCACCGCCACGGAGGTCATCAATAACCCCAGCTCCGGGACGACAAACCCTGCGAGGTTGAGCACTGTCAAACCGGCGTCCAGATACGCTTGCAAGCGCTGCGCACGGACTTCCTCATCGACGTCGGCCACCGGCACCGCCAGGGTCCGCGCATCGACTTGCAGCTTTGCGGCGAAAGTGTCGAAAAAGTGTCGCGCCAGGTTGACCGTAATGGGGTTGGCGTCCAGTGCCCCCAGGGTCTGGGCTTGATCGAAACGGCTGAAAAATCCGACTCGGTCGGCCTGGCTCAGGTATCGGGTAAAAAAGACACGATACGCAGCATTCCCGAGCTTGCGCTTGAGGTAGACCTGAAAGTCATCGAGCGAGGCGTATTCAAAGAATGGCCGCTCCGGTTCATTGGGCATATACACCACACAAGGCTCTTGCGGGTATTGCGCAATCGGGCGAGCGGAGAACACCAGGATGCTCCACAGGCAAGCACCCTGTGTATTGAGCCCTTGCCAAATCACCGGGCGGCCTTGAAACAGCAGCCCTGCGGCCTTAACTTCGGAGGGGGCCAGTTTGCGCTCCAGCAATGTACACAGCATCTCGTAGGTGCCTTGGGCAATATCGCCGCGCATAAAGGCAATGTGGGCGTCGACTTTTACATCCAGGACTTTCATCCGGCCAATATCGGTCGCCACCACATTGAGGTAGGGCTTATCACTGGTGTCCAGCTTGAACACGTCACTGATGTGCTGCTGATACAAACGGCCAAGGTCCAGGGCACGACACCCCTGGGCAAACTCGAGGGGTGTAATGCCAATGACCTCACGAGCGGCGGACCCCGACCGCAACAGCGACCCGACAGGAAAGTACTGTGCACGGGCTTCATCCTCTGAAAAGTTCTGCATCGCCACATGCAGCAGGCTGTCCTGCACCAGCCTCACCGTCTTCACATACTTCAATGGCAAGACTTCTTTCTCGTACTCGTTGATCGCACGAATAAACAAATCTTTTTTGGGGTCCACAACCCGTTGCCATCGTGTGGTGCAGTATTGCTTGAGCCGCTCGCTGCAAAACTCATCCAGCGCCTGCAATGGCTTCAATCGTTCGGCGACAGCTGCCTGGGCATCGGCAACCTGTATGGCATCTTTCGCCAATGCATCCAGCACCCCCGCCGGCGCATTGACCATCCAGCCCGGCAGCTGCTTTTGCAGCACCTGGGCTTTATCCAGATCGCCGGTCATTTCCAGCAAGGCCGCTTGCAGCTGGCTCTGGGTCAACTGGCTCAGCTTGTTGTTCAAATCATCCTGGGTACGCATCAGCAATATCCTTTACTGCCTATAAATCAAGGAATGACGATACCGCAGCAATCTGCCCAGGATTAACGCTGATTGTTGATGGCTTGGAGGGTGCGCACAGCAGGTTTTTCCATGCAAGATCTATAGGGTTACCACCCGCGATCAGCCCTCTGCCCCGTGATCGGCTAGAATGGCCGCCTTGCCTTTGCCTGCGTTTTTATGAGTCGCCCATGAACCCCATCACCCACGCCCAGCTCGACTGGGACGAACAAGGTCGACCGCACTCGCGGGTCTTCGACGATGTGTACTTTTCCGACAAGTCGGGCCTTGAAGAAACCCGCTATGTGTTCCTTGAGCAGAACCGCTTGCAGGAGCGCTTCGCTGCCTTGCCGGTGAATGGGCGGTTGGTGATTGGTGAGACCGGGTTTGGTACAGGGCTGAATTTCCTGTGCGCCTGGCAACTGTTCGAGCAACACGCCGTGGCCGGGGCACGCCTGCATTTTGTCAGCGTGGAGAAATACCCGCTGAGCCACGCAGACCTGCAGCGCGCCCTCGCCCTCTGGCCCGAACTGCAAGCGTTTGCCGAACAACTTCTGGCGCATTACATCGCGATCCATCAAGGCTTCCAGCGCCTGGTGCTGGATAACGGCCGCGTGACCCTGACACTGTTGGTCGGCGACGCCCTGGAGCAACTGCCACAACTGGATGCACAAATCGACGCGTGGTTCCTCGACGGTTTCGCCCCGGCCAAGAACCCCGATATGTGGACCGCCGAGTTGTTCGCCGAACTGGCGCGCCTGGCGGCGCCGGGTTCGACCATCAGCACCTTTACCAGCACCGGCTGGGTGCGGCGGCTGATCAACGCCGCGGGCTTCAAGATGAAGCGCACGCCCGGCATTGGCCACAAGTGGGAGATCCTGCGCGGTGAGTTCCTCGGCTGGCCCGAAGATACGCCACCGCCGGCCACACTCAAACCTTGGTTTGCCCGCCCGGCAGCCGTCGACGGCGAACGCCATGCGATGGTTATCGGTGGCGGTCTGGCCGGTTGCGCCACTGCCGCCAGCCTGGCCGCCCGGGGTTGGCGCGTCAGCCTGCTGGAGCGTCACGCCGCGCTGGCCCAGGAAGCATCGGGCAACCCGCAGGGTGTGCTGTACCTCAAGTTGTCAGCGCATGGCACAGCACTGTCGCAGCTGATACTCAGCGGTTTCGGCCATACCCGGCGCCTGCTGGAGCACCTGCACCGAGGCATGGACTGGGACGGTTGCGGCGTCCTGCAACTGGCGTTTGACACCAAGGAAGCCCAGCGCCAGGCGCAACTGGCCGAGGCCTTTGCGCCGGATCTGTTGCACGTATTGAATCAGGATCAGGCTCAACAGCAGGCCGGTATACAACTGGCCCAGGGCGGGCTGTTTTTCCCGGAAGGTGGCTGGGTGCATCCACCGGCGCTGTGCCAATGGCAAGCTGCGCATCCGCTGATCAAGGTGTTCACCCACCATGAGGCGCTTGAGCTGCACCGCGTCGACGAGCAGTGGCAAGCGCGCGACGGCGACCACGTACTGGCCAGCGCCAGCGTGGTAGTACTGGCCGGTGCAGCCGAAATCAAGCGCTTCCCGCTCAGTGCGGGCTTGCCGCTCAAACGTATTCGCGGGCAGATCACGCGCTTGGCGCAAACCCCGGCGAGTGCGGCATTGGCCACCGTGGTGTGCGCCGAAGGTTATGTGGCACCGGCCCGTCTTGGCGAACACACCTTGGGCGCCAGTTTTGATTTCAACAATGAAGACCTCACGCCCACCCTCGCCGAACACACCGGCAACCTTGCAATGCTGCGGGAGATTTCCGCAGATCTGCTGCTGCGTCTCGGCGCTGACTCACTGAACGCCGAACACTTGCAAGGCCGCGCCGCCTTTCGTTGCACCAGCCCAGACTACCTGCCAATCGTCGGCCCTTTGGCCGATAGCGATGCGTTCCAACAGGCTTACGCCGTACTGCGCAAAGACGCCCGGCAAGTCCCGGATACGCCCTGCCCGTGGCTACCGGGCGTGTATATCAACAGCGGCCACGGTTCACGCGGCCTGATCACCGCGCCCCTGTGCGGCGAATTACTGGCCGCCTGGTTGAGCGACGAACCGCTGCCGGTACCGGCCAGCGTGGCCGAAGCCTGCCACCCGAACCGATTTGCGTTGCGCGCGCTGGTGCGAGGAAAACCCGCGACACCCTGATCACCCTGAGGGAAGAAATAACGCCGTTGCGAGCATCGCGGCTATTTGCCTTATAACTTATCGGTCTAAAACTCCACGCATAGCACTGGGTCAGTTTCTGGGTACGCGCCCTGTCGGGCGTATTGAGTATTGCCCTCCCCAACGGAAAAACCGGTAAGGAATTTATGTGTGGACTAGCTGGCGAGTTACGCTTTGATCATCAACCTGCCGACCTGGCAGCCGTAGAACGCATCACCCATCACCTTGCGCCCCGAGGCCCCGACGCCTGGGGCTTCCATGCCCAAGGGCCGATTGCCCTGGGCCACCGCCGCCTGAAGATCATGGACCTGTCGGACGGCTCCGCCCAACCGATGGTCGACGCCCAGCTGGGGCTGTCGCTGGCGTTCAACGGCGCAATCTACAACTTCCCCGAACTGCGTGAAGAGCTGGAAGCCCTGGGCTACGCCTTCTATTCAGGCGGCGACACCGAAGTGCTGCTCAAGGGCTATCAAGCCTGGGGCGAAGCCTTGCTGCCCAAGCTCAATGGCATGTTTGCCTTTGCCATCTGGGAGCGTGACGCCCAGCGCCTGTTTATCGCCCGTGACCGTCTGGGTGTGAAACCGCTGTACCTGTCGCGCACCGGCCAGCGCCTGCGCTTTGCCTCAGCGCTGCCGGCACTGCTCAAGGGTGGCGATATCAACCCGATCCTGGATCCGGTCGCGCTTAATCATTATTTGAATTTCCATGCCGTGGTGCCTGCACCGCGCACCTTGCTGGCGGGTATCGAAAAGCTGCCGCCGGCCAGCTGGATGCGCATCGACGCCAACGGCGCCACCGAGCAGAAAACCTGGTGGACCCTGCCCTATGGCCCCCATGAGGATGAAAAAAACCTCAGCCTCGAAGACTGGACCGACCGCGTACTCGACAGCACCCGCGAAGCCGTGGCGATCCGCCAACGTGCCGCCGTGGATGTCGGCGTGCTGCTTTCCGGTGGTGTCGATTCGAGCATGCTCGTGGGCCTGCTGCGTGAAGTCGGCGTGCAGGACCTGTCGACCTTCTCCATCGGCTTTGAAGATGCCGGCGGCGAGGCTGGCAACGAGTTTCAATACTCGGACCTGATCGCCAAGCACTACGGCACCCGTCATCACCAATTGCGCATCGCCGAAAGCGAGATCATCGAGCAACTGCCGGCCGCGTTTCGCGCCATGAGCGAGCCGATGGTCAGCCATGACTGCATCGCCTTTTACCTGCTGTCGCGGGAAGTGGCCAAGCATTGCAAGGTGGTGCAAAGCGGCCAGGGTGCGGACGAGCTGTTTGCCGGCTACCACTGGTACCCGCAAGTGGACGGCGCCAGCGACCCGTATGCCGCCTACCGCGACGCATTTTTTGACCGCAGCTACGACGACTACGCCGCCACCGTCGCGCCCAAATGGCTGACCGCCAACGACGCCGCCGGCGACTTTGTGCGCGAACATTTCGCCATGCCCGGCGCCGATGCCGCCGTGGACAAAGCCCTGCGCCTGGACAGCACGGTGATGCTGGTGGATGACCCGGTCAAACGCGTCGACAACATGACCATGGCCTGGGGCCTGGAAGCGCGCACGCCGTTCCTGGACTACCGCCTGGTGGAACTGTCGGCCCGTGTGCCGGGCAAATTCAAACTGCCCGATGGCGGCAAGCAGGTCTTGAAAGAGGCCGCGCGCAGAGTCATCCCGAGTGAAGTCATCGACCGCAAGAAGGGCTACTTCCCGGTGCCGGGCCTCAAGCATTTGCAGGGCGACACCTTGAACTGGGTGCGCGATCTGCTGATGGACCCAAGCCAGGATCGCGGCCTGTTCAACCCGGCCATGCTCGACCGCCTGCTGACCGACCCGCAGGGCCAACTGACGCCGCTGCGCGGTTCCAAACTCTGGCAACTGGCGGCGCTGAACCTGTGGCTCAGCGAACAAGGAATCTGATCGATGAAACCTCTTGCAGCGGCTTACAGCCAACGCTTGCTCAAGGGCCAGGCGCCGACCTACGAGCGCCTGCAGGCGCGCCTGGCTGAAGATGGCAGCCCGCTGGGCGCCGAGCCGATTGCCGTGCATTGTGGCTGGGGCCGATTGTTGATCGGGCACACCTTCCCGGACCCGGCCAGCCTCGCCCAGGAACTGCTCAATGAGCAGGCGGGCGAACGTGACATCGCGCTGTATGTGGCGGCGCCCCAGCAAATCCTCGGGATCGACCCGCAACAGTTATTCCTCGACCCCTCCGACACCTTGCGCCTGTGGTTCAGCGATTACCGCCCCGCTACGCGGGTATTTCGCGGCTTTCGCATTCGCCGGGTGCAGACCGAGGCCGACTGGCAGGCGGTCAACCAACTCTACCAAGGCCGTGGCATGTTGCCCGTCGACGCCGAGCGCCTGACCCCACGCCATCAAGGCGGCCCGGTGTATTGGCTGGCCGAGGATGAAGACAGCGGCGCGGTGATCGGCAGCGTGATGGGCCTGAACCATCAAAAGGCCTTCCACGACCCCGAAAACGGTTGCAGCCTGTGGTGCCTGGCGGTCGACCCGCAATGCACGCGCCCAGGCGTGGGCGAGGTGCTGGTGCGCCACTTGGTGGAGCACTTTATGAGCCGTGGCCTGAGCTACCTCGACCTGTCGGTGCTGCACGATAACCGTCAGGCCAAGAGCCTCTACGCCAAGCTCGGTTTTCGCGCGCTGACCACCTTTGCGATCAAGCGCAAGAACGGCATCAACCAGCCGCTGTTTCTCGGCCCCGGCCCGCAGGCAGGCTTTAACCCGTATGCGCGCATCATTGTCGAAGAAGCCCATCGACGTGGCATCGATGTGCAAGTGGATGACGCCGACGCCGGCCTGTTCACCCTCAGCCATGGCGGGCGCCGCGTGCGTTGCCGCGAGTCGTTGAGCGACCTGACCAGCGCCATCAGCATGACCCTGTGCCAGGACAAGAGCCTGACCCACAAGGTGCTCAGTGCGGCAGGTTTGAAACTGCCGTCGCAACAGTTGGCCGGCAGTGCCGACGACAACCTGGAGTTTCTCGACGAGCACCAGCGCATCGTGGTCAAGCCACTCGATGGCGAACAAGGCCAGGGCGTGGCGGTGGATCTGCAGAGCATCGAGGAGGTGCAAAAAGCCATCGAGACAGCGCGTCAATTCGACAGCCGTGTGCTGCTTGAAAGCTTTCACGAAGGCCTCGACCTGCGCATCCTGGTGATCGGCTTTGAGGTGGTTGCCGCTGCGATTCGGCGGCCTGCCGAGGTGACCGGTGATGGTCAGCACTCCATCGGCGCCTTGATCGAAGCCCAGAGCCGTCGCCGCCAGGCTGCTACCGACGGCGAAAGCAAAATCCCGCTGGACGCCGAAACCCAACGCACGCTGCACGCCGCGGGTTACGACTACAGCAGCATCTTGCCCCGTGGCCACACCTTGGCGGTGCGCCGTACCGCCAACTTGCATACCGGCGGTTGCCTGGAAGATGTCACCGCGATTCTGCACCCGACACTGGTAGACGCCGCCGTGCGCGCCGCCCGTGCATTGGACATTCCCATGGTCGGCCTGGACCTGATGGTGACCGCCGCCGACCAGCCTGAGTATGTGTTTATCGAAGCCAACGAACGCGCCGGGTTGGCCAATCATGAACCGCAACCGACAGCGGAGAAGTTTGTGGATTTGTTGTTTCCGCACAGTCAGCCAACTGCTTGAGTGATGTATTGCCTGGACCGGCGCTTTCGCGAGCAAGCCCGCTCCCACACTTGAAACGCATTCCAAATGTGGGAGCGGGCTTGCTCGCGAAGAGGCCGGCACAGCCTATGAACCTCTCAGCACCTCATCGAAACCATCGATGCCCTCAACTCATCAGGAGTTTCCATGACCCGAACCATCCCCGAACCGGATCTCAACTACCTGCAGAAAGTGCTGCTGGAAATGCTCGCCATTCCCAGCCCCACCGGGTTTACCGACACCATCGTGCGCTATGTCGCCGAGCGCCTGGAAGAGCTCGGCATTCCTTTTGAAATGACCCGGCGCGGCACCATCCGCGCAACCCTCAAGGGCCAGAAAAACAGCCCCGACCGCGCGGTTTCCGCGCACTTGGACACCATCGGCGCCGCCGTGCGGGCGATCAAGGACAATGGCCGCCTGACGCTCGCGCCGGTGGGTTGCTGGTCCAGCCGCTTTGCCGAAGGCAGCCGCGTCAGCCTGTTTACCGACAACGGCGTGATCCGTGGCAGCGTGTTGCCGCTGATGGCCTCCGGGCACGCGTTCAACACCGCCGTGGATGAAATGCCGGTGAGCTGGGACCACGTGGAACTGCGCCTGGATGCCTACTGCGCGACCCGTGCCGATTGCGACTCGCTAGGCATCAGCATCGGCGACTATGTAGCGTTCGACCCACTGCCGGAGTTCACCGAGAGCGGGCATATCAGCGCCCGCCACCTGGACGATAAAGCCGGTGTGGCCGCCCTGCTCGCGGCGCTCAAGGCGATTATCGACAGCGGCGAACCGTTGCTGATCGACTGCCATCCGCTGTTCACCATCACCGAAGAAACCGGCAGTGGCGCAGCTGCCGCCCTGCCCTGGGACGTCAGCGAATTTGTCGGCATCGACATCGCCCCGGTCGCGCCCGGCCAGCACTCCAGCGAGCACGCCGTGAGTGTGGCCATGCAGGATTCCGGCGGGCCGTATGACTATCACCTGTCCCGCCACCTGCTGCGCCTGGCGTCTGATAACGACCTGCCGGTGCGCCGCGACCTGTTTCGCTATTACTTCAGCGACGCCCACTCGGCCGTCACCGCCGGCCACGACATTCGCACCGCACTGCTGGCGTTTGGTTGCGATGCGACCCATGGCTATGAGCGCACACACATCGACAGCCTGGCTGCACTCAGCCGCCTGCTGGGCGCATACATCCTCAGCCCGCCGGTGTTCGCCAGCGATGCGCAACCGGCCCAGGGTTCGCTGGACCGGTTCAGTCATCAGATCGAGCACGAAACGCAAATGGAGAGCGACACCCGCGTGCCGTCGGTGGACAGCCTGGTCGGTCAGAAGTCCTGACACTGGCAACTGATGGTAACTGCTGGTAACAAGGGCCCCCGGCGCAGTAGCATCGCCGGGTTCCCACCTATGAGGCTTGTATGCTGATTCCCTACGACGCACTTGAAGTCGACACCCTGACCCGCCTCATCGAAGACTTCGTGACCCGCGACGGCACCGACAACGGCGACGACACGCCCCTGGAGACCCGCGTACTGCGCGTGCGCCAAGCCTTGACCAAGGGCCAGGCCCTGATTGTGTTCGACCCGGAAAGCGAGCAATGCCAGTTGATGCTCAAGCACGACGTGCCCAAGCATCTGTTTGACTGAGCAGGTTTCAGCGGTTGGGTACGGCGTGGGTTTCTGTGGCCTGGCGTTCGAGGATCTTCTGATACACCTCGGCCCGATGGACATTCACACCCGCCGGGGCAGCGATGCCGAATTTCACTTGAGTACCGTTCAGTTCGAGGATGTGCAGGGCGATGTCATCGCCGATAGAGATGATTTCGCCTACAGCGCGGCTTAAGACCAGCATGGCGGTTGTCCTTTTGGAGTGACAGGACCTTGACCATGCGCGATTGGATTTGGCGCAGCAATGGCTTGCGTTTAAATCAGGCAAGGCCTACGCAGGCCGGTAATTTTGCTGACAGACAAACCCTCGACTCGGTCAAATGTGGAAGCGAGCAAGCCCCACATAAAGCAGATCCGCTCAGCCCTTGGTGGCCTGGGCCTTGGCGCGCATTTTGTCGGCCATCAGCGTCATTTCGTCATACAGCAACTGCGGGTTCTTCTGCTTCAACGCCCACGCCATGCGCCCCTGCTCGTGGGGCAAAATCATGAATTCCCCTTCGGCCACTCGCTGATAAATGTAGTCGGCAATATCCGCCGCCGAAATCGGTGAACTCTCGAGCAACTTGCCCACCTGCGCCTTCATCGCCGGTGTAGGCCCACGGAACGAATCCAGCAGGTTGGTCTGGAAAAACGACGGGCACACCACATGCACACCGACTTCCTGCTGCTTGAGTTCCACCAGCAAACTCTCCGACAACGCCACCACACCGGCCTTGGCCACGTTGTAGTTGCTCATCGCCGGCCCCTGCATCAGCGCAGCCATGGACGCGATGTTGATAATCCGGCCCTTGCTCTTTTCGAGCAGCGGCAGGAACGCTTTGCAGCCCTTGACCACGCCCATCAAGTTGATCGCAATCTGCCAGTCCCAATCTTCCAGGGATAACTCGGCAAAGAAGCCACCCGAGGCCACGCCAGCGTTGTTGACGATCACATCAATGCCGCCCAGCTTCACTTCGCAAGCCTGGGCAAAGGCGGTGAGCTGGCTGTAGTCACGCACGTCGCAGCGCTGGATAAAACCATCGCCACCGGCCTCGCGCACCCGCTTGAGGGTTTCTTGCAAGCCTGGCTCGCTGACGTCCGACAAGGCCAACTGCCAACCTTCGCGCGCCCAGCGCAGCGCGATTTCGCGACCCAGGCCAGACCCGGCACCAGTGATCATCATGCGATTTTGCATAGGTAGTAGCCTTGTAGTTCACGGAAGAAGTGATCGGCAGTGTAGCGAAGCTTTTTCCTACACCCACGCACCATCCAGTTGATGAATGCCTCAGGCAAACCGCCGGCCAGGTGCCAGAGCGGCTTATAGCGTAAGTTCAATCTTTTTCAACTAAGTGCACGTAATTGCGAACGCATTAAAAGAAATAAGCGAGTTTGCGAAATGCTTTAAGAAACCACGGAATTTTCTGCGCAACTGCACAGTCGGAGTTATTAAGGCGTCCGTAAATAAACCCACGGGCCTGTCGTTAAACAACTGGTCTTTTCAGAAGGCCCACAAGGAAAAAAACATGAGCCTGATTCTGATCATTATCCTGATCCTGCTGCTGGTCGGCGGCCTGCCGGTATTCCCGCACTCACGTAACTGGGGCTATGGCCCGTCGGGTATTCTCGGCGTGGTGCTGGTGGTGCTGCTGGTGCTGTTGCTGCTCGGCCGGATATAAAATCCGGACAAAAAAAGAGGCCTTCCAGAAGGCCTCTTTTTTATGCCCGGGTGATTAGTCCGGCTTGCCGTCGATCACACCCGCAGTGTTATCCAACAGGCTCTTGGTAGCCGTCTGCAAGAACGACTCAAGTTTCTGTTTCAGCGCGGCTTCGTCCGGCGATTCAGGAATGACCTTACCGGTCGGGTTAGCGCCCAGTTCATATTCCCACAGTTTCGGTGGCATCTCTTTAGGCAGTACCAGGATGCGGTCAGCAGTGACCAGGGCGACGGTCTGGTCGCTGCCCGACGGCTTGATCACGCCAAAACCCTTGTCGCCTTCCGGCAGGTTCAACAGGTCGCGGCCCCAGCACTGGTGCAAGGTGTCGCCACCCAGGCGGCCCATGATGGTCGGCACGATGTCGATCTGGGTGCCCACAGTGTGGTCACGCTCGCCGAACTTCTCCTGCATGCCCGGTGCAATCATCAGCATCGGCACGTTGAAGCGGCCCAGGTCCATCTCGGTGATCTGTTGCTCGTTACCAAAACCGTGGTCACCCACGATCACGAACAGGGTTTCCTTGAAGTACGGCTCTTTACGGGCTTTTTCAAAGAATTGGCCCAGGGCCCAGTCGGAGTAACGCATGGCCGTCAAATGCTCGTTGAGGCTGCCACGGTCGGTGACTTTTTCAACTGGCAATGGCGTCGGCAACGCATACGGCGTGTGGTTGGACAGGGTTTGCAACAGGGCGTAGAACGGCTTGCCGCCTTCGCGGGCCTTCAACTCTTCCAGGCCACGGTTGAACATGTCCTGGTCGGACACGCCCCACGTCGGGTCGGAGAACACCGGGTTAACGAAGTCGTTGCGCCCGATGAAGTTGGTCATGCCCTGGTTGCTGAAGAAGCCCGATTGGTTGTCCCAGGCGAAATCGCCGTTGTAGACATACACGTCGTCAAACTTGCGCGCGCTGAGCAACTGCGGCAGGCCCGACAGCTTGTGGCTGCCTTCCGGGGTTTGCATCAGGTATTCGAAGCCCGGCAGGTTCGGGAAGCACGCCATGGTGGCGAACATGCCCTGGTGGGTGTGGGTGCCGTTGGAGAAGAAACGGTCGAACAACAGGCCTTCCTTGGACAGTTTGTCGAAGTATGGCGTGATGTTGCCTGGGCGGCCCAGGGCACCAACCGAATGACCGGCAAAGCTTTCCATCAGGATCACTACGACGTTCTTGATCGGCAGGGTTTTCTCGGCCGGTGGCGTGTAGTCGCGGCGCACGGCGGCGGTGTCGGTATCCACCAGTTTCTCTTGCGGCAACACCAGCATGTCACGCACGGTCTGGGTGGCCAGCGGCTGGTCCAGCGTGGCTTTCCAGATGTTCGAGCGCTCTTCGGAGAAGCGCGACTTGGCCGCAGCGATCAGCGACAGGGTGCCGTTCAAGCCCAACTGGTTGGCGAAGTTCGATTCGGTGGTGTAGACGTCACCCCAACGCAGCGGTGGGCCTTGGCGCAAGGTGCCACGGATGGCGACCACGGCGATCAACAGGCACACCACAAACACCGCAATGCGGCTGTACCACGGAGCCACCTGGCGAGTGCCGACGGTGCCGCCGCTGAACGGGCCACGTGGGCGCGTTGCACGGTCGGCGCCCTTGAAGGCGATGCTCAGGATCAGCGTGCCCACGGCCCAGGCCAGCAGGTAGCGCACCACCGGGAAACCGTACCAGAGCATGCTCATCACGGTTTTCGGGTCTTCCTTCACATACTGGAACACCAGGCCGTTGAGGCGTTGGTGGAATTCGCGGTAGAAGTCCATCTCCATCAGGCCCAGGAACAGGGCAATGCTGGACACGACGGTCAGCCAAAAACGGAAAAACCCACGCGCCGCCATCGCCCGTACGCTGAACAGCGCCAGCAGCAGCGGGACCAGCGCGTACATCACAAAGCGGATGTCGAAGCGCGTGCCGTTGACGAAGGCTTCGAGGAAGGTCGAGGCCGGCGTGTCGAGGATCATCTCGCGGTTGTAGACCAGCAGCGCCAGGCGCAGCAGGGAGAACATCACCATCATGACCAGCGCGCAAAGCAGCGTGTATGCCAGATGGGATTTGACGGTCGGTTGCAGCAAGCGATTAGAAGCTCGCTGCTGACTCAGGGCGTCCGGGTTTGCCATGTCGTTCTAGGACCCATTGGAAGTTTAAGTTTCGAAATAATGCAGTGGCGTCCGTCCCTCGCCCAGGCTGGCTGGGGTAGGCGGTTAACGCGGTGGCGCAAATGGTGCCCGATCAACGGCAGCAACGCTATTAATTACTGAACGTGCGCCCGGGACCTGCCGTTAATGGCCCTTGAGTTAGAGCCTTGGCAGAGCCGTAAAACCGCCGAATTGTCTTGGAAAAGATGTGAAAATTGTGTGCAGTGAATAGTTTCGACACACAAAACCTGTGAATGCACCAGAAACTAAATGTGGGAGCGGGCTTGCTCGCGAATGCGGCGTGTCAGTCAAAACATCTGAAACTGATACACCGTATTCGCGAGCAAGCCCGTTCCCACATTGACTGTGCCCACTCTAGATGGAGTGGGTGAACGATCAGATCCGCACGTTACCGCGCGGCCCGGCAATCGCCCAGATGATCAGGCCCAATACCGGCAGCAACAGGATCAGCAGGATCCACAGCACTTTGGCGCCGGTGCTGGCGCCACTTTTGAACACGTTGATGATCGCCCAGATATCCAGCGCCAGGATGATCAGGCCGATAAGACCGTTGAAAGTGGAACCCATGGTGTCGCTCCTAAGTGAGGGCATGCACTTGTAGGATAGTCAGCCCTGGCAGGGGTTCCGTTTTATTTCAGACGTGTACGGCGACTTTCAAGGCTTCCAGCGACGGCTCGGCCTTGATCCCCACTTCGGCGCACAGTTCCAGTACGCGCGGCAGGTCGTTGCCATACACCAACACGGCCTGGATCTCGTCATCGAGCAATTGGCTGAAGTTGAGCAGCACGTAGCCGCCATCTTCAGGGCTCAACGCGCTCATCTGGATCTGGATGCGGTTCAGCGCGGTGAGGTCTTCGGTCTTGGCCAGTTGCTTGGGCTTGAGGTTAAACGCCACGCCCGGGCCGAACGAGGCGACGATCTGCGCGAACAGCTCGCCATAGGTGTCGGCCTGGAACAACACCGTGTCCGGCAGGCTACCCACCACTACCCACTCACCCAGTGGGATAGGGAAAGTGTCGTCGTAGTTGATATCCGGGTTCGCGGCCAGAAACGCCGCCGGGTCTGCGTAGGCTTGGGCGGCTTCTGTGGCGATGCGCGCCACCTCGTCCTCGCCCATGACGCCGGCGCTGATTTTGCTGATAAGTTCGACGAGGGCGGTGTGCATGGGAAGGTCCTGTAACGGGCTGGTTTTTGAGGGCGCGTAGCCTACACCAGTTTCTGCAACTTCGCCGCCGTATCCGCCGCGCCCATGGTGTGCGCCGCCGCCAACGCAGTCGCGCCCTGGGCATCGGTGGCCTTGGGATTGGCGCCTTGAGCGAGCAGGTAGTCGACCATTTCCACGCGGTTGAACATCGCGGCCAGCATCAGCGCTGTGCGCCCGTCCGGGGAGGTTGCATCCACTGGCGCGCCACCTTCGATCAATGCCTTCACCACTGGCAGGTTGCCTTTGAACGCGGCACCGGCGATCGGCAACTGGTTCTTGTCGTTGGCAATCAGTGGGTCGGCCTTGAATTCCAGCAGCACTTTTACCGCTTCAGCATGGCCATGGTAGGCCGCGAGCATCAACAAGGTGTCGCCGTTGTGATTACGGAAGTTAGCCGGCAAGCCTTTGGCCAGCAGCGCAGCCAGCATCGCCGCATCGCCTTTGCGGGCCACGTCGAAAACCTGTTCGGCGAATTCGGCGGCTTCATCGTCGGTCATTTGTTTGGGCTGGTCTGACATGCAGGGCGCTCCTTGTCTGGGAATGTGTATAAGGCGCCCAGTGTCGCGAGGGAGTTCCCCGCTGTCATGGCTTTTTTGTCAAAAGCATTCATAGGCAGAATCAATAACGGAACTGCCCGGCCTGGATCTGCGCCAGTAATTGCCCGGTGACCGGCACATAACTGTCGGAGCCCGGCAGCCACGCGTACACCGGGTCGTTACCGGCCTTGTCCGGGTCGAAGGCTTCCTCCTTGAGCTTGACCTTCTGGTATTTGAAGGTGCCGGTGGTTTCCATCTTGACCTTGATGCGCAAAAACAACGGCACCGCATAGTGGGGCAACTGGCCGTGGGCAAACTGCAACAGCTCACGCATGTCCAGGGCCGCCAAGGATTCGCTTGGGGTGATGGCCACCATGCCGGCGCGGCCATTGGTGTTTTCGATCTCGACGCCGTAGGCCACTACTTCGGCGATCTGCGGGTGCTGCAGCAGCACGTTTTCGACTTCGGTGGTGGAGACGTTTTCGCCCTTCCAGCGGTAGGTGTCGCCCAGGCGATCGACAAATTGCGCATGACCAAAGCCAATACTGCGCAACAAGTCGCCGGTATTGAAGTAGCGGTCGCCCTTCTCGAACACGTCCGTGAGCACCACTTTGCGATTCTTTTCCGGGTCGGTGTAGCCGTCGAACGGCGACTTTTCATCGATCCTGGCCAGCAGCAAGCCCTGCCCGCCGGTTTGCACCTTGCGCAGGTAACCGTCGCTGCCACGCAGCGGCTCGCCGGTTTCGTGTGAGTACTCCACCAGCGCCCAATGCTGCAGGCAAAAGCCGATGGTGTTGTCGAAATTCAGCACATTGGTAAAACCGATATTGCCGTCGCTGGCGGCATACAGCTCGCAGATATGCTCGACGCCATACCGCTGCTTGAACTGCGCCCAGACCCCGGGGCGCAGGCCATTGCCGACCATCTTGGTGACCCGGTTGTCGCGATCCTGCGCGCTGGGCGGCTGGTCCAGCAGGTAGCGGCACAACTCACCGACATACCCCAGGGTGGTCGCTTTGAATTTGCGCGCATCGTCCCAGAACTGGCTGGCGCTGAATTTGCGCCGGATGGCGAAGCCCGACGCGCCGACAATCGCCGAACCCCAGCACACACACAGGCCGGTAGCGTGGTACAGCGGCAAGGTGCAATACAGAACGTCTTGCGGCCCCATATCCAGGGCGATGCTGCCGAAACTCACCGCCGTCTTGGTCCAGCGCCCATGCTTCATGATGCCGGCCTTGGGCAAGCCGGTGGTGCCGGAGGTGTAGATATAGAAGCACGGGTCGTTGAAGAAGATGTGCCCGCTGCTGGCAGGGTTGTCCAGCGGGCTGTCGGCGCTGGCGGCCAGCAGGTCGGTGTAGCCCGGCGGCACCGCGTTTGAGGACTGATCAGCCACAAACCAGTTGCGTTCGGCCGCAATCGACACTTGATCACGCACGGCCGCATAGGCGGATTCCAATTCCGCGCCTACCACGATCGCCACCGGGCTCACCAGGTTCAGGCTGTGTACCAGCGCCGCCTGGGTTTGCGCGGTGTTAAGCATGGCGCAGATACCGCCCAGCTTGGCCACGGCCAGTACGCTGAGGAGCAGTTCCGGGCGATTTTCAATAAACAGCGCGACCACATCACCCTTGCCGATGCCCTGCGCCTGAAGGTAATGAGCCATACGATTGGCGCGCTGGTTGGCTTCGCGGTAGCTGAGCACGCTGTCGCCGTACAACAACGCCGCGCCGTCGGGGTTGCGCAACGCAGCCTGTTCAAAGTGCCAACCGAGGCCGCAGGGCTGCGCGGGGTCGGTGACATTCGCGGCGCGCATGCCGCGCACCACGCGTGGCAAAGCTCGAACAATCGCAGGCACCTTACGTAAAAGCTTGCCCCACGTGATCATGTCGTCTTGCTGTTGGCTCATGGCGGAACGTCCTTTTTCTTATTTTTCGTATGATCCAGGGATAGCGGCAGCCCTGTAGGCAGGTGCCGAATGCCTTGCAGGAAAATACGCCTGCCATTCTTTGGCTGTACATGCGGGATTTGAAAAGTTTTGTATCCCGAGCCAGCCCCCACAGAAAAGGAATTTTGCCCGGTCGAGGCAGTCATTATGCTTAAGGCGGGCCTGAAACGGTCGGCGCGGATAACGCAAAATGCAGGATGCACGATGGCCATTCATGCAAATTGCACGAAACCGAAATTTTAGAAAATTTTTAGCTTGTTGATTTATAAGGATTTTTTAAGATATCCAATACTGGCACAATCACTGCACCTATCTCTCCATGCTTGCCAACTTGAGCCAACGGAGCTGATAGACATGAGCCTGATCCAAGATAAATTTGCTTCTGTATTCTCCCAATACGACGTCACCACTCAGCCACGTCCCGACGGCGGTATCCTGCTGACCCTGCGCAACAGCGAAGGCAAACAGGTCAAGCGCTCGATCTCGTATCAACAGCTGCACACCGCTGACCAACTGACCTGGGTGATCAGCGCCATCCGCCGCGACCTGGCCGAACAAGCCAGTGAGCTGCCGCAGATTTCGATGCTGCAAAGCCAAAACCGCTTTGCCCTGCCGACCTACCACTCGGCATAAGCAACCGGTGGCCCAAAAGGGCCGCGACGCTTACAGGCGTCGCGGCCCTTTTTCGTGTGGTTTCAGCACAAGCCTTGTCGGCTGGCCTCATTCATCGCCTGTACGCGGTTGGTGACTTCCAGCTTGCCGTAGATATTGCGCAAATGAAATTTCACCGTGGCTTCAGAGGTCGCCCGAATCTGGCTGATTTCCCAGACGGTCTTGCCTTCCGAGGCCCAACGCAAAATTTCCAGCTCTGTCGGGGTGAGGGGCTTGCCGCCCAGGCTCAGACGTCTTCTAAGGGTCATCGGCGCGTCCACCGGCGTGCGACACGACTGCTCTGGGCCACTCATTGTGCTCTCTCCTTATGTAGTGGATGCCTTGTCACCTTTCGGATTCCTGCTATTGACAGGTGATATAAACATCGAGTCCGCAGAGAGTTACATAACGAATGGATTGAAAGCATAGGGCGCAGTAGAAACAGCTACGCCCTACAAATAATTAGGCTTATTCCCACAGCAACTTCCAACTTGCCTGGGTGGCACATTTAAGTATCTGTGCTTAGTCGTCCAGACCGGGAAAATCGCCGGCAATATCGTCGCCAGTGAGTTGAGGCTCAGAGCCTTTAGCGGTGTTGAACAAACGCAAGGTGACGAAGTGCGGGTTCTCGCCCATATCGAACCAGTGCGGCATGCCGGCTGGAATCACCAGCAAGTCATTTTTCTCACAACGCACGGCGTATACGTAATCGCCCACGTGCAAATTGAACAGGCCCTGGCCCGCCACGAAGAAACGCACGGCATCTTCGCTGTAGCGGCGCTCATTGAGGCACTGCGCGCGCAGTTCAGCGTTCTGTGCCGGATCGCCCGCCGCCCTGAGCACGTCCACGGCAGCGTAGCCGAGGGCATCGATCTGCGGCTGGTACGCGGCGATCATGTCGGCATCGCTGGCGCCCTTCTCAATCGGCGCCGGCTGCCAGCGCGCGAAGCGCACCGCGTGTTCGGCCAACGTCGAGACGATGTCGTCAAAATGGGTCAGGACCTTGTTCGGGGTATCCCCAGTGGCGACGGCATAAACAGCGACATAACTCATTGCTCGGTTCCTTTATTCGGCTCTTGCAATCGAAGGCCAATGATAATGGCGGCGGCCAGGGCGGCGACACTGGCGATGCTGAAGGTCAGGGTCGGCCCCAACAGGTTCCAGCTGTAGCCGGCGTAAAGGGCGCCCAACGCGCCGCCGGTGCCGGCCAGTGCGGCATACAGCGCCTGGCCCTGGCCTTGTTGTTTGGCGCCGAAGCTGCGTTGCACAAAGGCGATGGCAGCCGCGTGAAAGCTGGCAAACGTAGCGGCGTGCAGCACCTGCGCCAGCAGCAATACCCAGAAGATTTCGGCAAATGAGCCCAGCAGCAGCCAGCGGATAGCCGCCAATACAAAACTGGCCAGCAGCACCCGTCGCACCGAAAAACGCGTGAGGATGCGGCTCATGGCCAGGAACATCAGCACCTCCGCGACCACCCCCAGTGCCCACAGCATGCCGATCACGCCACGGCTATAACCCAAATGTTCAAGGTGCAGGGTCAGGAAGGTGTAATACGGGCCATGGCTCATTTGCATCAGGGCCACGCAGGCATAAAACGCCAGTACGCCGGGGCTGCGCAATTGCTTGAGAAAACCGTCACCGGCCAGGCGGTTGCCCTGCACGGCGGGCTGCGCGTTCGGCACCCACAGGCTGGCGCCAATAATGCCGGCCATGATCACCACGACCACCACCGGGTAAATGTCCAGGCTCAACCCGTCGAACAGCCGCCCCATTATCACCACGGTGAGGATAAACCCGATGGAGCCCCACAGACGGATCTGGCTGTAGCGCGCCGTTTGCTTTTGCAAGTGCGCCAGGGTGATCACTTCAAACTGCGGCAGCACCGCGTGCCAGAAGAACGCATGTAACGCCATGACCAGGGCCAGCCAGGCGTAGGTTTTGCTGAAGAAGATCAGCGAGAAACTCGCCAGGGTACACACCGCGCCAAAACGCACGATGGCCAGGCGCCGGCCGGTGTAATCGCCGAGCCAGCCCCACAGGTTGGGCGCCACGCAGCGCATCAGCATGGGGATGGCCACCAGTTCGCCAATGCGTGCGCTGGAAAACCCCAGATGGTCGAAGTACAGCGCCAGGAACGGCGCCGTCGCCCCGAGCAGGGCGAAGTAGAAAAGGTAGAAGCTGGAGAGGCGCCAGTATGGGAGGGCTGTCACGGTCAGACCGTCACAGCTGGCCCAACACCGGCGTACTCACCTGCACATCGGCATTTTGCCCACGGTTGCGCAGCAGGTGGTCCATCAACACGATAGCCATCATCGCCTCGGCGATCGGCGTGGCGCGGATGCCCACGCACGGGTCGTGGCGGCCCTTGGTGATCACGTCCACCGGGTTGCCGTGCACATCGATCGAACGGCCCGGCGTGGTAATGCTCGACGTGGCCTTAAGGGCCAGGTGCGCAACAATCGGCTGGCCGGAGGAAATACCGCCGAGGATGCCGCCCGCGTTGTTGCTGAGGAAACCTTGAGGGGTCATCTCATCGCGATGCTCGGTGCCGCGCTGGGCGACACAGGCAAAACCGGCGCCGATTTCCACGCCCTTGACCGCGTTGATGCTCATCAGCGCGTGGGCCAGCTCGGCGTCGAGGCGGTCGAAGATCGGCTCGCCCAGGCCCGGCTTGACGCCTTCGGCGACCACGGTGATCTTGGCACCGACCGAATCCTGGTCGCGGCGCAACTGGTCCATATAGGCTTCCAGTTCCGGCACTTTGTCCGGGTCGGGGCTGAAGAAAGCGTTGTCGTCGACGATGTCCCAGGTCTTGAACGGGATTTCAATCGGGCCCAACTGGCTCATGTAGCCACGGATCACGATGCCCTGGGTGGCCAGGTATTTCTTGGCGATGGCACCGGCGGCCACGCGCATGGCGGTTTCGCGCGCCGAGCTGCGGCCTCCGCCACGGTAGTCGCGCTCGCCGTATTTGTGGTGGTAGGTGTAGTCGGCGTGGGCCGGGCGGAACAGGTCCTTGATCGCCGAGTAGTCCTTGGACTTCTGGTCGGTATTGCGGATCAACAGGCCGATGGCGCAGCCGGTGGTGCGGCCTTCAAACACGCCGGAGAGGATCTCGACTTCGTCGGGCTCCTGGCGCTGGGTGGTGTGGCGGCTGGTGCCGGGCTTGCGGCGGTCGAGGTCACGCTGCAGGTCTTCCAGAGACAACTCGAGGCCTGGCGGGCAGCCGTCGACAATGGCGACCAACGCCGGGCCATGGCTTTCGCCCGCGGTGGTGACAGTGAACAGCTTGCCGAAGGTATTGCCGGACATGCAGGGCGCTCCGTGAAATCAGTTGAATCAACTCAACCGTAATAACTTAAGGCGGCGAGTATACGCGGGCTAACCGACTAGTTCATCCTCGAAACCTTACCGGTAGACGTTGGTCCAACCGGCACCTTCCTGATGATGGCGTGATGATGCTGCGAGTTTTGCTTTTGACCCTTACCTTGTATTCCAGCCTTGGCTTCGCCGCCTCCCCCGTCGTGTTGCAACGGCCGATCAGCCTGGACACCGGCAGCGGCGAGTTGTTTGGTTCGCTTCTGCTGCCAAAATCCGACAAACCCGTGCCCGTGGTGCTGATCATCGCCGGCTCCGGCCCCACCGACCGTAACGGCAACAGCGCCGACGGCGCGCGCAACGACAGCCTCAAGCGCCTAGCCTGGGTGCTGGCGCGCAATAACATCGCCAGCGTGCGCTACGACAAGCGTGGCGTGGCCGCGAGCCTGGCCGCCACCCCCGACGAACGCAACCTCAGCCTGGATGCCTATGTGGCCGATGCCGTGGCCTGGGGCAAGCTGCTCAAGGCCGACAGCCGCATGGGCCAGTTGATTGTGCTGGGCCACAGCGAAGGCGCGCTGGTCGCCGCCCTCGCCGCGCCGCAACTCGACCCGGCCGGGGTTATTTCCCTGTCCGGCAGCGCGCGACCGGTGGACCAGGTGATCCGCCAGCAACTGGCCGATCACTTGCCGCCGGCCCTGTTGTTGCGCAGTAATGAAATCCTCGACCACCTCAAGGCCGGCCAGGTGGACGCCGATGTGCCGCGCCCACTGGAAGGCATTTTCCGCCCCAGCGTGCAGCCGTACCTGATCAGCCTGTTTCGCGCCGACCCCTCGGCCGCCTTCGCCAAACTGACGATGCCGGCGTTGATCATCCAGGGCACCAACGATATCCAGGTGGGCGTAGCCGATGCCCAACAGTTGCAAGCGGCCAAGCCGGACGCACAGCTGAGCGTGATTCAAGGCATGAACCACGTGATGCGCATCGTGCCCAAGGATGTGAAGGAACAGCTGGAGTCGTACAACGACCCCAAACTGCCGCTCGCCGCCGAGTTGGGCCAACGTATCGTGCGCTTTATCGACGGACTTCAACCCCGTTAAGCGACTATTTGCCTCCAGTCCTGAATGAAACGGCCGATAAGCCCAGAGTCGACAGTAAAAAGACTGTCGACTTGCAGGGCTTGGACAGGATCGCGCCGCATGACTAACACCGAAGCAACACCCGACTCTACCGCCGACACCCCGGCTGAAAAACCCGAGGCCGTCGAGGCGGCGGCGCTGCCATGGGCGGACGTTCAGGCCGAACATTTCAAGATGCTGCGCCTGGCGCCACTGGCGACTGATCGCGCCACCGGCGCACGGCCGCTGCGGTTTGTGCAGTTCGGCTATACCGAGCGCCATGACAAGAAGCACAGCCTCTTGCGCATGGTCATCCAGTTGCCCGGCCAACGCGTGCGCCGCGAGCAGAACCACCTGGATATCTGGGTCGACCACGATACGCACCGTGTGCACTTCGGGCCGGGCAACAGCCTGGAAATCGAACCGGCCAACCGTGGACTGGGGCGCTTTCTGGTCGCACAGGGTGCCGCGTGGGCAAAAAAGAAGTGGTCACATTACCGTGTCGACGGCGTGGACCTCGCCAACAAGGATGCACTCAACGAAGCCACGCGCCTGCGTCGCGATCATTTCCTGCGCATCCAGGGTTTTGATGTGGCCTACGCCGATGTGCAGCACCTCAAAGGCAACGTGCAACCCGGCAAAGTCAGCGAAGTGCTGGACAGCTGGAACACCGAGAAGGTGCAGTACGTAGAAATCCTCGAGGCGGCGCAAATGCTGCAACAGGCCGAGCAGAACCTGGCCGAGCAGGAAGTGAAGCTGCGCAAGGAAGAAGAAAAGGTCACCAAGTTCAAGCGCGAAGACAGCGGGCTGCGCTTTACCATTACGTGTCTGGTGGCGTTTACGGTGTTTCAGGCGGGGTTGTTGATCTGGATTGCCACACACCGCTGAAAGGTTGGAATGCATTCCAAATGTGGGAGCTGGCTTGTCGGGTCGCCGCATCGCTGCGATGGCGGTGTGTCAGTTGCCACCGCTATCGCAGGCAAGCCAGCTCCCACACTGACCGCGTTCCTACCGTGTGTTCGGATTAAACCCGCGCCGCAAACACCGCCTGATGCGCCCGGCACTGCTCAGCCGTCAACATGAACACACCGTGCCCACCGCGCTGGAAGTCCAACCAGGCAAAGTCGACTTCCGGGTACAGCGCTTCGACGTGTACCTGGCTGTTGCCGACCTCAACAATCAGCAAGCCCTTCTCGGTCAGGTGGTCGGCGGCCTCGGCCAGCATGCGCCGCACCAGGTTCAAACCGTCGTCGCCGCAAGCCAGGCCCAGTTCCGGCTCGTGCTGGTATTCGTCCGGCATGTCGGCGAAATCTTCGGCATCCACGTACGGCGGGTTGGACACGATCAAGTCAAAACGCTGGCCCGGCAGGCCATCGAAACCGTCGCCCTGCACGGTGTAGACGCGCTCATCGACACCATGACGCTCAATGTTCTGGTTGGCCACTTCCAAGGCTTCGAAGGACAAGTCGCCCAGTACCACTTCAGCGTCCTGGAACTCGTAGGCACAGGCGATGCCGATGCAACCGGAGCCGGTGCACAGGTCGAGGATGCGCGCCGGCGGCTGGGCCAGCCACGGCTCGAAGCGGTTTTCGATCAGTTCGCCAATCGGTGAACGCGGGATCAACACGCGCTCGTCGACGATAAACGACATGCCGCAGAACCAGGCTTCCTTCAACAGGTAGGCGGTGGGTACGCGCTCATGAATGCGTTTGTGCAGCAAGCGCTGCACATGGGCAACTTCCTCTTCTTCGAGGTTGCAGTCCAGGTAGCTGTCGGCAATTTCCCAAGGCAGGTGCAAGGCGCCGAGCACCAATTGCCGGGCTTCGTCCCAGGCGTTGTCGGTACCGTGCCCGAAAAACAGGTCTTCCCCATGGAAACGGCTGACAGCCCAACGGATGTGGTCGCGCAACGTGCGCAGGCGAGAGGTAATCACGGGGGCAAGCTCCTGGAAAAAACGACTGGCGATTCTAACAGCCTTCACCTGTACCGACGATGTACGAAAAACCCCTCGCCATCCGTCGGAATTCATCCAAATTGCCATCATTGCGCCAAACAAGTCCACCTCTTGACATGGCTGCACGTCAACAACGGCGTACCTTACGATGGTAGCGATTCACAGAACCGCTCAGCCAGTGGACAATGTGACAAAAGCCCCCCTCACAGGAGCCCCAGAATGTCCGTTCCAAAGACGATGTTTCAACTCAGCGGTCGCGGTTACGCAGCAGCCAACCTGAACCATGCGACCCTCGTGATCATCGACGCCCAGAAGGAATACCTCAGTGGCCCACTCGCCCTGTCCGGCATGGACACGGCGGTCGACAACATCAAGCAGTTGGTCGCGGCGGCACGCAACGCCGGGCGCCCGATCGTGCATGTGCGCCACCTTGGCACCGTCGGTGGCCTGTTCGACCCGCAGGGCGAGCGCGGCGAATTCATTCCTGGCCTGGAACCCCAAGGCGATGAAACCATCATCGGCAAACTGCTGCCCAGCGCGTTCCACGGCACGGGCCTGGAGAAACACCTGCAAGACCTCGGTTCCCTGGACTTGATCGTCTGCGGCTTCATGAGCCATTCCAGCGTCAGCACCAGCGTGCGCGCCGCCAAAAACCTGGGCTTTCGCTGCACCCTGGTGGAAGACGCCTGCGCCACCCGTGACCTGCCTTACAAAGGCGGCATCCTGAGCGCCGAACACGTGCAGCAAACCGAAATGGCCATCATGGCCGACAACTTCGCCACCCTCGCGTTGACCAAAGATCTGATCTGATCGTCCTTGAGATGAGCGGCGTATTTATTGCCCCGCTCATCCGCAAAGCCCTCTCATTTGGCGCATTTACCGCTGCTGTCGGAACAACCTGTGTATCTTCCGGTCGAAGGGCCGATACCCTGGAGGAAAGGTCGGAATGAAGATATCCGATGGTTTTGACGCTCGTCGCTTGCGCCCCAAGGGCCCGAGCAATTGGCGTCTGCGCCTGGTAGCCGGCTTTGCCGCGTTACTGGCCATTGTAGGTTTGCTGTTGGCCGGCGCTGGTGGCGCCGGCCTGTTTGGTCATTCGCCGGCCCTTGGCGAGTTGAATGCCAGCCCCGGTGGTTCGGCTATCCTGTTGGTCATCGGGCTGCTGGTGCTGTGGTTGGGCGTGTGGTTGTGGCGTCGCAGCCGTCGGAAAATGCGTC
This sequence comes from Pseudomonas sp. KBS0710, assembly GCF_005938045.2. Taxonomy (GTDB): domain Bacteria; phylum Pseudomonadota; class Gammaproteobacteria; order Pseudomonadales; family Pseudomonadaceae; genus Aquipseudomonas. Next base: position 1,332,889 of record NZ_VCCF02000001.1, on the reverse strand, counting down.
AGCCGTTGTCACTGAATATTGCTTCGCACCTGATGAAAAAGCACGACTGATGGCGCTTGGATAGCGTTTCCTGCGCCCTGGCCGCCGCGATTTAGGTAAACTGCCCGCCCTTCGCGGAGGCTGACATGCAAGACGACGATTTTTCCCTGTTCAAAAACGAGCTGCGCGGCGTCAAGCCGATCAAGCATGATCGTGCCGACACCGGCAAACCCAAGGCCGACCGGGCGCAGATCGCCAAGCTGCGCCAGGCCGCGACCGTGCGCACTGACGCCACCACTGTGGATGGCCTGTCGGACCAGTTCGTGATCGACGTAGGCCCGGAAGATGAGCTGATGTGGGCCCGCGACGGCGTGCAGGAAAGCCAGATGCGCAAGCTCAAGATCGGCCAGATCCCGTTCGAAGGCAGCCTCGACCTGCACGGCATGAACGTGGAAAAAGCCCGCGAAACCCTCTGGGCCTTTCTGGCCGAAGCGACCAAATTCGAAATCCGCTGCGTGCGCGTCACCCACGGCAAGGCCGTGCGCCTGGACGGCAAGCGCCCCATGATCAAGAGCCACGTCAACACCTGGCTGCGCCAGCACGCCCAGGTACTCGGCTTTACCTCCTGCCAGGCCCGCCACGGCGGCGCCGGTGCGGTGTATGTGATGCTCAAGCGCACCATGATGGAAGGGCGCGACGAGTAACAAGTGCCATCGTCAGGCTTGCAGCGATGTGCCCGTCACCGTAACCTTGCGCTTTGCGAAAATCCCACAGGTAGTTTCATGTCCCTGGAACAGAATTACACGGCGATCCTCGGCCAGCTCGGCGAGGACGTTTCCCGCGAGGGCCTGCTCGACACGCCAAAGCGTGCCGCCAAGGCGATGCAGTACCTTTGCCGCGGCTATGAACAGACACTGGAAGAGGTCACCAACGGTGCCTTGTTCAGCTCCGACAACAGCGAAATGGTGTTGGTCAAGGACATCGAGTTGTACTCGCTGTGCGAACACCACCTGCTGCCGTTTATCGGCAAGGCGCATGTGGCGTATATCCCGAGCGGCAAAGTGCTGGGCCTGTCCAAGGTCGCGCGGATTGTCGACATGTATGCACGTCGCCTGCAGATCCAGGAAAACCTCAGCCGCCAGATCGCCGACGCGGTGATGCAAGTGACCGGCGCCCTGGGCGTGGCAGTGGTGATCGAAGCCAAGCACATGTGCATGATGATGCGCGGTGTGGAGAAACAGAATTCGTCGATGATCACGTCGGTGATGCTGGGTGAGTTCCGCGAAAACGCGGCCACCCGCAGCGAATTCCTCAGCCTGATCAAGTAACAGGCTGCGTAAGAAAAAGCCGGCGTTCATCGCCGGTTTTTTTTCGCCCGCGAAATTCAGGTAAGCTGCGGCCCCTTCTTCATGGGCAAGAGGTTTTCAGCCATGTTCGTCAAAGCACTTCGAGTGGGTCTCGGCCACATCATCATCGCGGGCGACTTCCTGACCCGCCCACGCAAAAAGCAGCGTTCTGCCGAGCAACAGGCTCAGGTGAATGCGGCGGCCAAGGAGCTGACGCTGTATCAGTTCCACGCCTGCCCGTTCTGCGTGAAGACTCGCCGCACCCTGCACCGCCTGAATGTGCCGGTGGCACTCAAGGACGCGAAAAACAACGAACAGGACCGCCAGACCCTGCTGGAGCAAGGCGGCAAGATTAAAGTGCCATGCCTGCGTATTGAAGAGAATGGCCAGACCACCTGGATGTATGACTCCAAGGTGATCATCGATTATCTGGACAAGCGGTTTGCAGCGGTCTGACGGCTATAGGAAACCCAATGAGGGAGCCAGCTCCCACATTTAGTTATGTATTACCAAGTCCAGATCCAATAAGGCCGAGCCCAGGCACTTGCCATGGGCGTCCAGCGCCAGCGAGCGGGTCACGCCGCCGCGCAGGATCCCTGGCAGCACGAAGTTAAGCGCCTGCACGTTGGGCAATTCATAACGCCGCACCGGCGCCGCATCCGGCTCCCGCAAGCCGGCAAAAAACGCGGCGACGCGTTCGGGCGTGAGCTGTTCGCACAGCAACTGATAGTCTTCGGCACGGTAGGCGATGATCGAGATGTTCGAGGTGTCGCCCTTATCGCCGGTGCGGGAATGGGCCAGTGTGTGCAGTTTCATGCTTCGATCCTCGGGTTGACCGCGCTACGCGGCAGCAGCAAAGAGGCCACCGCCACCACCTGGCGCACGCTTTTACTCGCGCCGCCGCCGCCCGACGGGCCGTTGGTGTAGAGGGTTTCCACTTCATTGCCAACCCGCACCGCCTCGCTGCGCTCCTCACAACGGGCGGCCACGCGCAGGCGCACTTCCCAGGGTTCGACGTGGCTGCGCGGGCCGTGCAATGAATCCATGCCAATCAGCTCGGCGCGGATGTCTTGCAGCTTCACCCCCATCAGTTCCAGGCGCTTGAGTACGATATCCCGTGCCAACTCAGCCCGTGCGACAGCGCCCGGGCCGCCGTATGACATCTGCCCTTCGCCAATCCAGCCGTCCAGGTAACCCACGCTGACCTTCAACTGCTCAGGCCGAGCGCGACCACTGGCGCCTTGGGCACGAACGCGATCTACGCCCTCCTCCACAAAACTCACTTGGGAAAAGTCCGCCGTCACGTCCGGCGTCAGGTAAGCCGCCGGGTCGTGTACTTCGTAGATCATTTGCTCGGTGCACGTCGCACGGCTGACCCGCCCGCCCGTGCCTGCGACCTTGGTAATCACAGCTTCGCCCTCGGCATCGATTTCGGCCAACGGGAAACCCAGGCGTGCCAGGTCATCCACATCCTTGAAGCCAGGATCGGCAAAATAGCCGCCGCTGACCTGCCCCGCACATTCCAGCAAATGCCCGACCAACGTGCCGCGCCCCAGGCGCTGCCAGTCGTCCGCGGCCCAGCCGAATTCGAACATTTGCGGCGCCAAAAACAGCGACGGGTCGGCCACGCGCCCGGTGATCACTACGTCAGCATCGGCGCGCAAGGCTTCAAGGATGCCGTCGACGCCCAGGTAGGCGTTCGCGGATATCAGCCGCTCGCCCAAAGCACCCACGGTCTGGCCGTTATCCAGCAAAAACCCGGGCTGCAAGCCCTTCAACACGTCATCGCCCAGCACCGCCACGACCTTGAGGTCCAGGCTTAACGCCTTGGCAATGCGCCGCACTTCAACGGCCGCCGCCACCGGGTTGGCCGCGCCCATATTGGTAATGACCCGCAGGCGACGGCCGCCTTTTACGCCAACAAACGGCAACACCCGGCGCATGCGTTCACTCAGCAGTGGATCGTAACCGCCCTGTGGGTCGCTGATACGCGCCTGTTGCGCCAGGGCAATGGTGCGTTCGGCCAGGCACTCGAACACCAGGTAATCCAGGTCGCCCTGTTCGGCCAGTTCCACGGCAGGCTCGATACGGTCGCCGGAGTAGCCGGCGCCGGAGCCGATGCGCAAGGTTTTCATCTCAAATCACTCCCAGGAGCAAGGCGGTCAGGGTCATCAACACCGACGCGGCAAACAGAAACGGAATGGTGAAGCGCTGGTGATCGGCCAGTTCGATCTTGCACAGGCCCACCAGCAGGAAGGTCGCAGGCGTCAGCGGGCTGACCGGGAAACCGGTGGTGTGCACACCCAGCAATGAAGCCTGAGCCACTTGCAGCGGGTCGACGCCCAGGGCTTTGCCGACTTCGGCGATCACCGGCATCACGCCGAAATAGTAGGAATCGGGGTCAAACAGCATGCTCAAGGGCATGGAAATAAAGCCCACCACCGCCGGGATCAACTTGCCGTGGCCGGCGGGAATCTGCGCCACCGCCACCTCGGCAATCGCCTTGAGCATACCCGTGCCTTGCATGATGCCGGTGAACACGCCGGCGGCAAGCAGGATACTGGCCATGGTCAGGGCGGTTTTTGCATGGGCATCGATGCGCGCGCGTTGGGCGTCCACATTCGGGTAGTTGATGCACAGCGCCACCACGGTGCCGAGCATGAACATCACCACCGGGTCGACCCAGCCGGCAATCATTACCACCATCACCAGCACGGTCAGCAATAGGTTGACCCAGAACAGGCGTGGGCGCCGCAGCTTGATGTCATCGTCGCTGAGCACCCGTTGCGGCACCGCATCCACCGAGGAACCGGCGCCCAGGCCCAGGCGTTTTTCTTCACGACGGCCCAGCCACCAGGCACAGGCAAACACGAAGACCAGGCCGACGATCTGTACCGGGATCAGCGGCTGGAACAGGTCGGCCACCGGCACATGCAAGGCCGCCGACGAGCGCAGCACCGGGCCGGTCCACGGCAGGAAATTGACCCCGGCGGCCATGGCGCAGACACACGCGAGGATGCGTTTGTCGATGCCCAACCGCGTATACAGCGGCAGCATCGCCGGCACCGTCACCAGAAACGTCACCGCGCCGGAACCGTCCAGGTGCACCAGCAGCGCGAGGGTCGCGGTGCCGACCACAATTCGTGTAGGACGCGTGCCGACCGTGCGCAGGATGCGATCAATGATGGGGTCGAGCATGCCGGCGTCGGTCATGATCCCGAAAAACAGAATCGCGAACACAAACATGCCCACCACCGGGGCGACGTTCTTGATTCCGGTAATGATAAAGGCGCTGGTTTGCAGGCCGAAACCACCGAGCAGTGCAGCAATGATCGGCAAGGCGATCAGCGCCACCAGCGGCGACAGGCGTTTGCTCATGACGGCAGCGAGCAGGCACAGGATGGTAATGACACCCAGGGTAGCGAGCATGGGTTACTCCAGAGCGGCCTTGGTGGCCGGTTATTGTTTTCCCTGGAGTATTGGAAGCGGGTTAGTCTTTGTAAATTGGAATATTCGGCCTGGCACGTTCGGAAAAACAAAATGAAGAACAGCATCCAACATATACAAGCCTTTCTTGCCGTAGCCCGTACCGGCAGTTTCACCAAGGCCGCCAACGAGTTGCACTTGTCGCCCTCGGCCCTGACGGTGCAGGTGCAACAACTCGAAGACTGGCTCGGTGTCGCCCTGCTCGACCGCAGCCCCCGTCATGTGAGCATTACCGCCGCAGGCGAAGACGCACGCGGCCCCATGGAAAAACTGCTGCTGGACCTGGACAACATCGTCACCGGCTCCCGCGACCTCGCCGCCCTGCGCCGTGGCGTGGTCACCCTCGCCGCGCTGCCCTCGGTGTGCGCCGGTGCGCTGCCACCAGCCTTGCGCCTGTTTCGTGAACGCTTTCCCGGCATCGAAGTACGTTTGCATGACCTGGTAGCCCATCGCATCCATGCGCAGGTGCGTGAAGGCGTGGTGGATTTCGGCATCGGCGTGCGGGCGCGGCTGAGCCACGGACTGGCGTTTTTGCCGGTGCTCAATGATCGGTTGTGTGCGTTTGTGCCGCTGGAGCATCCCCTCGCCCACCATCGCCAACTGACCCTGGAGCAATTGGCGGACCAGCCGATCATCCTCACCGGGCACGACAGCAGTGTGCGCGAGCAGGTGGACGCGTTGTTTGATCAGACGCGGCTGACGATGAATGCCGGCATGGAGGCCAACTACATGTCGACGGTGCTGGCATTGGTGCGCCAGGGGTTGGGCATCAGTGTGCTGCCGGAGTCGGCGGCGGACAGTTTGGCGGGGTTGAAGCGCATCAATATTGACCATCCCGGCGTGAACCGCGAGATCGGTTTGATCAGTCGCAGCGGCATGGGCCTGAGCCCGGCGGCGCAGCGTTGTTTTGAGCTGCTGAGTGATGAGCTGTCTGGCACAACATCGAACTGAACCTGGACACTCTCAATGTGGGAGCTGGCTTGTGTGGGAGCTGGCTTGCCTGCGATGCAGACACCTCGGTTTATCTATTACCCCGAGTTGATGCTATCGCAGGCAAGCCAGCTCCCACATAAACACAAGCCAGCTCCCACATTTTGACCGAGTGAATCAGCCCAGCATCGCTACGTGTTTTGGATGGCTCGCCACCCGCGCCAGCCACGCCTGCACACCCGGATAAGCGTCCAGCTCAAACCCACCCTCCTCGGCCACATGGGTATAGGCATACAACGCCACATCGGCGATGGAGAATTGATCACCCACCAGATACGGGGTCAATTGCAGTTGGCGCTCCATGACCTTAAGCGCCTTGTAGCCACCTTTGTGCAGCTTCTTGTATTCCTCAAGACGGTCTGCGGGCAAGCCCAGGTAAAACTGGATAAACCGCGCTACCGCAATGTACGGTTCGTGGCTGTACTGCTCGAAAAACTGCCATTGCAGCACTTGCGTGCGCAGGCGTGGCTCGGCCGGCAAAAACTCGCTGCCATCGGCCAGGAAGTTGAGAATCGCGTTGGACTCCCACAGGCAGGTGCCGTCTTCAAGTTCCAGCACCGGGATCTTGCCATTGGGGTTCTTGGCCAGGAACTCAGCGGTCTGGGTGTCACCCTTGAGGATGTCGACATCGATCCATTGGTACGGGATGCCCAGCAGGTTGAGCATCAATTTGACCTTGTAGCAGTTGCCCGACTTGTAATCGCCATAAACCTTGTACATGGGGCTCCCCTTATGCCGCTTGCGCGTGCTGTGCTTGACGGACCACCGCGGCCAGGCGCTTGAGACCTTCGTCCAGGCGGGCCGGGTCGATATGGCTGAAATTGAGGCGCAACGAGCCCAGGTGTTGATCGGGCTCGGAAAAGAACGGTTCACCGGGCATGAACGCCACATCCTGATCCAATGCTTGCGCCAACAAGGTGCGGGTGTCGAGCGGCTGTTTCAAGGTCAGCCAGAAGAATAATCCACCTTGAGGCACTTGCCAGTCGGCCAGGTCAGCAAAATGGCGGTCCAGCGCCGACTGGAATGCATCGCGGCGCTCGCGGTAAAAGTCGCGTAACTGCGCCAGGTGTTGCTGGTACTTTTGCGTGCCGAGCCACTGCATGGCCTGCCACTGGCCAATGCGATTGGTGTGCAGGTCGGCCGATTGCTTGAGCTTGAGCAGGTGCGGGAACAAATCTTCGCTGGCGATCAGGTAACCGACGCGCAACCCCGGCAGCAGGGTCTTGGAGACGGTGCCGGTGTAGATCCAGCTGGCTTTCTTCAAACGCCCGGCGATCGGCTGCGCGCTGGCGCCGTCGAATGTCAGCTCGCGGTAAGGCTCGTCTTCGATCAGGGTCACATCAAACTCATCAAGCAAGGCGGCCACGGCGGCGCGCTTGGCTTCGCTGTAGCGCACAGCCGAGGGGTTCTGGAAGGTCGGGATGAGGTAGATGAACGCCGGTCGATGGCGCTCGAGGCTGGCACGCAGGGCCGCCAGGTTCGGGCCGTCGGCCTCCAGTTGCACGGTGAGGCAATCGGCGCCGAACAGTTGGAAAATCTGCAGTGCGGCCAGGTAGGTCGGGCCTTCCAGCAAGACTTTAGTGCCCTTGTCGATATACAGCTTGGCCGTCAGGTCCAGGGTTTGCTGGGAACCGCTGACCACCAGTACCTGGCTGGCCTGGCACGGTACGCCCAAGGCGCGGGCCTCGGCGGCGAGCAGTTCACGCAATTGCGGCTCGCCTTCGCTCATGCCGTATTGGCCGATGTTCAGTGGCAGGTCATCCCAATTCAGTGCCGGCAACATGGCTTCGGCGGGCAAGCCACCGGCGAACGACATCACGTGCGGGCGCTGGGCCGCCGCCAGGATTTCACGGATCAAGGAGCTTTTGAGGCGCGTAACACGTTCTGAGAAGGCCATGAGGGTCACCGGTAGCGAGGTCGGGGGCAAATACGTCAAACTGGTTGACCGAAATTACGACGACTCGCGTGGATACGTCAATATGCTTGACCTTAAAAACCAGGGCAGCCAGCAGCAAGCCATGGAAGCCTTTTTCTTCGGCTACCAGGCCTTTACCGCCAAGGCCGACGAAATGCTCGAGCGCCGTGGCCTGAGCCGTGTGCACCAGCGCATCGTGTTTTTTATCGCGCGTTACCCCGCCTTGAGCGTGAAGGAGCTGCTGGAGTTGCTGGGCGTAACCAAGCAGGCGCTGAACATGCCGCTGCGCCAATTGCAGGAAATGCACTTGGTCGACAGCGTTGCGTCCGAGGCCGACAAGCGCAAACGCCTGCTGGAATTGACCGAAGAAGGCCAGCGTTTTGAGCAGTCGCTGCGCCGCGAGCAGGTGAAGCTGTTGCAGCGCGCGTTCAGTGAGGCAGGTGAAGAAGCCGTGGCTGGATGGTTGGCGGTGAATCAGGCCCTCGCCGGCCAGCCTTGAATGATTGTTCCCACGCTCTGCGTGGGAACGATCAAACGCAAGCCTTTCATCCCCTTCCGCCGACAAAATCGAAAACATTATTTGCTTTATTTGTATACAAAAGCATAATTCGCTTCGTGCGAGTTCCTGACCTATTGGTCAACAAAACCCGCCAGTACCTCAAAGCGCTGCTGCCCACCTCTGTGACCGGCGCTGGAAATAACAATAAAACTCTTGAGGAGTACTTGCTGTGGATAGCCAAAAAACCGAAGCCCCTACGCTGGACCTCGCCCCACCGCAAGGCGGCTGGCTGGAACGCCTGTTCAAACTGCGCTTGCATGGCACCACAGTGAGAACCGAACTGATTGCCGGCCTCACCACCTTCATCACCATGGCCTACATCATCTTCGTCAACCCCAACATCATGGCCGACGCTGGCATCGACCACGGTGCAGCGTTTGTCGCCACCTGCATCGCCGCCGCGCTGGGCTGTCTGTTGATGGGGTTGTACGCCAACTGGCCCGTGGGCCTGGCGCCGGGCATGGGCCTGAATGCGTTTTTTACCTACACCGTGGTTGGCACCATGGGCTACCACTGGGAAACGGCGCTGGGCGCGGTGTTTATTTCCGGCGTGCTGTTCATGGGCCTGACGCTGTCGCGCGTGCGTGAATGGCTGCTCAACAGCATCCCCGTGAGCCTGCGCCATGCCATGGGCGCAGGCGTGGGCCTGTTCCTCGGGGTGATCGGCCTGAAGACCGCCGGCATCATCGTCGACAGCCCGGCCACCTTGCTCAAACTCGGTTCGCTGCACGAGCCTGCGCCATTGCTGGCGGCGGTGTGCTTCCTGTTGATCGCGATCCTCAGCTACCACCGGGTATTCGGCGCGATCCTGATCAGCATTATCGCCGTGACCCTCGCCGGTTGGGGCCTGGGCCTGGTGCACTACAACGGCATTCTCTCCACCCCACCGAGCCTGGCGCCAACCTGGATGGCCATGGACATAAAAGGTGTGTTCAATGTCAGCATGATCAGCGTTGTATTTGCCTTTCTTTTTGTACACATGTTTGATACCGCAGGTACACTGATGGGCGTCGCGCAGCGGGCCGGGCTGGTCAATGCCGATGGCAAGATCGATAACCTGTCCCGCGCGCTCAAGGCCGATAGCGCCTCCAGCGTATTTGGCGCCATGGTCGGTGTGCCGCCGGTGACCAGCTATGTGGAAAGTGCTGCGGGTGTGGCCGCCGGTGGTCGCACCGGCCTCACCGCCGTGACCGTGGGCATTCTGTTTGTGGCGGCGATGTTTTTTGCGCCGCTGGCGGGGATGATTCCAGCGTATGCCACCGCCGGTGCGCTGATTTACGTGGCGATGCTGATGATGGCGAGCATGGCCCATATCAATTGGGATGAGGCCACCGACAGCATTCCGGCAATCGTCACGGCGATCATGATGCCGTTGACCTTCTCGGTCGCCGACGGTATCGCCCTGGGCTTTATCACTTACGTGGCGCTCAAGGCCGGCACCGGCAAGTACCGTGAGATTTCTGTCAGCCTGTGGGTGCTGTGCGCGATCTTTATCGCCAAGTTCATCTTCCTGTAGTTCGGGAACGGCTGGAAAACCGCCTCACCTTCGGGTGGGGCTTTTGCATGAAGGGAGAAATGTAGATGAACCTGGATACCTGGTTGTTGTTCAGCGGCGCAGCGTTAGTGGTGATCCTGATCCCCGGGCCGTTGTCGCTGTTGATGATCAGCAACAGCCTCAACTATGGCCTGCGCCGCTCATACCCCGCGTTTCTGGGCGGGGTATTTGCCTCGATCTGCCTGCTGAGTGCCTCGGCACTGGGCCTGGGTGCGTTGTTGCTGGCCTCCGAGCAGTTGTTCAGCGCGTTGAAAATCGTCGGCGCGCTGTACCTGTTCTATCTGGCCTGGCAGAGCTGGCAGCAATCACGCCTGCCAACCCATGGTGCCGAAGTGCCGCAGGCGCCGGCGGTGCCGCGCTTTCGTGCACTGTTCGGCCGGGCCTTTGTGCTGGGGGCCAGCAACCCCAAGGACATCCTGTTCTTCGCCGCTTTCCTGCCGCAGTTCCTCAGTAGCCAACAGCCGTTTCTGCCGCAACTGCTGATCATGATCGCCACCTGGAGCGTACTCGACTTGCTCTGCAAGCTCGCTTACGGCCTCGGCGCCCACGGTGCCGCGCGCTACCTGCGCAGCGGCGCGGGCCAGAGCTGGTTCAACCGCGTCAGTGCCTTGCTGTTCGGCGCAGCTGGCGTGTTCTCTTTGATCAAGACGCGGGTCTCAATTTGACGAAATAGACGGTTGGAGAGATATCCCCCATGATTGGCCAATGTATGCCCGCCAAAATCGGTACCAGTCGTTGTTCAAATCGCGCATTGGTCACCTCCCGGGCTAACGCCGGATCCTTGTAGGACCTGAGCGCCAAATCAAACCACTTATTCTCAAACCGTTTGTAGAGCCGGACATTGCCCATCTCCGCCCACTCATAAGACAGGTAGTACAGACGAGTGGGGGAGTTGGGGTGGGTCACCAACGACTCTCGAATAGACTTCCCGTAACGCCAGACATTGACGTCCCGAATGATAAAACCCTGCTGTTCCAGGACGTTCCTTACAGCGGCGCGCTGTGTGGTATTTCTATCTGCCGTAACCGCCTTACCACCGTGCTGGAGCCTCTTCGCCGGCATGATAGTCGGTATGAAGTCGATACGTTCGAGGCCTGGCGCAACCCCTTGGTAATTGATGAAAGTGGTATTGCGCGCAATTGGAATGGGCCGCAACATCCGCAGCAAGTCATCCGTCTGGCCTGGGCGAGCCGGGGCTGGGGGTAGCCATTCGTCCAGCGCCGCACGTAGCCCGAGCATATGACTTGCCGTCGCCGGCCGTGATGGGCCTGACAACTCGATCATCCTCAGCACGACAAAGTCGCGGGTTCTGTTGGTCATAGTGGGAAACGCTTCAGCCACATACTGCTGTAACGGCTTGCCGAACAGCGGCGGATGGTTTTGCCATCCACCTGTGGGGGTGCGTGATACCGGCAGGGGTTGGTCACGCCTGTCCCTGCCCGTCCAGCGCACGATATCTACCTCCGCCAAAGACACCAGCGGCTCATTTCTGGTGATAAACACGATACCGGTCAACGGAGCATGGTCGCCAGGGGGCAGCACTCTGTAAAAACCGCTGTTCGGGTCGTCCATGCTGGAATTGAGAGGAGCCACGCGCAGGACACTATGGGGATAACCCTGGGGATCCAAAGCCAGATGAAATATCCCGGGAGCCGGGGAACCCGACAACTGATCGGCAGACACTTGGGTGCGCCAATCCAGCCAATGGTTGGCCAACGTGGTCGACTGATAAATCCGGTTTTCAGTCGCCGTTCGTATAACCGGCGGGTGCCAGTCCGGCGAAGGTGGCGTTGGGGCCCGCCAGGGGTTGTGCACGCCAGAACTGGGACCCGGTTTCGGCTCATCGCCTCCCAGCAGCCATTCACGGGGATGTTCGATATTTAGAATCAGTTCATCTTGCCCGCCTCCCTGGCTCTTTTTCAGGCGCAGCCCCCGTTCGTTTTCGCGCTGGTATATCGGGTAAACGTCATTACCCTCGCGGATAAACTGCTGGCCATTTTTCGCATAACGCCCTTTACCTCCCGGCCCCGCCAATTCAACGGCACCGTCCAGGCCGACAGGGGACTGAAAGTGTTCCAGCAGATGACGTGGCTTGACCGGTGACGGTTTCAAGCCCGTGCGCGTGCCAAGCATAAACCTTTGATGGCGGTGCAAGCGCCCCAAAGCGACACGCGAAACACGCGCGCCTTTCGGGGAAGGGCCAAAGGATGTGAGCACGTCGACGAACGCAAGTATCGTCAAGAACCCCACATCCACAGCATCATGGGCAGATCCGCTGTAATGATAGCGCCGCGCCGCAAGCAGCATTTCATAAAGGCTGATGCCAACACCCAGTACCGGGACAAAGCCCAGCAGCCCACGAATCGTCGCGTCGTACTGCTCGCCCAAACGCTGCTCGCGGTATTGCTCCAGCGTCTGGGAAGACTGGGATTGGGCCTGGGTACGACGTTGCAGTTCGAACACCTGGGCGTGGGCCAGCAGGAGCATGGCATTGCCGGTAGCAGTAGGCGCAGCCGCTAACCAATGTTCAGGCTGCGACTCAATTTGCTCCTTGATCAGAGCCTCGACGCTCTCCTGGTCAGCACGCGGTATCTTTGGCGGGGCCAAAAAAAACTCCACAAGCGCGGCAACAAAACGATACAGAATGGGTCGACCAGGCTCACGCCAGTGAGGCTGGCGGAGTTGCACCCCCAGGTTTCTACCGGGGTAACAGTCAAGCGCCTGCGCCTCCCAGCCAGGCGCCACTTGGCGCGCCAACACCTTCTGGTTTTCGGGAAGTGCACCGACAAGATTGATCGCCTTTTCTGCTTCGGCCAAGCTGGCATACGCGACAATCACCCGGCTTGCCGCAGCCATGGGCCAATACACCACACAGAGCTTTGATAACCTGTCATGAATGAACAATAAGCCAGCAATGTGCCGATCATGTTCTGAGGCAGCGTCCATCAGACGCAGAACCCCCAGCTGTACGTCAAACCCATCTTTTTTCAGGTCACTTGCCGACCGAGCGGCCATCGCCAGGGTAAACAGACGCTGCCCTTTTTCACCCAAACCTTGCTGGACCGCAGAATACAACTGCATCTGAGCGCGTTGTTGCAAAGCCCTATAGACCAGGGCCTGTGAGAGCCCGGAAGAGGTGGCCGGGCTGGACGCCGGCGGATAAAAAGCCTTGAGGATCAGCTTGTCGTACGCGCCACCCAGGTCGAGCGAAGACACGGTGTCTATCAGGTAACGCACGCTCAAGCGCTCTTTCCAGGCCGGGTCCAGCCAGCGTGCGCGATTCAAGCGCCAGCGGGTCCAGGGCGCCTTGGGGTCGAGGTTGTGCAACGCCAATTGCAGCATACTGAAGGTGGTGCGCTGCGAGCTGACGACCTTTTTTATATCGCGATCGCCCACCATGCACTGACTCGACGAGCCACACAATTGGGAGCTGACATCATCGGGCAAATCCAACAGCGGTTTGTCGATATCCAGCTGTGGGTAAAAACCGTCCTGAGTCAAACGAGCAATCAAGGCATTACGGGCAAATGACTCCAGGCTCGGCAAATCCCGCCATAGTTTGCTCTCCACCGCAAAGGCACTCGTCAGATAACGGCGTGATAGTCGTTTGTAGTGTTTTCGACTACCGCTTGAGGCATAGCCCAACCACGACGGGAGCTTTTTGGCTTGAGTGGCTGCAACCCGCAACAGGTTGATATTGGATAAAGCTAGCGTTCTAGCATCATTGGCAGGTACTTGCAGGCACTCGAACAATTCCTGGGCCAGCAACATACGGCTCAACTGCGGATCGCTCATCTCACTGAACAACCGCACACCCTTGCCCACAAGCTTGTTCAACACGGTGTACTGTTGCATCAGTTTGATGAACCAGTCTTTGAGCAGGGGGCGCTTGATGACCTCGTAGTTCACCACCAAGGCCGTATTTCTGGGTAATGCAGTGATCGCGGCCCGCGCCACCTCGCGCTGATCCCGTCCGATACAGCGCCACAGCACGGAGCCATCGGGGCTTTTCAGGCTGGTTTGAAGGCCTTCGGCGAAAGCGTTCAAGTTATCAAAGGGCACCAGTGCGCCATACAAACCCGTGACGCACAACAATACCGAGTGTGGACCGTTCGGGTGAGCCAGGGCCTGATTAGTGGTCACAAGCAAAGCCCCCAACAGCGGGTACAACGGGTCGGACACGTTGCCAACCGCTACCTGCAACACACAGGTATCAGCAGCACTGTCGCCGGGTACCCAGGATTCACCCAATACGGTATTCAATCGCTCCAGGTGCACGGAGGGCATCAGGTTCAACGCTTGCTGCATCTGGGCTTCCAGAAGCAAAGCACCGCGCAGGGCAGCCCCCACCAATGAACTGCGATTAACTGCGCCCGAGGGGGTTTCAAACCAGAACGCCTTTTGAAACATGCGTTCGTGCGGGGCATGCGCCAATTGACTCACTGTGCTCACGTGTTCCTGCCATCGCTGCTCAAGGCTCAAAAAGTCTTGATAGGGTGCACTGCTGTTGCCCACATCCGTGGGATCCAGCAGGGCCATCAAGCCTTTTTCGTAACGCGTGAGTTGCGCTTCACGGGTTTTGAGGGCGAGGTCGGGCGTCAGGCTCGCACACACAATTTCACCGCTGCGGCGCTGTTGGTCCCACTCCGGCAAGGCGTCCAGGCTGTTTCCCAGCAGGACGCTGCGTGCCAGCCGACGACGGCCTTTTTCGATGAATTTGAGCAAGCGTTTCACGTCAGGAGCGCTGGACTGCCCCGCACCTTGAACGCCCAAAGCCGCAAGGTTGATAGACAATGCACAGGCCACCTCGTTATCCCACTGCGCCTCCAGCAGCTCGGTCGCACTGGCAAGCAACACGTCTTCCTGGTGTACACCAATAAGCTGAAGGGTAAACGCCTGAGGCGTAACTCTGGGTATGTTACACAGCTCATGCCAACGGCGCAGAGGCAAGCACTGCCAAAGCACTTGGCTCAAAGGGCCGTTGACCAGTGCAGGCAGGTCGCACTGCATTCGGTACCAGGAACTGAACTCGTAAAACTCACGAATCAGGCCCGGCAGGTAGATCACATGGGGCGTATCCCCCGCGATGCCATCACGATAAATATGCAAAGCGCCCGGCACAGGCACCTGCGCCTGATTGGTGCCAGGCCACACCACCCTGCTCACTTGGATATTCGCCCACTCACCTGCGGCGCGACGGCGCGCATCGGCGCCCGGGATCTCCATGACTTTCACGACCATGGCAAAGCCGCGGTCCGAGAGTTGGTAAACGCGATGGGCCAGCAGTGCATTCTCGGCGAACAAGGACTTTCGTAACTGGACCCAATGCTGCTTGCGTGTCAGCCAGGAGCCATAGGCCAGTTGCTGCCAATAGTCTCGTTCAGCTTTCTCAACCTCACCGAGCAGCGCCAACCCTTTCACACGTACCAGCACATCCCAGGCGGTAAACGCCAATGTCCGCGCAGGTTCGTCCTTGATACACAATGCAGTGAACTGGTTAGTGTTGAGTGGCACATCGGGGTCAATGAGGAGTGCCAGCGCTTTTTCGGTCAGGCTATAGACCTTCAGGGGAAAAGGCGGCGGACGGGATTCGGTAAACATCAGCGTGTCGGGGTCAAGGGCAAAGGCCTTGCGTAATACGCCGCGGATAATGCCCAGAACTCTCGGCGCACGCCCGATCAAGCCTTTTAAGGATTTCGCCGCCTCTCTGGCCCTGGTTTGGGCTTCACACAGGCGATTGATTTCATAACTGGGCTGCGAGACCTCGTTAAGCCGTCGGGTCAGGAGTGTGCGAATCGCCGCATCACGCTCCGCGTCCGAAGTTTGCGGGTCATCAAAATTAAGCGCTTGCGCCGCAGCAGCCTCAGTGGCCAACCAGGCGGTGGTGTCGGTACTCATGGCGGACTGTTCCATACAGAAAAGCCGAGCCTAGGCACCTCGGCCGCCCCGGGTGCGTTACATAATTGGGCGGCCCGCAAGCCATTCAGAATAAAAAAAGCCCGCAGTGTGGGCGGGCGAAAAACCAACGAAGAGCTTTGGGGGTGTGAAGCGAGGTGACGCTCAGCTACCGCGATAGGTGGAGTAGCTGTAAGGCGAAATCAGTAAAGGCACATGGTAGTGATCCTGCTCGGCGCTGATGCCAAAACGCAGCACAACGACGTCCAGAAATGCGGGCTCCGGCAATTGCACGCCACGGGCGCGGTAGTAATCGCCGGCGCTGAATTGCAGTTGGTAAACACCGCTGCGGTAGTCGTCGCCTTGCAGCAGCGGCGCATCGCAACGGCCGTCACTGTTAGTGGTGGCCGTGGCCACCCGTTCCAACTGCGCGCCGTCGACACGGTACAGCTCGACCTTGATATTGCTGCCGGGGCAGCCGTGCGCGGCGTCCAAAACGTGTGTGGTCAAACGTCCCATGGTGTCTACGCGCCTCCTTAAGTCAGTAAAAGAGAAACCTGCACTTTTTCAGGGCATCGAAAAAGCCGGTGATGGCTGATTAAGACACTTTTTAAAAAAATTGTACACAATAAAAATCACAAAGCTTTGGATATTCCCGTCGGTGTTGCTCGTTGAGTCAGTCCGTGAGTAAACCTTGCTTTTAAACGACCTTTTGTCCATTAGCTGACCAACCAGGCAAGTTTCTTGCTACACACTTTTAACCGAGTGCTACAGAAAAAATGCAGAAATGCAGGCTTACAAAGTGGCAGATAAGTTGTATACAATCACTCATCGCTGTGACGCCACCCAGTCTTTCCACTGCCCGGCCGCCACACACACTTGCTACCACGAACAAGAAGGAAGACTGCAGTGAGCGCTGACTACCCACGCGACCTGATCGGTTACGGCAGTAACCCTCCTCACCCCCACTGGCCGGGCAAGGCACGCATTGCGCTGTCGTTCGTACTCAACTACGAAGAAGGCGGTGAGCGCAACATTTTGCACGGTGATAAAGAGTCCGAAGCCTTCCTTTCGGAAATGGTCTCGGCCCAACCGCTGCAAGGCGCCCGCAACATGAGCATGGAGTCGCTGTACGAATACGGCAGCCGTGCCGGCGTGTGGCGCATCCTCAAGCTATTCAAAGAATTCGATATCCCGCTGACCATCTTCGCCGTCGCCATGGCCGCCCAGCGCCACCCGGACGTGATCCGCGCAATGGTCGAGGCCGGCCACGAGATCTGCAGCCACGGCTACCGCTGGATCGACTACCAATACATGGACGAGGCCCAGGAGCGCGAGCACATGCTCGAGGCCATCCGCATCCTCACCGAGCTGACCGGCGAACGCCCACTGGGCTGGTACACCGGCCGCACCGGCCCCAACACCCGCCGACTGGTGATGGAAGAAGGCGGTTTCCTCTACGACTGCGACACCTACGATGACGACCTGCCCTACTGGGAACCCAACAACCCCACCGGCAAGCCGCACCTGGTGATCCCTTACACCCTGGACACCAACGATATGCGCTTTACCCAGGTGCAGGGCTTCAACAAGGGCGACGACTTTTTCGAGTACCTCAAGGACGCGTTTGACGTGCTGTATGCCGAAGGCGCCGAAGCACCGAAGATGCTTTCCATCGGCCTGCACTGCCGCCTGATCGGCCGCCCTGCCCGTCTCGCAGCCTTGAAGCGCTTTATCGAATACGCCAAAGGTCATGAACAGGTGTGGTTCACCCGCCGCGTCGACATTGCCCGTCACTGGCACGAAACCCACCCGTACACGGGAGCGGCGAAATGACTGCGTTCCAGACCCTGAAGCCATCGACCCTGAGCCGCGATGAATTTGTCGCCGCTTTCGCCGATATCTACGAACACTCGCCATGGGTGGCCGAAAAGGCCTTCGACCTGGGCCAGGACAGCTCGGTCGACCAGATCGAAACCCTGCACCAGCGCATGAGCGATATCCTGTTAAGCGCCGATCATGCCAGCCAGCTGGCCCTGATCAACGCTCACCCGGACTTGGCCGGCAAAGCTGCCGTCCAGGGCCAACTGACCCAAGCCAGCACCGATGAGCAAGCTGGCGCGGGGATTCACCAATGCACGGCCGAAGAGTTCTCGCGCTTCACCGAGCTGAACGATGCCTACAAGGCCAAGTTCAAGTTTCCCTTCATCATGGCGGTAAAAGGCAGCAACCGGCATCAGATCCTCGCTGCGTTCGAAACGCGCATTCACAATTCGGCAGACGCCGAGTTCAAATGCGCGCTGGCCGAGGTCAACAAGATCGCGTTGTTCCGTTTACTGACCCTCTAACAGACCATCCCCAGCCACTCTATCTAAGGCAGACAAGAAGAATGAAAGCTTACGCCGTACCTTTCGAAAAGTTCGTCAACCTGGCCGACGCCCGCCTGGGCACCAAGATCCTCTCGGTGACCGATGACTGGTTCGCTGACGCCAACCGCCTGTTCCAGCCGACCCCGGCCGTGTGGAAGGAGGGCGTTTTCGATGACAACGGCAAGTGGATGGATGGCTGGGAGTCGCGCCGCAAGCGCTTCGAAGGCTACGACAGCGCGGTGATCCGCCTGGGCGTACCCGGCTCGATCAAGGGCGTGGACATCGACACTTCATTCTTCACCGGCAACTTCCCGCCATCGGCTTCCCTGGAAGCCTGCTTCCTGGCCTCGGGCGACCCAGATGAAAACACCCAGTGGGTGGAAGTGCTGTCGGCGGTGGAGCTGCAAGGCAACAGCCACCACTACCATGAGATCAACAACGACCAGGCCTTCAGCCACCTGCGTTTCAACATCTACCCGGACGGCGGCGTAGCCCGTCTGCGTGTGTACGGCGTGCCGTTCCGCGACTGGTCCTCGGTGGGCGACAACGAACAGGTCGACCTCGCTGCTGCCCTCAACGGCGGCCGCGCCCTGGCGTGCTCCGATGAACACTTCGGCCGTATGAGCAACATCCTCAACCCGGGCCGTGGCATCAACATGGGCGACGGCTGGGAAACCGCCCGTCGTCGCACGCCAGGCAATGACTGGGTGATCGTCGCATTGGGCCACCCGGGCGAGATCGAGAAAATCGTGGTCGACACCCTGCACTTCAAGGGCAACTACCCGGACACTTGCTCGATCCAGGGCGCGTTCGTGAAAGGCGGCACCGACAGCCAGATCGAAACCCAATCGCTGTTCTGGCGCGAACTGCTGCCGGCGCAGAAACTGGAAATGCACGCTGAACATACGTTTGCCGAGCAGATCAAGGCACTGGGGCCGATTACCCATATCCGCCTGAACGTGTTCCCGGATGGTGGTGTGAGCCGCCTGCGGGTTTTGGGCAAGGTTTCGAAGTAAGCGGTGATGCCATTCGCGAGCAAGCCCGCTCCCACATTTGAAATGCATTCCCCTGTGGGAGCGGGCTTGCTCGCGAAGGCGCCAGAACAAACAACACAGAATCCGGATAAGAAGACAGCCATGCGCACACTCGTGATCGAACCCCTGACCAAAGAAGCCTTCGCCCCTTTCGGAGACGTTATCGAAACCGATGGCAGCGATCACTTCATGATCAACAACGGGTCGACCATGCGCTTTCACAAGCTGGCCACGGTAGAAACCGCCCAGCCTGAAGACCACGCCATCATCAGCATCTTCCGCGCCGATGCGCAGGACATGCCGCTGACCGTGTGCATGCTGGAAAGACACCCGCTGGGCAGCCAGGCATTCATCCCGCTGCTCGGCAACCCCTTTCTGATCGTGGTCGCGCCACTTGGCGATGAACCTGTATCGGGCTTGGTCCGCGCCTTCGTCACCAACGGCAGGCAGGGCATTAATTACCATCGCGGCGTCTGGCACCACCCGGTGCTGACGATCGAAAAGCGGGATGACTTCCTGGTGGTTGATCGCAGTGGCACAGGCAATAACTGCGATGAGCATTTTTTCAAAGAGGATGAGCGTTTGATCCTCGCCCCCCACCAATAAGAGAAGGCTTGATCACCCGACAACAAGGGTGACAGGCGAGAGGTAAAGACTGTGGAAGCACATTTGATGGAATGGCTGAACCTTAGCGTGCGCTGGGTTCACATGATCACTGGCGTCGCGTGGATCGGCGCTTCCTTCTATTTTGTCTGGCTGGAAAACAACCTTAATCGCGTCAACCCAAAAGACGGCCTGGCCGGTGACTTATGGGCGATCCACGGTGGCGGTATCTACCACCTGGAAAAATACAAACTGGCCCCGCCGACCATGCCGGACAACCTGCATTGGTTCAAATGGGAAGCCTATTTCACCTGGATGTCGGGCATCGCGCTGCTGTGCGTAGTGTTCTACGCCAACCCGACCTTGTACCTGCTGGCCCCGGGCAGCAGCCTCAGCGGCCCGGAAGGTGTGTTGCTGGGCCTCGGCTCGTTGCTGGCCGGCTGGTTCATCTACTCCTTCCTCTGCGACTCCGCACTGGGCAAGCGCCCTGCCCTGCTCGGCCTGATCCTGTTCGTACTGTTGATTGCCGCTGCGTACGGCTTCAGCAAAGTGTTCAGCGGCCGTGGCGCCTACCTGCACGTGGGTGCGGTAATCGGCACCATCATGGTCGGTAACGTGTTCCGCATCATCATGCCCGCCCAGCGTGCGCTGGTGGCGGCCATCGCCGAGAACCGCACACCTGACCCGGCATTGCCGGCCAAGGGCCTGCTGCGTTCGCGCCACAACAACTACTTCACCTTGCCGGTGCTGTTCATCATGATCAGCAACCACTTCCCGAGCACCTACGGCAGCCAATACAACTGGCTGATCCTGGCGGGTATCGCAGTGGCGGCGGTGTTGGTGCGTCACTACTTCAACACGCGGCATAACAGCCAGAAGTATGCGTGGACCTTGCCGGCAGGCGCATTGGCGATGATCTGCCTGGCGTATGTGACCGGTCCCAAGCCTGTTTCGACTGCACCGGATGTGGCCAAGGCGCCTGCCGCCATCGAGTACCAGCCGTTGCCGGAAACCGCGTTGGGCGGAGGTCTGAAACCCGCTGCACCGGCAGCACCGGCCGCACCGGCCGCACCGGCAGCAGCACCTGCTGCGGCACCGGCCCAGGCATCGATTGATTTCGACAAGGTGCACGGCGTGATCCAGGAACGCTGCGCCGTGTGCCATTCGGCCAAGCCCACCAGCCCGCTGTTCAGCACCGCACCAGCCGGCGTGATGTTCGACACCCCGGCGCAGATCCAGCAGCAGGCGGCGCGTATTCAAGCGCAAGCCGTGGCCAGCCAGATCATGCCGCTGGGCAACATCACCCAGATGACCCAGCAGGAGCGGGATTTGATCGGCACCTGGATCAACCAGGGGGCACGCACGAACTGACAGCCTGCTGCAGATCTAAATGTGGGAGCGGGCTTGCTCGCGAATGCGGTGGTTCAGTCACCTGAAGTGCTGAATGACACACCGTATTCGCGAGCAAGCCCGCTCCCACAGGGGATATGCAGTGTTTGAGATATACCGTTTCAAATGGCAATTGAATGCCAAACAACACAAAAATAAAAAAGATTCGAGGTGTTGCATGACCGAGTTAGTCGAACCGCAGATTCCCGCCGCACCCGCCATGGTGCGGCTGCCCCTCTTGCAACTGATTCTGGTTGGCCTGCAACACGTCTTGCTGATGTACGGCGGCGCCGTCGCCGTACCCCTGATCATTGGCCAGGCCGCAGGCTTGAGCCGTGAAGAAATCGCCTTTCTGATCAACGCCGACTTGCTGGTGGCCGGTATAGCCACCATGGTGCAGTCATTCGGCATCGGCCCGGTGGGCATTCGCATGCCGGTGATGATGGGCGCCAGTTTTGCCGCCGTCGGCAGCATGGTGGCCATGGCCGGCATGCCTGGCATCGGCCTGCAAGGGATCTTCGGCGCGACCATCGCTGCCGGGTTCTTCGGCATGCTGATCGCGCCGTTCATGTCCAAGGTCGTACGGTTTTTCCCGCCGTTGGTGACCGGCACCGTGATCACGGCCATCGGCCTGTCGCTGTTCCCCGTAGCCGTGAACTGGGCCGGCGGCGGCAGCGCTGCTGCAACGTTCGGCTCGCCGATTTATCTGGCGATTGCCGCGCTGGTGCTGGCGACCATCTTGCTGATCAACCGTTTCATGCGCGGCTTCTGGGTGAACATCTCGGTGCTGATCGGCATGGCGCTCGGCTATGGCTTGTGCGGGCTGCTCGGCATGGTCGACCTCAGCGGCCTGGCCCAGGCGCCGTGGGTGCAGGTGGTGACACCACTGCATTTCGGCATGCCCAAGTTCGAGTTGGCGCCCATCCTGTCGATGTGCCTGGTGGTGGTGATCATCTTCGTCGAGTCCACCGGGATGTTCCTTGCGCTGGGCAAAATCACCGGCCAGGAGGTCACGCCAAAAATGCTGCGCCGTGGCTTGCTGTGTGATGCCGGCGCCTCATTTTTCGCCGGTTTCTTCAACACCTTTACCCACTCCTCATTCGCGCAGAATATCGGCCTGGTGCAGATGACCGGCGTGCGTTGCCGCTCGGTGACGATCATGGCCGGGGCGTTTTTGATTGTGCTCAGCCTGCTGCCCAAAGCCGCGTTTCTGGTGGCGTCGATTCCACCGGCCGTATTGGGCGGTGCCGCCATTGCCATGTTCGGCATGGTCGCAGCGACTGGCATCAAAATCCTGCAAGAGGCCGACATTGCCGACCGTCGCAACCAGTTGCTGGTGGCGGTCAGCATCGGCATGGGCCTGATCCCGGTGGTGCGCCCGGAGTTCTTTGCGCAGTTGCCTCTGTGGATGAGCCCGATTACCCACAGCGGAATCGCCATGGCCACCCTCAGCGCCTTGTCGCTGAACATCCTGTTCAACATCCTCGGCGGTTCGGAACGCCCCGCTGTCGCCCACACGCATTGATTTCACCTGTTAGCAAAAAACAACAAAAATAATAACCAACAGGAAATACCCACATGCACCCTATTCACCTGGGGCCGGCCACAAGCCGCGCCCCATTCTCGCCCCCTGCGCTCTCTAACAGCGCACTTGAGCCAAGGCCTGGGAGCCAGTATTCTCCGCGCCCGCTCGAATCGACTCAAAAAAAAACAGCGAATGTAAAAGCTGACTGCAGGGCCAACTTATCCTGGCCCAATGTCTGCGGCCAACGTGCAGAAAAAACCTCGGGATTCGACTGCATCAAGTGCAGCCGAAGGCCTTTTATTGGCTTTTTAAACACCTTGGCGCAGCTCTTGCTAAAAGCACTAAAGCTGACCAAACAGACGATTTTTGCAGCGAACCAAAAGGCGCCACACCAGAGCGCCTGCGTAGAAAAACAACCATAAAACTTTGACTCGGGAGCAACCGAATGAAACCTATGTTCAAAGGCCTGATGCTGGCAGGATCCCTGCTGGCCGGCGGCCAAGCCGTGGCAGGCGATTTGTTGCAGTGGCAGAACAACAGCCTGACGTACCTGTGGGGCAAGAACTTCACCGTTAACCCACAGATCCAGCAAACCGTCACCTTCGAGCACGCCGATGCGTGGAAGTACGGCGACAACTTCCTGTTCGTCGACCGCATCTTCTACAACGGCAAGGAAGACGGCAACGTCGGCCCAAGTACTTACTACGGCGAGTTCAGCCCACGCTTGTCGTTCGGCAAGATCTTCGACAAAGACCTCTCATTCGGCCCAATCAAAGATGTGCTGCTGGCCTTCACTTACGAGTTCGGCGAAGGCGATAACGAGTCGTACCTGCTAGGCCCGGGCTTTGACCTGAACATCCCTGGCTTCGACTACTTCCAGTTGAACTTCTACCAGCGCCAGACCGAAGGCAATCGCCCAGGCGATGGCGTGTGGCAGATCACGCCGGTGTGGTCGTACACCATTCCCGTCGGCAACTCCAACGTGCTGATCGACGGCTTTATGGACTGGGTGGTGGACAACGACAGGAACGCCCGTGGCACCTACCACGCCAACCTGCACTTCAACCCACAGGTCAAGTACGACTTGGGCAAGGCGCTGCATTGGGGCGAGAAGCAGCTGTATGTCGGCTTCGAATATGACTACTGGAAGAACAAGTACGGGATCGAAGATTCCGGCGCGTTCAAGACTAACCAGGACACGGCGAGCTTCCTGGTCAAGTATCACTTCTGATTGAGTAACGCCAATCCCCTGTGGGAGCTGGCTTGCCTGCGATAGCGATCTGTCAGCCAACATAGTTGGCACAGGAATACCGCTATCGCAGGCAAGCCAGCTCCCACATTTAGTTCACTGTCAGCCCAAGGAATTTGGACAATTCCTCGCGCTTGGCAAGTGCGTCCTTGCGCCCCAGTTCAATCAACTCGCTGCAATACCCCGCCTCAAACAGCAAGTAACTCAACACCCCCGCCCCACTGGTCTTGGTTGCCCCCGGGCCGCGCAAGAACAGACGCAACGCCGCCGGCAACTCCTGCCGATGCCGCGCCGCAATTTCATCGATCGGCTGGCTGGGCGCAATCACCAGCACCTCTACCGGCGCCAGCCCAGGCGCAGCATGGCTGAATTGGTTCAGACGCTCCAACAGCTCGATATCGCTTTCCAGGCTGTCAATGAACGTACTGTTGAGCATATGCCCGCCAATCTGCGCCAAGGTCGGCTCCTGGCCGGTGTAGGTACGCTGCATCGAAGGTTCATTGCCGCGCGGGTTGCCGCTCACGCCCACCACCAGCACGCGGTTGGCACCCAGGTGCAAGGCCGGGCTGATGGGCGCGGATTGGCGCACGGCACCGTCACCAAAATATTCCTGATCGAGCTTGACCGGCGCAAACAGCAAAGGGATCGCAGAGCTTGCCAGCAAGTGCTCAACCGTCAGTTGGGTCGGCACACCGATACGCCGATGGCGCAGCCAGGCATCGATCTTGCCGCCGCCCTGATAGAAGGTCACCGCTTGCCCGGACTCGTAGCCAAAGGCCGTGACCGCAACGGCATGCAAATGCTTGTTGCGGATCGCCTCGTCGATGCCGTGCAGGTGCAGCTTGTCATTGAGCAGGTCACGCAGTGGCGTACTGTTGAGCAGCGCCACCGGCACCTGAGCGCCGAAACCCAGCAGGCTATGGATAAAGAACCGGCTGGCCTGGTGCACCACGCCTGGCCAATCGCTGCGCAATACCAGATGGCTGCGAAAGCCCTGCCAGAAGGCTGTGAGACGCTGGATGGCGGCGGTGAAATCCGTGGCGCCACTGGCCAGGCTCACCGCATTGATCGCGCCGGCCGAGGTGCCGACAATCACCGGAAAAGGATTTGGCGCTCCCGGCGGCAGCAACTCGGCAATCGCCGCCAGCACTCCCACCTGATACGCCGCTCGCGCCCCGCCACCGGAAAGAATCAAGCCTGTGACCGGTTCAGCTGGGCGCATTGCGTCACTCCATTGTGCAAAAGTGGGGGTTATCGGCGGCGCGGTTCGTACAACTTAGCCTCGCCGGGCGGGCGGCTCTTGAAGCGCCGGTGCGTCCACAGGTACTGCTCGGGGCATTCGCGCACCGAGGCTTCAACCCACTGGTTGATGCGCAGGCAGTCAACTTCGTCGCTCTCGCCGGGGAAGTCGATCAACGGCGGGTGGATCACCAGGCGGTAACCGCTGCCATCGGCCAGGCGCTCCTGGGTGAAAGGCATCACCAGTGCCTTGCCCAGCCGCGCAAACTTGCTGGTGGCGGTCACGGTAGCGGCCTGAATGCCGAACAGCGGTACGAAAATGCTTTGCTTGGCGCCGTAGTCCTGGTCGGGCGCATACCAGATGGCGCGGCCCGAGCGCAGCAGCTTGAGCATGCCGCGCACGTCGTCGCGCTCCACTGCCAGGGAATCGAGGTTATGCCGCTCACGGCCACGGCGCTGGATAAAGTCGAACAGCGGGTTGCCATGCTCGCGGTACATGCCATCGATGGTGTGCTTCTGTCCGAGCAGGGCCGCGCCGATTTCCAGGGTGGTGAAGTGCAACGCCATCAGGATCACACCCTTGCCATCCAGATGCGCCTGCTTCAAATGCTCAAGCCCTTCGACATGGGCCAAACGTGCCAGACGCGCCTTGGGCCACCACCAGCTCATGGCCATCTCGAAGAAGGCGATGCCGGTGGACGCGAAGTTTTCCTTGAGCAGCCGTTTACGTTCCTTGGCGGACTTTTCCGGGAAGCACAGCTCAAGGTTGCGCGCGGCGATGCGGCGACGATCAGCGGCCACACAGTACATGCCGGCGCCAAGTAATCGACCAATGGTCAGCAATGCGCGGTAGGGCAACTGTGTAATCAGCCACAGCAGGCCGAGTCCCAGCCATAACAGCCAAAAACGCGGGTGAAGAAATACAGCTCGAAAACGCGGGCGATCCATTACAGATTCCGGTAAAGACAAGGGCCGCGCATTCTACAACGTTCGACTCGGCTTGCGGCCCGTGGATGTTCTCGTTATAAGTCTCGACACTTTTCGTGACAAGCCGCTTTTGCCGACCATGAGCCAAACCGAACCGCTAGACCAAGATCCCGTGTTCCAGCTGAAAGGCAGCATGCTCGCCATTACCGTGCTGGAACTGGCCCGCAACGACCTCGACGCCCTGGACCGCCAGCTCGCCGCCAAGGTTGCCCTGGCGCCGAACTTCTTCAACAATGCCCCGCTGGTACTGGCCCTGGACAAACTCCCGGCCGGCCAGGGTGCCATTGATTTGCCCGGCCTGATGCGCGTCTGCCGCTCTCACGGTTTGCGCACCCTGGCGATTCGCGCCAGCCGTATCGAAGACATCGCCGCAGCCATCGCTATTGAACTGCCCGTATTGCCACCCTCCGGTGCCCGCGAGCGCCCGCTCGAACCGCTGGAAGGTGAAGGTAAGAAAAAACCGGAAAAACCGCCGGAACCTTCGGTCAAGCCTACAAAGATCATCACCTCTCCGGTACGCGGCGGGCAGCAGATTTACGCCCAGGGTGGCGACCTGGTGGTGATCTCCTCGGTAAGCCCCGGGGCGGAACTTCTGGCCGATGGCAACATCCATGTATACGGCCCCATGCGCGGACGTGCCCTCGCCGGCATCAAGGGCGATACCAAGGCGCGGATTTTTTGCCAGCAGTTGAGCGCTGAGCTAGTGTCCATCGCAGGCCAGTACAAGGTTTCAGAAGATTTGCGCCGTGATCCGCTGTGGGGGGCCGGGGTGCAGGTCAGCCTGTCGGGCGATGTGTTGAACATCATCCGTCTTTAACGGATACTGCCGCATTTTCCAAGCATCTCTAGACTCTGATAGCAAAGCGAAACCGGCAAGACTTGTGTAGGAATAATTGGAAGTTGGCGTTTCCCCATGGAAACCACATCTTTTTCCTACAAAGGCTGTCCGCCTGCAGCGAGTTTCAAGAGATGTTTTTCAGGGACCGAAAAGTCCTTTTTCCTTAGGGGTGAAACACCTTGGCCAAGATTCTCGTGGTTACATCCGGCAAGGGTGGTGTGGGTAAGACCACCACCAGCGCCGCTATCGGTACCGGCCTCGCTCTGCGCGGCCATAAAACAGTCATCGTCGACTTCGACGTCGGTTTGCGTAACCTCGACCTGATCATGGGCTGCGAACGCCGCGTGGTGTACGACTTCGTCAACGTGGTGAACGGCGAAGCCAACCTGCAACAGGCCCTGATCAAGGACAAGCGCCTTGAGAACCTGTACGTGCTGGCCGCCAGCCAGACCCGTGACAAAGACGCGCTGACCAAGGAAGGCGTGGGCAAAGTCCTCGCCGAACTGAAAGAAACCTTCGAATACGTGGTGTGCGACTCGCCGGCCGGTATCGAAACCGGTGCTCACCTGGCGATGTACTTCGCCGATGAAGCCATCGTCGTCACCAACCCGGAAGTCTCCTCGGTACGTGACTCGGACCGCATGCTCGGCCTGCTGGCCAGCAAATCCAAGCGCGCCGAAGAAGGTCAGGACCCGATCAAGGAGCACCTGCTGCTCACCCGTTACAACCCGGAGCGCGTCAGCAACGGCGAAATGCTTGGCGTTGAAGACGTGAAGGAAATCCTCGCAGTGACCCTGCTGGGCGTGATCCCCGAATCCCAGGCGGTCCTCAAGGCTTCCAACCAAGGTGTTCCGGTGATTCTTGACGACCAGAGTGACGCCGGCCAGGCGTACAGCGATGCAGTCGATCGCTTGCTGGGCAAGACCGTGGAACATCGCTTCCTCGATGTTAAGAAGAAGGGATTCTTCGAGCGTATCTTTGGAGGCAACTAAACAATGAAATTTCTCGACTTCTTTCGCGCCAACAAAAAGCCAAGTACCGCGTCGGTAGCGAAAGAGCGTCTACAGATCATCGTGGCGCACGAACGCGGCCAACGCAGTACCCCGGACTACCTGCCAGCCTTGCAGAAGGAACTGGTGGAGGTGATCCGCAAGTACGTCAATATCGGCAACGATGACGTGCATGTCGCCCTTGAAAACGACGGCAGCTGCTCGATTCTGGAACTCAATATCACCCTGCCTGATCGTTAATCGAAAAGGCGGCTGCCACGGCGGCTCGGTCACCTTGATCCCTTTTGGGGAACCGGGTGGGCGAGCCGCCGTTGGCGTTTGTTACGAGGCTGTTTAATGCCGCTGTCCAATATTCATATCCTGCATCAGGACGCCGCCGTCCTGGTGGTGAACAAGCCTACCCTGCTGCTCTCGGTGCCTGGCCGTGCCGATGACAACAAGGACTGCCTGATCACCCGTCTGCAGGAAAACGGCTACCCCGAAGCCCGCATCGTCCATCGCCTGGACTGGGAAACCTCAGGGATCATCCTGCTCGCACGGGACGCCGACAGTCACCGCGAACTCTCGCGCCAGTTTCACGACCGCGAAACCGAAAAAGCCTACACCGCCTTGGCCTGGGGCCAGCCGGAACTGGACAGTGGCAGCATCGACCTGCCCTTGCGCTACGACCCGCCGACCAAGCCGCGCCACGTAGTCGACTATGAGTTTGGCAAAAACGCGCTGACCTTCTGGAAAGTGCTGGAGCGATGTGGCGATTGGTGCCGCGTGGAACTCACGCCGATCACCGGGCGTTCGCACCAGTTGCGGGTGCATATGCTGTCGATCGGCCATCCGCTGCTGGGTGATGGCTTGTACGCCCATGAACAAGCCCTGGCCGCCTGGCCGCGCCTGTGCCTGCATGCAAGCATGCTGAGCTTCACGCACCCGCAGAGCGGCGAGCGTTTGCGTTTCG